>JASHQT010000458.1 GCA_030039005.1 Bryobacteraceae bacterium
CGGATCAGCGCGCCGGTATTTTCCGCCGTCAGCAGGTAGAGCATCCCGTCCGGGCCCTGACGTACGTCGCGAATACGCTGCTGCAAATCGCGCAGCATGCCCTCGCGATGCAACTCCTCCCATTCGCTATTGAAATCGACGCGCTCCAGATGGCCCGAGCGCGGCACCTCGCCCTGGCGCATGCCGCCGATGAACAGATTGTTCTTCCAGTTCGGAAAACGGTCGCCCGTATAGAAGGCGAGGCCGGAAGTAGCAATGGAAGGCACCCAATAGATGACCGGCGGCTCCATCTCTTCGCGATAAGGATTTGTCGATACGCGCGGACCGCCGTAAAAGCGGCCGTAGCTCACCACCGGCCAGCCGTAGTTCTTGCCGGGAGCGAGGATGTTCACTTCGTCGCCGCCATTGGGCCCGTTTTCGCATTCCCAAATCGCGCCCGTTTCGGGATTGATGGCGAGACCGAGCGGCACCCGATGGCCCAGGGTGTAGATTTCCGGCCGATACCCAGCGCGGCCAACGAACGGATTGTCCGGCGGCGCCGTGCCATCGTCGCGCAGGCGGAGGACCTTGCCAGCAAGGTCGTTGGGGTCCTGCGCGCTTTCGGCCGCGGGCGGATCGCCGGAGGCCACGGACATATAGAGCATGCCGTCGCGGCCAAATATGATCCGTGACGGCGCGTTGGCCTGTACCGCGGTAAAGATGTCTTGAAAATTGGCGATGGCCGACCCGGTCCAGCGCCCGCGCGCGAGCATGAGGGTGCCGGGGGCGTTCGGTCTCGCGTCCGGTGCCGCGGGCGGCTTGATATAGGTGAAATAGATGAGCGAGTTTTCGGCGAACTTCGGGTGCAGCGCGATATCCATCAATCCGCCGATGCCCTTGGCGTAAATGGGCGGCAACCCGGTGATGGGCTCCGGTTGCAGTACGCCGTTGCGCACGAGGCGAAGACGGCCCGGGCGCTCGGTGACGAGGATGCCGCCGTCTGGAAGGAAGGCCATGCTCCAGGGCTGCACCAGTCCTTTGGTGATCACCAACTGGAGCTTCCGTTCGATGGCCGTTTCGTAGGGGATGGGGCCATCCGGAAGCGCAGGCGAGGGCCAGATGATCGCTTTGGGCGTCGGTTTCGTAGGCGCCGCGCCCGCGTTAGCCGGTTGTTGCGCTTGCGCGAGCGAAGCAACCAGTACGGCTGCCACGGTCACGTTCCAGAGAAGCCACGCGCAGGATTTCATGACTCTCGATTGTACAGCAGCGCGCGGCACATTAATTCCGCCACCGCTATGACAAGATCGGCATCCCACGCTTAGCAGCAACCACACAGACGACACGTTGACATGTGCAGGTCAGAAAGGAAAAACGATCATGAAAATCGTGGTAGTTGGCGGTACTGGACTAATTGGATCGAGGCTTGTCAAAAGACTTCGCGGCGCTAAGCACGAAGCAATTGCAGCCGCGCCCAGTTCCGGGATCAACAGCGTTACAGGCGAAGGCCTCGCGGGCGCTTTGAACGGCGCCTCCGTGGTCATTGACGTAACGAACTCCCCCTCCTGGGAGGACGCGGCGGTGCTGAAGTTCTTCGAGACTTCCACTCGCAATCTCCTCGCGTATGGAAAGACTGCGGGAGTGGGACATCACGTGGCGCTGTCAGTGGTCGGAACAGAACGGCTGACCGAGAGCGGGTTCTTTCGCGCAAAACTGGCCCAGGAGAACTTGATCAAGAGCTCCGCGGTGCCCTACACCATTGTCCGCGCTACTCAGTTTTTTGATTTCATTAAGAGCATCGTCGACTTCTCTACCGAGGGCAACACCGTACGCCTGCCCCCGGTGCTCCTCCAGCCCATGGCGGCCGACGATGTCGCCGATGCGGTTGCCAGGATCGCGACGGGCTTACCCTTGAACAGCACCGTGGAAATAGGCGGGCCCGAGCGCTTCCGCCTGGATGAACTCGCACGGCTCCAGTTAACCGCACTCAAGGACCCGCGCAAAGTGGTGACCGACCCGCAAGCGCGGTATTACGGCTTCACAGTCACGGAGAAGTCACTGCTCCCAGGCGATAACGCCCAACTCGGCGAGACGCGTTTCAGAGAATGGCTCAGTCGCGTCGACCAAGCCCCGAAGCCGGCCCTGCAGCCAGCGTAAGTAAAGGCCGCGAATTTCGCGAGCGCTAATGCCGGATCTGCGAGCTGATGTCCTTGGTCTCGTAAACCTCGCAGTTGCCGCGCTCCCGGATTAGGCCCGCGTTGGGACTCGGGTTCAGCCGCACTACTCGCGTCGGAAACACGTACGGCTCTACCAGCACCTCGGGATCCTCCACCGTGATGTCGTAGAAAAGTGCGTCGCCCTCGCGCCGCAGTCTCTCGATGGTATGCATCTGGTCGGAGTGGAACAAACCGCCGCGCCCTAGCCAAGTTGCATCGGTGAACGCCACCGAATCGAGGACCAGCGTGTCGCCTTCCCAGTGCCCCACCGTGTCGCCCATGTACGTGATGTCGTACTCCGCCTCTTTGCCATGCGAGCGGCCGTCGGTGGGGATGATGCGATATTCGCCGTAACCGCCTCCCGCATCACCGCCGTAATAGATGAACGTAATGTCTTTGTCGGTCTGGTAAATGCGGCGCGGCGGTCCTTCGCGCGGGATTCCCAGCGGCTGGCAGGTCATCACCGGATCATACTTGTTCGTCCACATGTCGAGCTGTTGGACCTTGTCCCAGAATTCCGGCTTGTAGATGGGGCG
>JASHQT010000050.1 GCA_030039005.1 Bryobacteraceae bacterium
GCTCACGCCGGCGACGCCTGATGCAGGCGTTTATCGGAGTCTGATGCTGTCGTTTGTCTACGACATCCTTCCATCGCGCGTAGTGTTCGGCGCCGGCTCACTGGAGAAATTGCCGGAAGAAATCGAACGGTTAGGCGCGCATCGCGCGCTGGTGCTCTCGACACCGGAGCAGCGCGCCGCAGGTCAACAAATCGCCGGTCGTCTGGGATCGCGCGCCGCCGGATTGTTCGATAACGCCGTGATGCACGTGCCCATTGAAATTGCCGAACAGGCACGCGAACAAGCCAAGGTATTGCGCGCCGATTGCTGTGTCGCGGTCGGCGGCGGCTCAACGACCGGACTGGCGAAAGCCATCGCGCTGGTCTCCACACTGCCGATCCTCGCGATCCCCACCACGTATGCAGGCTCCGAGATGACGCCCATCTGGGGCATCACCGAGGCAGGCTTAAAAGAGACGGGCCGCGATCCGCGCGTGCTCCCGAAAACGGTGATCTACGATCCCACGCTCACCGTCACCATGCCGCCGATGCTCTCCGCCACCAGCGGCATGAATTCGATCGCGCATTGCGTGGAGGCGCTGTATTCGAAGGACGCCAATCCGATCGTTTCGATGATCGCCGAAGAAGGGATTCGGGCGCTCGCCTCGGGTCTGCCGGTGGTAGTGAAGGAGCCCGCGAACCTGGACGCTCGCTCGAACGTACTTTACGGCGCGTGGCTCGGCGGCGTCGCGCTGGGCGTGGTGGGCATGGCGCTGCATCACAAGCTGTGCCATACGCTGGGAGGAAGCTTCCATCTTCCGCACGCTGAAACCCATACCGTGGTGCTGCCGCATGCGACGGCCTATACCGCGCCTGCCGCCCCGGAAGCCATGTCGCGCATCGCTCGAGCGCTCGGTGCAAACTCGGCCGCGCAAGGACTCTTCGATCTCGCCCGCTCGCTCGGTGCGCCTATGTCGCTTGCGGCGCTGGGACTCAAAGAAGGCGATCTCGACCAGGCCGCCGCCATCGCCGTCCAGAATCCTTACTACAACCCGCGCCCCATCACGCGTGAAGGCATCCGTGCGCTATTGCAGGATGCCTTCGAGGGGCGTCGTCCAGATTAGTTACCGTCGCCAGTGTCCACCGTAGTAGCGTCCGCCGTAGTAGCGCGGTGCAACCCAACGCGCGCCGTAGAACGGACGCGCGGCCCAGTATCCGGCATGCCACAAATAATGCCCGCCATACGGATACCAATATCCGCCAATCCACGCGTAATTCGGTCCAGGCGCCGGCGCCACGTAAGCCGGAGCGGCCGGAACGTAGGGAGGCGGCGGCGCGACGTAGTAGCCGTACGCCGGACCCACACCAACGCCAACTCCGACCACAACCCTCGCCGAAGCCATTCCCGCGCATCCCAGGACTATCAAAAGAGCGATCAGTTTCGTTTTCATCGGTTAGCCTCCAGACGCGACGAAAGATGCATTTGGCATTCCGACCCAAATCCGGCGCGAAATGTTTGTGTTGCGCGGGAGCGCCCCGAAATCGCGGTGGCCGATATCCACCAACCGGTTTCAATTCAGCCGATGCTAGCGTTGCGGCCCAGGCCGGACACCCGGAACTTTCAACCGGATGCGAAACAGATGCGTGCACGCCGTGATGTACAACATCTGGCTGTCGGCATCGCCAAAAGCAAGATTAGTCGCGACGATGCGCGGCCGCGGCTCGGTCGCAATCAGCGGCAGTTGCAAAGTCCCCAAGCGCTTGCCCTCGGGCGATGTGATCCAAATCTCGTTGCCGCGAACCACCGAATAGACGTTGCCGCGCCGGTCCACTTTGATGCCGTCGAGCCCGGCGTCGATGAACTTCACCGGATTCGCCACGGTATCATCCTGCGCCACATCGTAGCGCACCGTCTTCGACAAGCCCAGCGTGACGTACAGATGCTTTTCATCGGGCGACAGCGCGATGCCGTTCGGCGTGTCGCTGTCCTTCTCGGCGCCCAGCAGCGTGACCTTGCCGTCTTTGATCAGAAATAAGCCGCTGTAAGGCAGCTCCCGGCTGGGGCTCTTCTCCGCGCCGCGCATGCCCCAAACCGTATCGGTGAAGTAGATGGCGCCATCGGACTTGCAAACGATGTCGTTCGGCCCGTTGAAGCGCTTGCCCTGGTAGCGATCGGCGAGCACGGTCCGGCGGCCGTCGTTTTCCAACCGCACGATGGCCCGGTCCGTCATGGCGGTGATCAGCAGCCGGCCTTGGGGATCGAGCGTCAGGCCGTTGGAGCCGATCAGTAGAATCGCCACTCCACCGCCGGTGACGGTCTGCGCGCCCACGTTCATTACGTCGTTTCCCGTGTAACCGCTTTTATCGAGAAAGACCCCGAGCGGCGCGTGTGGCGACCATCTGTAAATCTTGTTGCCCGCGTTATCGCTGAACAGTAGATATCCGTCATCGCCGTGCTGGACCCACACGGGACCTTCGGTCAAACCAAAACCGCTGGCAAGTGTTTCAAGCTTGGCATCGGGCGAAATAATTTCATCGAGCGCCGGATCCAGCTTGACAATCTGGAATGGCCGCGCCGCTGGGGGCTGGGCACACAGCAGGCCGCCAGCCATGAGAGCCAACCCGACAAACCGGTACCGCATGTTATCTGCGGTCCGCGGTCTGCAACAGCGGATTGCTCCATTCTTTGCTGCGAACGTGCGTGCGCGATTTGATCCGCCATCCCTTGGCCGTCTTCACATACACGTCTTCGTAACCGCCGTCGCGCTCCACGCTCCCCGGTCCTTTTTCGCCCAACATGATCAAGTAACAGCGCCCGGTGGCGCCGTCCGCCGTCGGCGTAATCACCAGGTTCGTCATCACGTGGCTCCAGCCGTTCCAGGGCATGTCCTTGCAGCCCTTCGATCCGCCCCAGGATGCCGCCGCCAGCTCGTCACGGCCCTTGGCCCGCTGCAAACCGCCTTTGGCGAACGCATCGTCGGAATACTTGTCGATGAAGACGCCATCGGGGGTGTAGAGGTCGGCGTAATCGTAGCCGTTATTGGTGCACGTATCGATGTCCTGCCCGTAGGCATTCACCAATTGCTGGATCTCGATGTAATCTAGCGCGGTCAAGGTGCCCTTCCGGCGGTCCTGCGCGTACACCAGCGCGACTGTGAGCAACAGGCAAGCGGCCGCGGCAAAATTCCATTTCCCCATGAAGTCTCCTTCGCGCTTCAGTATATAATCAATGCCCGGAGATACGGCCTTGATGAAATCCTGGATCGTCGCTGCGTCCTTATTCCTTGTGTTTTCCGCTAGCGCATTCGCGGTGGGGAAGCACTGCGATCGCGCTTGCATGATCGCGCTCACCGATCAATATCTGTCGGCGCTGGTGAAACACGATCCCGCCGGGCTGCCGCTCGCGCGCGGTGTGCGATTCACCGAAAACACGGCCAAAATTCGCATCGGCGACGGGCTTTGGGTGGGCGCATCGGAAGCGCCCTCGACGTTCAAGATCTATGCGGTCGATCCTGAGTCCAACCAGGTGGGCTTTTACGGCGTCATGAAAGAAAATGGGCGCCCGCTGATCATCGCACTGCGGCTCAGAATTGTGGACGGAGAAATTACCGAGATCGAGCATGTGCTCGCGCGCAATCTGCGCCCGGACCGCATGCAGAATCTGATCACGCCGCGCGCAGCGTTCCTCGCTGATGTTCCGCCCGCCGAACGCACGCCGCGCGAGGACATGATCAACGCGGCCAATTCGTATTTCGAATCCATCGAGCACGGCAACGGCGAACTTGCGCCCTTTGCCGAGGATTGCGAGCGGCACGAAAACGGCGGCCAAACCACCCACAATGCGACGCCCGTGCCCTGGCCGGTGCCGATGGGATCACCCGCCGACGATCGCGCCATGGCGATTATCGGAACTTTGACCTGCACGGCGCAGGTGGATAGCGGAATCTTGAGCTTCATCACGCGCCTGTGGCCGCGCCGGCTCGGTCTGGTGGAAGAAGAAAAGGGATTAGTTTACGCCTTTCCGATGTTCCAGCATCGCGGCGCGGTGCACGATATCAAGATCAAGGGAGTGCCGGGCGTCGACGTGGTGCACATGAACGGCGGGACGTCGAACTTGCAGGCCGGCGAGATTTTCAAAATCCGAGCGGGCAAGATTCATGAGATCGAAGCCATGGGCGTGAGCCTGCCGTACGGAACGAAAAGTCCCTGGGAATAAGCCTCAAGGAACCACCGGCAACAAAATCGCGCTGGGATGTTCCGGCGAGTGGAATACTGTCTCGGTCGCCTTTACATAGTCCGACGGCTTGGCGAAGAAGATATTCGGCACGAAGGTCTGCGGATTGCGATCATAGAGCGGGAACCAACTGGACTGAATCTGGACCATGATGCGGTGCCCCGGCAAGAATACATGGTTGATGGTCGGCAGCGCAAAGCGGTAACGCTCGGGCTCGTTCGCGGGAATGGCCGACGGGCGCTCGAAGCTCTCGCGATAGCGGCCGCGGAAAATATCCATGGAAAGCGCAAGCTCGTAGCCGCCCAGTTCCTGCTGGCTGGGGACCTGGTCCGGAAAGACGTCGATGAGTTTCACCACCCAATCCGCGTCCGTGCCGGTGGTGGCGGCGATGACATCAGCAATCGGCGCACCGCTGACGCGCACCGGCGATGTCAGCACGGGCGTTTGATACGACAGCACATCGGTGCGATCCACTACCGCACGCTGATCGCTCACCAGCCACGTTCGCCAACGCGCGGTGTCGGCAAAACGGACCGGGCGCGGAAGATAAGGGATCGGCTTGGCGGGATCGGAAACATAAGAATCCGACGCACCGGGATCGCCCGAGGGCTTCTCGAATGCCAACCCGAAATTTGGCTCCAGATACAGCGTCTTCATCGGCGCGGCGCAGCCCTGCTCACAAGCCAGCGGCCAGTTCTGGAACCGGTCCCACCGATTCTCGCCCGTGTTGTAGATGAAGATATGCGGAGTCGCGGCCTTTGGCCCACCGGTTTTCAGATATTGATCGAAAAACGGCAGCAGCACCTCGCGGCGAAATTGAAGAGCGGTATCGCCGTCCCATTTGAGCGGCCCTAAACTGTAGCCGTCGTAATTCACTCCGCTGTGGCGCCACGGTCCCATCACCAGATAGTTATGCTCGGCTTGCCCGCGCGCCTTCAGCGCCATATAGCAATGAATTGCGCCCCACATGCCCTCCTGGTCCCACAGGCCCTGGATCCACATGGTGGGCACTTGCGACGGACGCTCAGCCACCAGCTTGTCGAGCGCCTGACCTTGCCAGAATTCGTCATACGCTGGGTGCTCGAGCACTTTGTTGTTCCACGGCAACTGATCCAGGCCGTGCTCGCGCGCGTAATTGCCGGCCGAAACCGCGCGCAAAAACTCGGTGTAATCGTCGTTCGTTTCGCGCGGGACGCTCGGGCCTTCGCCTCTGTGAGCGGTCTGTTCCGGGAAATAATCGAAACTCGGTTGGCGAAACGCCCCGTAATGAAACCAATCGTCACCCATCCAGCCGTCCACCATCGGGCTCTCGGGCGCCGCGACCTTCAGCGCCGGATGCGGGCCGAGCAGCGCCATCACCGCCGTGAAGCCTTCGTACGACGACCCGATCATGCCCACGCGCCCGTTTGATTCGGGGGTGTTTTTCACCAGCCAGTCAATCGTGTCGTAAGCGTCGGTGACATTATCCGTGCCGGTGTGGTTGAGCGGCCCCATCACTGGCTTGGTCATGTAGTAATCGCCTTCGGATTTGTACTTGCCGCGCACGTCCTGGAAGACGCGAATGTAGCCGGCGCGAACGAAGACTTCGTCACCTTCCGGCAGGATCGCGAGCATGTGCGTGCTGTTGCTGCGCATCGTACGCTCCGTGGCGTTGTAGGGCGTACGGGTCAGCAGGATCGGCGCATCATGCGCGCCTTTGGGCACCACGATGACGGTGTACAGCTTAACGCCATCGCGCATGGGGATCATCGCGTCGCGTTTGATGAAATCCTGATCGGCGGTGGGAGCGTGAAACTCTTTGGGGATATCGCTGTCGGCGGCGGAGAGGATCGCAAAGGCGGACAGGGCTATCGCGAAACTCGCCCCGAGCAGGCCCCGTTTGACCGGCGGCTGCTTCATGTCAATAGTGTAGCGTCAGGCAAAAGGGTTGCAAATCGTAAGCCCGCCGAAACGATGACCTGATGGCAGGTCCTCACTCCACAGCACGGCGCATCCCAGCTCCAAGGCGCTATTAATGATGAGCGCATCCCACCAGCTCACTTTGTGCTGGCGGTGAATCTTCGAGGCGCGCAGCAGATCGGCATGCGCGGGGCGATGGATGGTCCAACTTCCGAGATCCGCGACAATCTCTTCGGCCTCCTGCGCTTTCATGCCCAGTTTCTTGATCGCCGTCACGTAAAACTCGCTGAGCACCTGTATACTGACGGCCCCACTCTGATCCTCAAACAACCGGCCCAACAGTTCTCCAGCAAGGAGGTGTTTGACGCCCGCACCGCCCTGGTGCGCGTAAACCAAGACGTTGGTGTCAACGAATTCAACGCTCATGCAACTCGTCGCGCGTCCACCGGATCACATCCCCAGTCCCCCGGTCCGGGGCATTGCGAATCCGTTCCATGAAGCGGCGTCTGGCCGCGCGCGCCTGTGAATCCTGATCGATCATCTGGCGGACGGCGCTGGTCATGAGGCTGCTCATGGACTGATTGCGCGACGCGGCGTAGATGCGGAAACGCCGCAGCAACGCCTCGGGCAGGCTCAGAGTGACGTTCGTGTGTTCCTTCACGAATCCAGTGTATCACATATTTATGTGACAATTGAAGGCCGCCGCCGATCGCACTGGGACCATAATAGAAGCATGCGAAGATTCTCCGGCCCGGAACTCGCCGACGCGCTCTCTTCCCTCGCTGGATGGAACGTGGTGGAGGGGAAGCTCCACAAAGAATACAAATTCGCCGACTTTATCCACGCTTTCGGATTCATGGCCACCGCCGCGATTGCAATCGAGAAAATGAACCACCACCCGGAATGGTTCAACGTCTACAACCGTGTGCGCGTTGACCTCAGCACGCACGACGCCCAGGGCATCACCGCCAAAGACGCCGAGCTCGCAAAAGTTCTGGACGAAATCGCCGCCCGAATGCAATGAAAGCCGCGCTTGTGCTGTTGTTCGCCGCCGGCCTCTCCGCGCAAAATCTCTCTACCCAGGGCTCGGGTCCGGGATCATTTTCCGGCGCCGACGACGTGGATCGTGAGATTGAGCACGCCATCCACGAAGGGCTGATCCCGGGCGCGGTGGTGCTCATTGGGCACGACGGCCACGTGGTCTATCAGAAAGCGTACGGCAGCCGCGCGCTGGTCCCGCGCCGCGAGCCGATGACGCTCGACACGATTTTCGATATCGCATCGTTGACTAAAGTTGTGGCCACCACGCCCGCCATCATGCGCCTGTTCGAGCAAGGGCAGATCCGGCTGAACGACCCGGTGACCAAATACCTGCCAGAATTTCAGGGTGGACACAGCGAAATCACCATTCGCAATCTGATGACGCATTTCTCGGGTCTCCGGCCGGATCTGGATCTCAAGCCGGCTTGGTCGGGCTATGATACGGGTGTTCATCGCGCCCTGATCGACAAACCCGCCGCGCCGCCCGGCGTCCAATTCGTCTACAGCGACATCAATTTCATCCTGCTCGCGGAAATCGTGCATCGCCTCAGCGGCGAAATGCTGAGCGTCTATGCGCGGGAGCACGTTTTCGAACCGCTGGGGATGCACGACACGATGTTTCTGCCTCCCGCTTCGCTGCGCCCACGCATCGCGCCTACGGAAATCGATCCTGAAACGGGCGAACCTTTGCGCGGCGTCGTCCACGACGATACAGCGCGCTACATGGGCGGCGTCAGCGGCAATGCAGGCGTCTTCAGCACCGCGGCCGACCTGTCAAAATTCGCTCAAATGATGCTGGATGAGGGCCAAGGCAATGGCGTGCGCTTATTCAGCGCGGCCACCGTACGCAAATTCACGTCGCCGCAATCCCCCCCTGACCAGCCGATCCTGCGCGGCCTGGGCTGGGATATCGATTCGCCCTATTCCAGCAATCGCGGCGAATTATTCCCCATCGGCTCCTATGGGCACACCGGCTACACCGGCACTTCGCTGTGGATCGACCCGTTCAGCCGCTCGTACGTGATCCTGTTGACTAATGCCGTGCATCCGCATCGCGGACATTCCATTATTTCGCTGCGCAGCCGCGTCGCGACCATCGCGGCGGCGTCCTTCGGCATTACAACGCCCGAAGTGAAGCTCACCGGGTACAACGAGACCCTCGTTGGTCCCGGCGTGCACCGCGAAGTGGAGCCTAATGCGCAGGTACTCACGGGCCTGGACGTACTGGCCGCGAATCAATTCGCGGAGCTGCGCGGAAAAAGAATCGGGCTGATTACCAATCAGACCGGGATCAGCCGGGACGGGCAGCGCAACGTCGATCTGATGCGCGCCGTGGGCGTCCAGGTGACTGCGCTTTTTTCCCCGGAGCACGGATTGCAAGGCGCCGAAGACCGTCCCGACGTCTCTGACGCCACTGATGCCGCGACCGGCTTACCCGTTTTTAGCCTCTACCGCGCTCGATCGAAGCGCGTCGACCCGCGGATGCTGGACAATGTCGACGCCCTAGTCTTCGACATTCAGGACGTGGGCGCGCGCTTCTACACTTATTCCTGCACGATGCTCTATGGCATGGAAGCAGCGGCGCAGAAACATTTGCCATTATTCGTGTTGGACCGCCCCAATCCCATCACGGGCGTGCACGTGGAAGGACCTTTGCTCGATTCAGACCTTCAGTCCTTCACCGGATGCTTGGAAATCCCCGTTCGCCACGGCATGACGTTGGGAGAATTGGCTGGGATGGCGAATTCCGAGCGGAAATTGGGTGTGGATCTGCACGTGATTCCCATGCGAGGCTGGGATCGCGGGGAGTGGTTCGACGCCACCGGCCTTCCCTGGGTGGATCCGTCGCCCAATATGCGCAGCTTAAACGAGGCGTTGCTATATCCCGGGGTTGCGCTGCTCGAAGCTTCTTCCAATTACTCGGTCGGGCGGGGAACCGATAGCCCTTTTGAGCTAATCGGCGCCGATTGGGTTCGTGGCAGGGAACTGGCGCAGCTGTTAAACAGCCGCTTTATTCCGGGCGTTCGGGTCTATCCCACGCGATTCCGCCCGGCGTCGTCGAATTTCCAGGGCAAAACGATCGAGGGAGTGCGGTTCGTGATCACCAACCGCGATGCGTTCGACAGCACACGGTTCGGCCTGGAACTCGCTTACGCCTTAAACAAGCTCTATCCGGGAAAAATCGACTGGGAGGCAAATCGGTTCCTGATCGGGAATCGCGCGGTGCTGAAGGAACTGAAGGAGGGAGAGGATCCGAGAGCGATCGTTCAGGAAATGGAGGATTCGCTCAACAGTTTCGGCGAACGAAGACACCAATATCTCTTGTATCCATAACAAAGCGCGAGGGTGAGACGTAGCTCACCCTCGCGCTTACGGAATCGGTGGATCGGCGCGGTCTTGCTAGGCGGCGACCACTTTCGCGGAAGCTTTTTGATCGGTCTTCGGACGATTCTTGCTTCCCGGTGGACGGCCGCGACGCTTGATCTGCGACATCCAAGCCGGAGGACGGCCGCGGCGCCGGCCACGTCCGCGGGCCAGCCGCTCCAGAGTCATGATCGCTTCTTCGATCTGTTCACGTTCCAGCCGCAACTCGGCCAGCATTTTGTTAATGTCCATTCATCTCTCTCCCAAAAATTTAGCTACTCGGCGCGCGTTCCGTTCGGAAAAGCGAACAAGATCGCCTCAACTCATTGGATCTGCAATAAACTTTGTACCTCATTCTAACCCCATTTTCAAGCTTCTTGTTCGGTTTTCCGAACAAGTCGGCATGCAAAAGGTACTAAGCTCTTGAGGAAGAGGACTCCCGCACTGCGGTCGGACGCTTTTTCCAGGAAAAATAGAACGGGAGGCCAATGCAAATCAGCAGGAGCCCGAGGATCGATTCGCGGGGAGAACTCCGAAGCGTGGAGACGATTAAGCACGCGATGCCCAGAACAAAGGCGATAGGAACCACCGGGTAGCCAAGCGTCCGGTAGGGCCGTGGCATATCAGGACGCCGAAAACGCAGCACAATTACCGAGGCCGTAGCCATGCCGTAGAGGATGGCGCTGGCAAAAATCACGTAGGTATAGAGCTGGTCGTAGCGGCCGCTCAGCACCAGCAGGCAGGCCCAGGCGTTCAACACCAGGATGGAAACGCTGGGAGTCCGGTACACAGGGTGAATCCGTTCCACACCGCGGAAAAAGAGGCCGTCGCGCGCCATGGCGAAGGGTACTCGGGAGCCGGAAAGAATCGAGCCGTTGAGGGCCGCGAAAATCGAGATCATGGCCGCCAAACTCACTGCCGCCGCACCCGGCGCGCCCAGGATTTTGCGCATCGCTTCGGCTGCCACGCGGTCCGTGGACGCAACCGCGCCGGCGGGAAGCACAAAGAAATAAGCAAGATTGATAAGCAGATAAATCGCAATCACGGCCGTCGTCCCGAGAATCAAGGCCAGCGGGAGGTTGCGCTGCGGCCGGCGCACCTCTGAAGCGACCATAGTGACGTTGTTCCAGCCGTCGTAAGCCCACAAAGCTCCTACCAGCGCGGCAAAAAAACCGAGAACACCGCCTGGCGCCGGGGTGGAGGAGTGAAAATTGGCAGTGTTCCCGAGCCCGGAGCCCAACCCGATCACGATAATGGCTCCAATCAGACCCACTTTCAGCAGGGTGGTAGCCACTTGCACGTTCCCGCCCACGCGGACACCGAGATAATTGATCAAGGCCAGGACCGCGATCACCCCGATCGCGAGCAACTGCCCGTAGCGGATGGGAAGCGGCAATCCGCCTTCGCCGAGCGGCACCGGCGCCACAACCCATACTTTTCCTAGTTCCGGCCGGAAATTGGCGAGATAGATATAAAAACCCGTGGCCAGCGTCGCAATGGAACCGCTTTTGGCCACCCACATCTGGGTCCAGCCATACAGGAAACCCCACATCGGCCCGTAGGCTTCCCGCAGGTAGACGTATTCGCCTCCGGCCTCCGGCATCGCGGCGGCCAGTTCGGCGTAGCTTAAGGCGCCGAAGAGAGTGAGAAGGCCGCCCGCGATCCACACAGCAAAGACCTTGAAGGGCGTTCCCACCTGGCTCGCCATGGTGCTGGGAACCAGGAAAATGCCACTGCCGATCACCGTTCCGACCACCACCGCCGCGGCGCTCCAGACGCCCAGCGCGCGTCTCAGGCCGTGCCTGTCGCGTTGCTCCGCTTCGTTCACTCCTTCAAGAATAGCGACATCACGCAGCCTGTCAAAAATGTTGCGGCCGTTCCGATGACCACATACCAGGTGAAGGCGACGTGCGTTGCCGCGCTAACGTAGATCATCAGCAGGAGCCCGGCGACCATGGCGATCATCGCCGAAGTTTGCTTGACCCGCCGCGTGAGCAGGCCGAGCAGGAAGACGCCGAGCAAGGAACCGTAGAGAACCGACGCGATGGAAAGGCCGGCTTCCAGGACTGAACTGACATGTCTGGCGACCAATCCCACCAGGAACAGAATCACTCCCCATCCGACCGTCGCCCAGCGCGCGATGCCGAGGAAGTGCGCCTCCGAACTCGCCGGATCGCGTCGCAGAGCAAGTGGGCGGTAGAAATCCATGACGCTGGTGGAGGCGAGAGCGTTCAGCGCGGCGCTCAGGTTCGACATCCCGGCGGCCAGAATCGCCGCCATCACCAGGCCTGCCGCGCCCGCGGGCAAGCTGTTCCAGACGAACTTGGGGTAAATAGAATCGGGCGGCTGCGGTGCGGGCGACCGGGTATCCGAATAGTGGACGAACAGAAGCACGCCGATGAAAAGGAACAGCGCGAATTGAAAAAGGATCACCAGCCAGCTTGAGAGAAGTGCCGCGCGGCTCTGCCGTTCGTTCCGGGCGGCGAGCAATCGCTGGACCAGCAACTGTTCGGTTCCGTGACTGGCGGTAGTCAAAAAGCAGCCCCCGATGATTCCCGCCCAAAAGCTGTAGCTGCGCGCGAAGAAGGCCGTGGTCATCGAAAACCGGAAATCGAACATCTGGAATTTGCGCGCCGCGCCGGCGAGCGCAGCCACGTGCGCCCAACCGCCGGGGATCTGGTGCAGAATCACCCAAAAACTCAGGAGCGCTCCGGCGACGTAGAGGAACATTTGCACGGCGTCGGTCCAGATGACCGCCGTCATGCCGCCTTCGAAGGTATAGAACAAGGTCAGGCACACGATGGCGAGAATGGACACCACTTCGCCGGTGCCGAGGACGATGGAGATGACGATCGACAGCGCGAACACTCGTACGCCTTCGGCCAAAGCGCGCAGCAACAGAAATGTTCCAGCGGTCAGGCGGCGGATGCGCTCGCCAAAGCGGCGGCGCATGAGTTCGTAAGCCGTGAACATTTCACCGCGAAAATAGTGCGGCAGGAACAACACGCAAATGACGATGCGAGCCAGCAGATACCCGAGCACAAGTTGGAGAAATTCGAAGTTGCCGGCGAACGAAAGCGCGGGCGTTCCGATGACGGTCAGCGTGCTGGTCTCCGCCGAAACGATGGAAAGCGCGATGGCCCACCAGGGCGCGCTGCGCCCGCCGAGGAAATAGTCCTTGAGATTGCGTTGCGATTTGCGAAAGTGCGCTCCGAACCAGGTGATGGCGATCAGGTACGCCGCGATCGTCACCAGATCGACAACATGCATGAGAAAGCGGATGATACCACGTAAAACGCACACGGCATCGGAATTGCGTTGTTGCCGCCAGGAGACCGATACATGAAACAAATCATCGCAGCGAGTTTGATTGTATTGACTTTACTTGGCGTGGCTTTCGCGGGCTCAATTCCCGCGGGCGAAGTGGTGAGCGTGCGGCTGGACCACACGATTTCGTCAGACAAGTCGAAACCGGGCGACACCTGGACCGGGACCGTTCACAAGAGGCTGGTGGTGGACGGCAGAACGTTCGCGCAGCGCGGAGACAAGGCACGTGGAATCGTCGTGAATGCGGAATCTGGGGGGCGGTTATCGGGCAAGGCACTGCTCGAACTCGAGCTTCGGTCCGTGAATGGAATGCCCGTGCGGAGTGAGATCGTGAGTAGCGAGAGCAAAGGTCACGGCGAACGGAACGCGAAGTCCATCGGAATCGGGACGGCCGCTGGCGCCATCATCGGAGCTTTGGCCGGTGGCGGCAGAGGAGCGGCCATCGGCGCGGGCGCGGGTGCGGCGGCGGGAACGGGAACAGCGGCGGCTACGGGCAAAAAGGAAGTCCGTTTCCCGGCTGAGACGGTTCTCGAATTTACGGTCCGCTAAAGCTGGGCGCTAGGCTCTTGCATGGTCATGCAATGCAGCGTGCCTAAGCCGAGAACTAGATCGCCGCAATAGATGCCGATGACCTCGCGCGACGGGAACAGTTCGGCGAGCGTCGCGAGCGCGATTCGATCGTTCGGATCGTTGAACACCGGCGCCAGCACCAGGCCGTTGGCGATGTAGAAGTTCGCATAGCTGGCCGGCAGCCGCTGGCCATCGAAATAAACGGGCGAAGGCATCGGCAGCGTGGCCACGTTGAGCGGGGTGCGGCGCAATAGTTCCAGATTCTCGCGCAGCGGTTCGTAGTTGATCTCCTTCGGATCATCCTCTGTTGCGATTACAACTGTTTCGCGGTTGACGAAGCGCGCCAGATCGTCGATGTGGCCGTGCGTGTCGTCGCCCGCGATGCCGTGCTTCAGCCAGATGGTTTGCTCGATGCCGAGATACTGGGCGAAATAGCGCTCCAGAGCCGCGCGGCCAAGGCCGGGATTGCGCACCTGGATGGATTCGCTGAGCAGGCACTCCTCAGTAGTGAGCAACAGGCCCGCGCCGTTGACATCGATGCTGCCGCCCTCCAGCACGATCCCGGGCGAAAACATTTCGAGCTTGTCGCGTTTGGCGGCGCGGGCGGCGATGCGGTTGTCCTCGCGCCAATTGTCATATTTGGCCCAGCCGTTGAAGAGCCAATTGGTAATGGCGATTTCGCCCGTGCGATTGCGCACGAAAAGGGGGCAATAATCGCGCGTCCAGCTTCGATTGGTGGGCCAGCGCAGGAATTCGACCGCGCTACTGTCGACGTCGCACTTGGCGAGCACGCGCCGCGCGCGTTTCTCGATCGCGGCATCTTCCACCAGGATGCGGACGCGCTCTACGCGGGCGAGCTTCCTCACGATATCGCCGTAAATCCAGGGAATGGGCGCGAATTTACCCGGCCAATCCGAGCGCTCGTGCGGCCAGGCGAGCCATGTGGCGGCGTGCGGCTCCCATTCGGCGGGCATCCGCCAAGTGACGCGGGCCACGTTAGTCGATCCACCGCTTCAGGATGGGCGCGTAGGCATCGATGCGGCGGTCGCGCAGGAATGGCCAGCCGCGGCGAACTTCTTCCATGCGATGCGGATCGCACTCGACGACCAAGATCTCCTCATTCGAATTCGACGCTTCGGCAATGACCTGCCCGAAAGGGTCGGAGACGAACGAATTGCCCCAGAATTCAAGGCCGTGATCCGGGGGGCCTTCGAATCCCACGCGATTCACCGCCGCGACATAAACGCCGTTGGCGATGGCGTGCGCGCGCTGGATGGTCCGCCAGGCATCGAGCTGCGCCGCGCCGTATTGCGCCTTCTCCGACGGATGCCAGCCGATGGCAGTGGGATAGAAAAGAATGTTTGCGCCCGAGATAGCCGAAAGTCGGGCAGCTTCGGGATACCACTGATCCCAACAAACCAGCACGCCGAGGCGCCCGAAGCGTGTATCGAAGTTGACGAAGCCGAGATCGCCGGGAGTGAAGTAAAACTTTTCGAAATACAATGGATCGTCGGGGATATGCATCTTGCGATAGATCCCCTCGATTTCCCCGTCGCATCCAATGACGGCCGCGGTGTTGTGATAGAGGCCGGCGCTGCGGCGTTCGAACAGAGACGCGATGATGACGATGCCGAGCTCGCGCGCGATTTTGCCGAGAGCTTCGGTGCTCGGCCCTGGGATCGGTTCGGCGAGCGCAAATAATTCGGCGTTTTCCTCGCGGCAGAAATATTGCGAGCGGAACAGCTCCTGCAGGCACACGATCTGCGCCCCGCGACCGGCGGCTTCGCGCGTCCGCCAGATGGCCTTCTCCAGATTTTCGTTCGGGTCCACGGCACAGCTCATCTGCACCAGGCCGACCTTGAACTTCTCGCTGGTCATCAATCTATCTTCACATGTACAGGCCGCCGTTCACGTCCAGCACGTGCCCGGTGATGTAGCTCGCCTCTTCGCTCGCCAGGAACCGCACGGCCGCGGCGACGTCCTCGGGCTTGCCGATGCGCTTCAGCGGGATGTGGCCCAGCATGTTTTCCTTCAGCTCGGCCGAGAGCTTGCCGGTCATGTCGGTCTCGATGAAGCCGGGCGCCACGGCGTTCACTGTGATGTTCCGGCTGCCCATCTCCTGGGCGATGGCCTTGGTCAAACCGATGAGTCCGGCCTTGGAGGCAACATAATTCGCTTGCCCGGGATTGCCCATTTCGCCGACGACGGATGAAATGTTAATGATGCGGCCCCAACGTTCGCGCATCATGGCTGGCAGAACTTGCTGGATCGCAAGGAAGGCGCCGGTGAGATTCGTCGCCACTACGTTGTCCCAATCCTCGCGCTTCATGCGCAGAGCCAGGCCGTCCTTGGTGATGCCGGCGTTATTGACCAGGATCGCGATGGGGCCGAATTCTTTGGCAGTTCGGGCGAAGGCCTCGCGAAGCGACTCGGCGTCCAGCATGTCGATCGCAACCGGGAAGGCATCCCCGCCGCCCGCTCGAACCTGGCCCGCGAGTTCCTCGAGCTGAGCCAGATTCCGAGCGGCCAATGCCACCCGCGCGCCTGCGTCCGCAAGCGCCAGCGCACAGGCCCGTCCAATCCCGCGGCTTGCCCCGGTGATAAAAGCGATCCGATTTGTCATGCGAGCGAATTTCCATCATAGTAAAACGTGAGCTCACTCCATGGCCTACGACGACTTGCGCGATTTCATCGACGTGCTCGAAAAGAAGAAGGAACTGAAGCGCGTCTCAGTGGAAGTGGACCCGGTGCTCGAAGTCACCGAGTTCGCCGACCGGTCCGTAAAAAATGGCGGTCCGGCGTTGCTATTCGAGAAGCCCAAGGGCAGCCGCATACCGGTGCTGATCAATGCGTTCGCGAGTATGCGGCGGATGGAACTGGCGCTCGAAGTGGACTCGGTGGACGCGGTCGCCCAGCGCATCTACGAGTTCCTGGAAATGCGCATGCCGGAGGGGCTGATCGGCAAGTTGAAAATGCTGCCGAAGCTGGCCGAAGTGGGCGCGTTCTTTCCCAAGATGGTTTCAAAAGGACCGTGCAAGGACGTGATCCGGCACGAGAATTTTTCGCTCGACCACCTTCCGATCCTGCAGTGCTGGCCGCAGGACGGCGGCCGCTTCATCACGCTGCCGATGGTGTTCTCGCGCAACCCGGACACCGGCAAGCGCAACTGCGGGTGTTATCGCATGCAGGTATATGACGAGCGCACGACGGGCATGCACTGGCAGACACACAAGCAGGGCGCCGAGCATTACCGGCGGCTCTTGAAGGAAGGGAAGACGGCGCGCATGGATGTGGCGGTGGCAATCGGCGCAGATCCCGCAACGATGTATTCGGCGATTCTGCCGCTGCCGCCGGACTTGGATGAAATGATGATGGCCGGCTTCCTTCGTGGAAAGCCAGTGGAGATGATCAAATGCGAGACGTCGGACCTGGAGGTGCCGGCGAACGCCGAGATCGTGCTGGAAGGCTACGTCGAGATCGGCGAGAACCGCACGGAGGGGCCGTTCGGCGATCACACGGGTTTCTATTCGCTCGAAGACGAATACCCGGTGTTCCATATCACCTGCGTGACGCATCGCAATCATCCGATCTATGCGACCACGATCGTGGGGCCGCCGCCGATGGAGGATTTCTACATGGGCAAAGCGGTGGAGCGGATTTTTCTGCCTCTGATGCGCTTGCAATTGCCGGAAATTCGCGACATTGCGATGCCGGCCGAGGGGGTTTTTCACAATTTGATCCTGGTGGCGATCCGCAAGTCGTATCCCGGACACGCGCGCAAAGTGATGCACGCGATCTGGGGGCTGGGCCAGGCGATGTTTTCCAAGTGCATCGTCGTGGTGGATGAAGACGTGAACGTGCAGGACGTACGCGAGGTGGCGTGGAAGGCGCTGAACAACATCGACCCGGAGCGCGACATCCAGTTCGTGATGGGGCCGGTGGATTCGCTCGATCATTCGAGCCGCCTGGCGAATTACGGATCGAAGATGGGCATCGACGCGACGCGCAAGTGGAAAGAGGAGGGGTTTACGCGGCCGTGGCCCGATGTGATCCGGATGCCGGAGGAGGTGAAGGCGCGCGTGGACCGGTTGTGGAAGAAGGCGGGACTGGATTGAGCGGCGCACGCACGTAACCGGATGCTAGAATGTAATCGCACGGCGGCTGTAGCTCAGTTGGTAGTAGCGCCAGATTGTGGTTCTGGATGTCGTGGGTTCGAATCCCACCAGCCGCCCCACCGTGCAAAAACTCTCCGCCTAACTCAGCCGCTCGAGAATTTCTTTGGGGACGCGGCTCTTCAGAGCTGGATAAGCCTCCAACAGGCGTTCAATATCGAGAAGGTCTTTCTTGCGCTTGGTGGCGCGCCGATCCGGATGCTGCGCGGCCCAGATCTTTCCCTGCAGAACGTCTTCGATATTGGCGACTGGGAGTCGCAGACCAAGGATTTCGCGAACTGCGGCGCGGTCAACGAAGTCGGAGTAGCGCGAATCGGTTTGGATTTGAACCCGCACGTTCGATCCGGCGGAACTAATGTTGATACTATGCGGAAAGACTTCAACCGCGAAACGTTCTTCCAGGAGTCTCCGCACCTCATCGACTTGATCGACCGCGACCACGAGATCGAGATCCAGGCTGACCAGCGGCTCAACATAAGCATTGACGGCCTGCCCGCCGATCACGCAGAATCGGATTCCACGATCTTCGAGCAACGCAAAAATCTCGTCCAGGAGATTGGATTTGTCCAGGGTGACTGCTTTCCAGAACGAGAGTGCTTTCATGGCGCCGATGCTCTCAGGGTAACGTATCTCGTGTCGATTGATGGAAGGGGCGCCAGGAGTTGCGACGCGGGATGCGCCCAGCGGGCACCCGGTGCGTGCGCCACAATGCCATCCGGTCTGATTGCGTAGCTCCCTTTATTCCTTCTCGGTCGCGGAATAAATCTTTTCCGTCTGAAAACCCAGCCGTCCATCTGAGTTCTCTCGCCTTCGATATGGATTAAAATTTCGGCGATTGTTCGTTTTCTTCGCAAATCGACGATATGTGTTTTCGTCAGTCGCTGGAGGAGAAGAACAGAGGCCATGCGTGAATTTCGCCGGCTGGGTTTGGGTGCGGCTCTTGCGCTCGGTGGACTGGCCGGGCATCTGAACGCGCAGTGCTCCACAGCCGGTGGGGCGGTCCGGTATTCGAGTTCGGCCGGGTTGCCCCTGTCGGCGACCACCAGCCCGGTAAGTTCCACCATCACCGTACCCGCGGGCGGCGAGGTGGCTTCGATCTGCGTGGATTTGAACGGCGTGACTTCGAGCGGCCAGCTCGGCGCGCAAAGCATGCTGTATGCCGCCTTCCTGCTGACCTCGCCGGACTCCACGAACAGTGTGGTTCTTCTGAGCGCCACCGGCGATGGCATCGATGGCGACGACGCGGGGGATTCCGGTTCCGGGCTCGACGGGGTCAACATCTCGGTTTCCGACGCGGGCTCGACGGCAGCGCCTTGCGGAACGGGATGCAACGGCCAGGCTTCGACCACGACCTGGCCCCATATCGGCAGCATCTCGGTCCGGCCCAGCTCTTACTGGATCGAAGCGCATGGCGGCGCCGATCCGCCGCTAGGAGTGGCCGGCAACTGGCCGCAAACAGACGGCAGCGCCACTTTTGCTAGCGCGATCAATGGGGCCGTTGCGACGGGCGTCTGGACTCTCACCCTGATAGACACCAACGGGGATCCGATCTCGGTGAGCAGTTGGGACATCGTGATGACCACGGTCGAGACAGCCAGCACCGTCACCGCGCTCACTTCGAGTGTTAATCCATCGTTCACCAGCGCGCCCAACGGCTCGGTGACACTGGCGGCAACAGTTACAGGAGGCGGCGCCGGCCCGCCCACCGGGGCGGTGGCATTCAGCGACAATGGCGCCAGCATCGCCGGATGCGGCGCGGCGCCGCTGGCCGGCAGCGTAGCGACGAGCGTCGCGCAATGTACCATCACCTTCGCTACGGAAGGGAATCATCCGCTGCAGGCGTCGTATGTGCCGAGCGGGGGTTTCGAAGCCAGCACGTCGGCGATTCTCAACCAGTACGTCAAGAACCATTCGACGCTAACCGCGGGACAGTACTGCAATACGGGCGCAGTCGCTTTTCCCTTGGCGGGACCGGCTGGGCCGGCAACGCCTTACCCATCGGTCATCAACGTGGGAACCGATACGATGGGCTTGACGAGCACGATCGGCACAGTCACCGTCACGCTGAACGGTTTAACCTCACCCTACGGCATCGAAGGCAGTGAATTTCTGCTGGTGGCTCCCGATGGAACTCATAACCTGGAGTTCCTTTCAGGTTCCGGCTCGGCAGCGAGCGGCCAGCCCACCGCCAGCATCACGTTCGCGGATGCAAGTAGCACGCCCGCGCCGGACGGCTCGCCCTTCCTGAGCGGCACAATCTACGAACCCACGGACCGGAATCTCAACGCGTCGGGCGACGACATATTCACGCCGCCCTCGTCTTCGGCTGCGCCGCGCGTTCCCTCTTTGATCAATCATGCGCAGCCGGATGGCAACACCACGCTGACCGAAGCTTTCAATAGCTTGAACGGCAACGGCGACTGGTCTTTGTTCTTGAACGGCAACGGTCAAGTCATGAGCGTGAGCGGGGGCTGGTGTCTGGAATTCGCGGTAAACGCCGGAACCACGACCACCACCAGCGTCAGCTCCTCGAAAAATCCGGCGCTCCTCGGGGGCCCGGTGACGCTCACGGCCACCGTGATGAGCGGCGGAAATGCGGTGACGGCGGGCACGGTGACGTTTACAGACGGCGCGAGCGGAGCAGCGCCGGCCGGCATTACCGGCGGCAACACGGTGGCATTGAACGCGAGCGGGCAGGCCGCGATCTCGACCAGCGCCTTGGCCGAGGGCGATCACAAGATCATCGCGACCTATAATCCCACGGGCGCTTTCAATCTCAGCTCCGGATTCCTTTATCAGCGCGTCGACAACGCGACCACCGTCGAGGCGCCGAATGGAAATCAGGTGCAGTTCTGCAACACTGCTCCCGTGGCGCTTCCGTTGGGAACGGGCGCGGCGACGCCGAATCCGTCGAACATTCTGGTCACGACATTGCCCGGCAGTGTCGCTACCATGAGCGTGCAGTTGGAGAATTTCCAGGTGCCACAGAGTGGAGAAGCCAAGGATATCGCGTCGCTGCTGGTAGGGCCGCTGGGCGCGAATCTGGACTTCTTCTCGGGCAGCGGCAACACGGCAACCGTCCTCGCGCAGGGCCTGTATAGTTTCGCCGACGGCGGCGCGGGGCTGGCGCCACCATCCCCGTTCGGTCCCGGCACCTACCAGCCGACCGACTACAACTCGAACGACACATTCACCCCGAGCCCGAGCAACTTTGAAGTTCTGCCTACTCCGCCGTACAATCTTGCCGCGAGCGCCGGCGAGTCAACCTTCACCAGCGCCTTCGGGAACGCGAATGGCAATGCCGTCTGGAGCCTGTACTTTAATCAGACCGCCAGCACGATGCTCGCCTCCGGCGCTGGGAACGGGTGGTGCGTGACGTTCACCGTGAATCCACCCGAAATCGCAGCGGCGCAGATGCCGGACGGCCTGGCGGTAGTCCAAGGCTCGTCGGCCGCGGTGCAGGTAGATGTCGACAACCCAGTCGGTCCGGGGGCGGCCGGCGGAGCGATCCCGGTTACGATCATCGACACCTTCCCCGCCGGATTGACTCCCACGGGCGGGAGCGGCCCGGGCTGGGGTTGCGGTGCGCCTTCGGGCCAGACCATCCGTTGCACTAGTAGCGAGTTTATCCCGCCGGGAAGCAACTTCGACGCGCTGACGCTCGCGTTCAGCGTCCCGGGCAACGCCACTCCGGGACCGGTAAGTAACACGGCCGAGGTGTCGGGCAGCGGCCTGGATACCAGCATCTCTTCCAACGCGCTGACCATCACGATCCTGCCGGCTGCGGTGCTCTCGGTTTCGACGTCCGCAGTGGGAACGTTCACCGGGGGGCAAACCGCCGAATGGGATATTACGGCCGGCAACATGGGGCCGTCGGGCAGCTCCACGCTCGGCACCACCACGGTTGTGGATACGCTGCCCGCGGGATTTACGCTGGCGAGTTTTGCCTCCCTCCCCAGCGCGCCGGCGTGGACTTGCGCGAGCGTCACCAATGTCGTGACCTGCACGTCGACGGAGGCCGTCGGAAGCGGCGCTTCGTTCAGCAAGCTGCAATTGTTCGTAAACGTGCCGGCCAACTTGCCGGCATCGGTGACCAACCTTGTGGTTGTGTACGGCGGGGGCGACCGCACTCACACCGACGCCGCTAACGGGGCCACCGCGTCCAACACGGTTGGTACTGCGATCCAGGTGGCGGCCGCCCCTAGCATCGCGACGGCTTTTGGCGCAGCCGCCGCGGGCGTGGGCAGTGCGGTGGGATTGAGCTTCACGATTCAAAATCCCAACGCGGCAACATCGTTGAGCGGGATCGCATTCGTCGATAACCTGCCGGCTGGTCTGGTGGTGGCGCCGGCCCCGCAGGTAGCCAACAACTGCGGAGGCGCGGTGGGAGCGCTGGCGGGCTCGCCATCGATTACTTTGACCGGAGGCGCGCTTTCCGCCGGCGCGTCGTGCACGATCACGCTCAACATCGAAGCGACTTCGCCTGGAACGATGCAAAACGCGACGGGTGCGATCTCGGCCAATGAGAGCGGGGCGGGGAACGCGAGTAACACTGCGACCCTCGAAGCGATTCAGCCGCCCACCATCAGCGCGGCGTTTAGCGCACCCAGTGTTCCATTAAACGGGACCGTTTCTCTCCTGTTCACCTTCACCAACCCGTCCAGCAGCACCGCGTTCTTCGACATCGGAGTGACAGACGCGCTTCCCAGCGGGCTGGTGGTGGCGAATCCCTCGGACGTCGCGAGCACCTGTGCCGCAAGCTACGGCGTCGCGGTGTCGGCGAACCCGGGAGAAGCGAACATCACGATTTCCGCGCAGAACTTGCCGGCAGGCGCGAGTTGCTCAGTTTCCCTCAACGTAACGGCCATCAGCGCCGGTACTCAAACTGACCCGACGGCGAACCTGAACGCAAGCTTCGACAGCGGCAGCGGAACGATATTAGCGATCAGCGGCGGAACGGCCTCGGCGAGTATCGCGGTTGTGGCGCCTCCCGCGATCAGTGCGACGTTCGCCTCCGGACAGATTACGGTAGGGGATTCGACGGCGTTGTCGTTCACCATTACGAATCCGGCCGCGAACACAGTGTCATTGAGCGGGGTGGGCTTTATCGATGCATTGCCCGCCGGCCTGACCGTTGCCAACTCGACGCAGAGTGTTTGCAACGGCGGCGCCGTCACCACGAATCCCGGTACCGGAATTATTCTCAGCGGCGTTGCGCTCGGGGTCAACGCGCAATGCCAGTTCAGCGTCACGGTGACGGCCGCGGCGGCAGGAACCATCGTTGACTCGACAGGGCCGGTGACCTCGGCCAATGCGGGCAGTGGGAATACGGCCTCGGCGACGTTAAGCGTGGAGGGGCAAACCAGCAGCGCGGTCGCGGTGAATCCCGCACTGTTGACGTTCGCTTACTCGGTGGGCGCGTCCGCCGCGACCCAAGTCCAAGTGCTGGCAGTGACCGCCTCGGCTCCGTTTTCACTGACGGTCACGGTAGCGCCGGGGACACCGTGGCTCAGTGCCACGGTTTCGGCCAACAACGTGACGGTCAGCGCAAATGCCACTGGCCTCGCGGCTGGCACCTATCAGAGCTCCGTGCTGCTTTCGATCTCTTCCGACTCCGCCCCGATCAGCGTGCCTGTGACGCTCACCGTGCTGGGCCAACCTATGCTCGCGCTTTCCTCGCCGTCGCTTTCATTTACCGCGACCGAAGGCGCCACGGGTGCGGGATCCACTCAGTCGGTTTTGCTGAGCGCGGCCAACGGCAATGTCTCATTTACGGTCTCCCCGAGCGCGTCGTCGCCCTGGCTTAGCGTATCGAGCGGCTCCTCCCAGACCCCGGCGACGATTGAGGTGTCGGTGAATCCGGGCACGCTCGCGCTCGGAACCTACACCGGAAGCGTCGAGATCACTGCGGCTGGAGCATCGAACAGCCCGCTGACGATTCCAGTGACGCTGCGCGTGGTAGCGTCTCAAGTGATTGGCTCGGCGCCAGGGGCAGGGATCTTCGAAAACTCGGCGAGCTTCGCCGCCGGTCCCGGCGCCGCGAATACGATCATGGCGGCGTACGGGAATTTCAGTTGTCCAGTCACGCCCAGCGTGCTGGTGGACAACAGCGCTGTGGAGGTGACCGGCGCGACGGCCAGTCAAGTCAACTTTACGCTGCCGCCTGGTGTGGATGGTGAGACGAGCATCGACGTGGCGGTAGTTTGCAATGGCGTCGAGGAAGCGTCCGGCCTGCTTACCCTGGCTGCGGCCGCGCCGGGGATTTTTACGCTTTCGATGACGGGCGCCGGTCAGGGCGCGGCGGTGAACCAGGATGGAACCGTGAACGGTCCCTCGCACCCGGCGCTCGTGAACACGTATCTCTCGATCTATGGCACGGGCTTCGGCCCGTATCTCGCGACGTCGGCGGACGGGCTCGAGCGGCTGAGCGGCACGGTGCAAGCGTACCTCGGGGGCCAGCCGGTGGCGGTTCAGTTCGCCGGGCACGCGCCCCAGGAGACGCTGGGATTGCAGCAGATCAACGTCTTCGTTCCAGCGGGAGCGCCAACGGGCTCGGCGGTACCGATCCAGTTAGTAGTCAACGGAACGTCGACGCAGAGTGGCGTTACGGTAGCGATTCAAGCGCAATAAGAAAGCCCCGGGTTTGACACCGGGGCTTGGTCTTTCATCGCGCACAACGCAGTCGCTGTGCGCTTCGTGTTAATCGGGCAACGTCCTACTCTCCCACACACTCGCGCGTGCAGTACCATCGGGGCTGTGGGGCTTAACTGCCGTGTTCGGGATGGGAACGGGTGGGACCCCCACGCTACAATCACCCAAAAGGGATTTGCTCAAAAAGGAGCAAAGTCGTCGAATATTGATGGGCAACAGCTAATAACTTTTGTATCTACAGTAAGATTTATGGTCAAGCCGAACGGGCTATTAGTAACGGTCAGCTCAACGTATTACTACGCTTACACATCCGTCCTATCAACGTGGTAGTCTTCCACGGCCCTTCAAAGGGACTCAACCCTTGGGAGATCTCATCTCGAGGAAGGTTTCGCGCTTATATGCATTCAGCGCTTATCCTGACCCAACTTCGCTACCCAGCTATGCCACTGGCGTGACAACTGGATCACAAGAGGTTGGTTCATCCCGGTCCTCTCGTACTAAGGACAAGCCCTCTCAAATCTCCTGCGCCCACAACAGATAGGGACCGAACTGTCTCGCGACGTTCTGAACCCAGTTCACGTACCGCTTTAATAGGCGAACAGCCTAACCCTTGGGAGCTTCTACACCCCCAGGATGCGATGAACCGACATCGAGGTGCCAAACCGGAGCGTCGATGTGAACTCTTGACTCCGATCAGCCTGTTATC
>JASHQT010000459.1 GCA_030039005.1 Bryobacteraceae bacterium
GAGTACTTCCCGAACAGGATGCGGTCGCCCGTCTTCACGTCCAGCGGAGTAACGGTACCGTCCTTCTCGTTGCGCTTGCCCTTGCCGACGGCGACCACTTCGCCCTCTTGCGGCTTCTCTTTGGCGGAATCCGGAATGTACAACCCACCGACTTTGGTCTCTTGCTCTTCGATCCGTTTCACCACGATGCGATCATAGAGCGGTCGAATATTCATAAATCTTGAACCTCCTCGGAACTTGGGATTTGGTTTGGCGACGGGGAGCGGTGGCTCCCAGCCCCCTCGACATATTAGCAAAGTGGAGGGAGGAGTGCTAGGAGATGGCTGTAATCTATTGAAACCATTTGAAATAAATATTAAGACCGGACTGGGGCTGGGGGTCGGGGATTGGGGAGCCAGGTGCGCCCGGCTGTCATTCAGCGGCGCGATGGACAGCCTCGCAGGCTTCTCGATATCCTGTAGATGTCCATGCGACGAGTGGCGCCATTGATTCTACTAGCCCTCGTCTTCATCGTCGGGGCGGTCGGCCGAATCTACTATTTGCGGCTCAAGCAGCAAGCCTCCCTCGCGCCGGTCAAGCTGAAAAGGCTGTCGCCAGGGACCTCGTCCACCTTCCGCGGCTGGACTTACCGGCACACTTCCAGCGAGAAGACCGTCATCACGCTGCATTCGGACGACTTCCAGGAGTTGGACGGGAAGGACGAACTTACCGGCGTGACGCTGGACGTCTTCAACAAAGACGGCGACACCTACAACCACGTGCAGTGCGCCAAGGGCGAATATGACGTGCAGCGGGGGATTTTGTACTCGGACGGCGAAGTCGAGATCACGATGAAAGTGCCGGAGAACGGCCAGGCAACGGCCAAGCTGATGCGGATCAAATCCACGGGCGTGAGCGTGGAAAGCAAAACCGGGAAGTCCTACACGGACCGGCTGGTGACGTTCCAGTTCGACCGCGGCTACGGCCATGCGATGGGCGCCGATTACGATCCCAACACGCGCATCCTGAATTTGCACAGCGATGTGACGATGACCTGGACGGGCGCCGACCCGGGCGGCACGCCGATGCACATCGAAACGGCGCAGGTAAATTACAACGAGCGCGAGGCGAAGATTTATTTGACACCGTGGGCCAAGCTGACGCGCGACACCATGGAGATGAACGCGGGCCCGGCCACGGTGACCATCGATCACGGAAATTTGAAGATGGTGGAGACCACGCAGGCCAAAGGCTCCGACCGGCGGCCGGGGCGGAACATCGAGTACGGCGCCAATCAGCTTACGGTGGAGTTCAACGACCAGAACCAGATCCAGAAGATCACGGGCGTCGACCAGGCGCGGCTGGTGGACCATGGTGAGACCTCCGACACTACGCTGACTGGCGATCGCGTGGTGATGGATTTCGAGACCACCGACACCGACAGCCTGTTGCAGACCGCGGTGGCGCAGGGCCACGGCAACATGGAGAACAAGCCGGTGATCCGGCCGGGCGTGGATCCGTCCGACACGCGCATTTTGAAAAGCGACACGATCCGGACGAGGATGCGGCCGGGCGGGCGCGAAATTGCGACGATCGAGACGGATGGGCCGGGCGCGCTAGAGTTTATTCCGAATGCGCCGGAGAAGCCGCATCGCTGGATGAACGGCGGGCACATCTGGATGACCTACGGACCGAACAATACGATCCAAAGCTTCCGCACCGTGGCCGCGACCACGCGGACGGAAAAACCGAAGGCTCCGGGCGCCAAACAAGCGCCGGCGCCCTCGCTGACCTGGAGCAAGAACCTGCTGGCGACGTTCGTGCCCAACTCCTCGAACCTGGACAAGCTGGATCAATCGGGCGATTTCCGCTACGAGGAAGGCGACCGGCGGGCCACGGCCGATCGCGCGTTGCTGGACCAGCCGAACAACATCATCACGCTGCTGGGCGGCGCTCATATGTCGGACTCCACCGGGTCGGCCGAGGCCGACAAGATCGTGTTGTGTCAGACCACGGGCGATTTCACCGCTGAAGGGCACGTCACTTCCACGCGCATGCCGGACAAACAGAAACCGGACAATCAGGGAGGCGGAATGTTGGACCAGGACAAGCCGTTGCACGCCCGCGCCCTGAAAATGGTGTCGCGAGATAACCATTTGGACATTCGGTATGAGGGCGGAGCCGTGTTGTGGCAGGATGCCGACCGGCTGGAGGCCGATACGGTGGAGATCGATCGGGACAACGATCTGCTGAAAGCGCACGGTCACGTTTTGAGCCAGTTGCTCGATAAGGTGAAGGACGACGACAAGGACCCGAAGACAGACGGCAAGGCGGCTGGGAAGACGGGCGATAAGCCGGACGGCAAGGCGGGCGGAAAAACGGAGGCGAAGACAGGGGCCACGACAGAGGTAAAGACAGACGGAAAGCCAGTGGCCGGACCAAATGAGGGCATCAAAGCGCGGCTTCGCGTGTTTACTACAGTGAAGGCTTCGGATTTGGATTACAACGATGACACGCGTTTGGCGCACTATAGCGGCGGCGCCACGCTGGAGCGGGACAACATGGTGGTGAAGAGCGACGAGATCCATGCGTTTCTGCGCAACGATAGCAACGATTCCTCGCTCGATCACGCCGTCGCCGACGGGCACGTGACGGTGCATCAGGTGGCCACAGACCGCACGCGCGACGCCTGGGCGGACCATGCCGAATACTATGTGGACGAAGACAAGGTTATTCTAGAGAAAGGAGACCCGCGTTTCGTCGACAGCACCAAGGGAACGACGCGAAGCCCGAAATTGATTTGGTATTCCAAGCAGAACAAGCTCGTCGAGGAAGGCTCGGCGCAAGTGCCGGTGAAGAGCCTGCTGCATAAGAAAAACATCGCCCAGTAGTTCATGCGCACTCTCCAGACTTCTGAAATCTCCAAGAGCTATAGCGGCCGCAAGGTCGTGGATAACGTGTCCGTGTGGGTGAAGCAGGGCGAAGTGGTGGGCCTGCTGGGCCCCAATGGCGCGGGCAAGACGACGTCGTTCTACATGATCGTGGGATTGATCAGTCCGGAGTCGGGGACGGTTGAGGTGAGCAACCCTGACGGCGGCCTGGAAGACATCACGCATATGCCCATGTACCAGCGGGCGCGGCGCGGCATCAGCTATCTGCCGCAGGAAGCTTCGGTGTTCCGCAAGCTGACCGTAGAAGACAACCTGATGGCGATTCTCGAAACGCTGCGGATGAGCCGGCGCGAGAGGCGCGAGCGCATGAACCGGCTGATCGAACAGTTGGGCCTGGAGACGGTGCGCCACAGCAAGGGCTATCAGCTTTCGGGAGGCGAGCGGAGGCGCGTGGAGATCGCACGGTCCCTGGTGATCGAACCTAGTTTCCTGCTGCTGGACGAACCTTTCTCGGGCATCGACCCCATCCAGGTGCTGGAGCTGCAGCGGATCATTTTCGATCTGAAGAACTCCGGGATTGGCATCCTGGTAACCGACCACAACGTGCGCGAGACGCTGGCGGTGACCGATCGCGCTTACATCATCAATAACGGCAAAATATTCCGCGCCGGCACGCCCGATGCTTTGGGGCGCGATCCGGAAGTACGGCGCGTGTACCTGGGCGAGAACTTCAACATGGAGTTCGAAGCCGGCCGCTGGAAATACGTGGCGGAACGCTGAGCCGGGAACCGGGCCTCCATCAATGGATCTGGAAAAGCTTCTGCTGCGCAAAGTAGGCGAAGCCGTAGGCCGCTTCAAGATGATCCGCGAGGGCGATCGCGTGGCGGTGGCGCTTTCGGGCGGCAAGGATTCGCTTACGCTGCTCGAAGCGCTGTTGCTGCTAGCCAAACGCGCGCCCATTCAGTTTTCGGTTTGCGCGTTCACCGTCGAACAAGGAAAATTTTTGCGGCCGATTGAGCCGCTGGGCGAGTATCTCAAGACGCGCGGCGTGGATTGGACTTATCATCGCGACAATCCGTCGCTGCGATTGCTTGAAGAGCAGCCCGATCATGGCTGCGATCTGTGCAGCCGGTTCCGGCGCCGCGCGGTATATCAGATCGCGCGCGGGTTGGGCGCCAACGTGATCGCGTTCGGACATACGGCCGACGACTTTTGCGAGAGCTTCCTGCGCAACGCCATGTTCACGGGCCGGGTGAGCGCGCTGCCCGCGATCACGTATTCGCGCGAGAAGGATTTCCGGCTGATTCGCCCGCTGGTTTTCGTGACCGAAGATATTACGAAGAGCTTTGCCGAATCGCTGGGCGCGCCGATTGTTCCGTGCGGCTGTTCGCTGCGGACCGGGACGGTGCGGCGGTCGATCCGTGGGTTATTCGGCGAGATCGAGAAGGATTATCCGCATTTAAAAGAAACGCTGCTTTCGGCGATGGGGCATTTGGAGCCGGACCGGTTGCTCGATACGCGGTATTTGGATTTGGACGCGGGGAGCGCGCCCGAGTTGTTGCCGGTGTTGAACGACGACTGAGCCGTTGCTCACCAGATGGTTCGCTTATAGTGGCTCCGAATCTCCTGGTCCTTGGATACCAGCACCGCGTTGTTGGCGCGTGCCTGGCCCACGATAAGCCTGTCGAACGGATCCCGTGTCCAGGATTGATGCAGGGCCTCATCCAGAACCGACTGGAAGGGAAGCCGGCACACGGTTAAACCAATCTCCGAAGACAACCGCTCAATTACCTTGACCGCAACGGCCTTCAGCCGTTTGATCTCATGCAGGAGCTGGAG
>JASHQT010000460.1 GCA_030039005.1 Bryobacteraceae bacterium
GGACCTCTCGCGCTGGCTGCCGGCCGTCGCGCTGCCCATCGGCGCGGAAGTCGGCTTTTCTTCGGCCGGCGCGGGCGCCATCGGTTCATTGGCATTGCTATGGATGACCCCGCTCACCGCGGCGCGCGTGGTGGGGACGGACCTGTTTTTCGGCTTGTGCCTGTCGATGATCGGCGGCGGCTTCCAGCTTACCGCCGGAAACTACGATCTGGCGATTCTCACGCAGTTGATCATCGGCGGCGTCTTCGGCGCCTTCGCCGGAACCTACCTGGCCGCCATCACTCCGCAGCGCGCGTTTCGCATCGTGCTCTCCCTCTGGCTCATCACGCTGGGCGTGCAACTGTGCTGGAGCGGCGTGCAACACCTCTAATCAGGCCGGGGGAACCGCACCCGAAACGCCGATCCGCGCCCCACTGCGCTTTCGGCTTCCAACTTCGCATGGTGCCGGTCCGCGATCCATTGCGCGATCGACAGCCCCAGTCCCGCGCCTCCCGCCTGCCGGTTGCGCGACTCGTCCACGCGGTAAAAACGCTCGAACACATGCGGCAGCGCCGTGTCCGGAATCCCGATGCCCGTATCGCGCACCGTGACCGCCGGTCCCGATGGATCGTGCGTCACTGAAACCGTAATACGGCCGCCAGCCGGCGTATATTTGACGGCGTTGTCCAGCAGCAGCAGCAGGAGCCGGCGCAACTCGGGGTCGTTGGCCTCCACATAAACGGGCTGTTCGGGGACTTCGGCCGATATTTCGAGCTGCCGGTCTCCCGCCAGAATCTGCCCCTGCGCGCAGATGTCGCGCACCAGCGGCGTCAGCTCCAGACGGTCCAGCGGGAGCGCCGCCAGGCCGGCATCGGCGCGCGCCAGGACCAGCAGGTCCTCGATTAGTCGCGCGGTCCGGTCCGACTCTTCAATAATCTGCCGCAGCGCCTCGCGATACGTCTCGGGCGATCTTTCACGCCGCAGCGTCAGCTCCGCGGTCGCGCGGATCAAGGTAACCGGCGTGCGCAGCTCGTGCGAGGCGTCGGCGGTGAATTTCCCCAGGCGCTTCACGGCAGCCTCCAGGCGCGCCAGCATGCCGTTCCAGGTTTCGGCTAGCCGGGCCAATTCGTCTCCTGCCGCGGGAACATCCAGGCGTTCCGATAGATTCTCAATCCCGATGGACTTCGCCGCGCGCGTGATCGCGTCCACCGGCCGGAGCGCCCGCCGGCTCATCCAATATCCGCCCAAAGAACCAATCAGCAATACTAGCGGAGCGGCCCACAGAAGAACGTCGCGCAGACGGCGCAGCGTCAGCTCGGTGCTTTCGAGCGGCGCGGCGACGCGAACTCGGAAACTCTGCCCCTGCACCTGGATATCGCGACTGAGCCAACGGTAATCGCGCGCATTCGCCGGCGCAGCTCCTTCGAGGAATGTCTCGCCGCGGGCGCCCCGGACTTCGATCCAGCGGCCTTCCGGCGCAGCCTCCGCGTATTCGGATAGTTCCTCACGCAAATGATCCGGGCGTCCCGGCTCGTATTCGCTCTGTAGAACCGTTGTGACACCCTGCATCTGCGCTTCGAGCGATTCATCGAGCGCCGCCCGCAGGCTGTACGTGATCACCACCCAGATGCCCGAGGCGAACAGCGCCAGGCCGGCGAGCAGAACGAGCGAATACCACAACGTCAACCGCGCGCCGATGGACCAGTGCCTCATGGCCCGTCCTTCGCGCGTAGGCAGTAACCAACGCCGCGCACCGTTTGGATCAGCTTGGTTTCAGCGCCCGTGTCTACCTTCTCGCGCAGCAGGCGGATGAACGCGTCCAGCGTGTTGCTGCGCACTTCGCTATCGAAGCCCCACACCGATTCGATCAGGTTTTCGCGCGTCACCACCCGGCCGGCACGCTTCATGAGCAGCTCCAGCAGCCCGAATTCGGTGCGCGTCAGCGCAATCTTTCTCCCGCCGCGCGAGACCTCCCGCGCCGACGGATTCAGCGCCAGGTCCGCCACCTGCAACACCGGCGGCTCGGCGATCGCTCCCCGCCGCGACACCGCCCGCAGCCGCGCCAGCAGCACTTCGAACGAAAACGGCTTCACCAGATAATCGTCGGCGCCCAGGTTGAGGCCTTCCACGATATCGTGCGTGGCGTCGCGCGCCGTCAGCATCAGGATCGGCGTTTGGTTATGCGCCGCTCGCAGTTTGCGCGCCACCGAGAAGCCGTCCATCCCCGGCAGCATCACATCCAGCACGATGGCATCGAACGGATGCGACTCGGCCATCGCCAGCCCCTCGCGCCCGTTGCCCGCTACCACCACGGAATGGCCTTCTTCCTCCAGGCCCTGCCGCAGCAGTTGGGCCATGCGCGGCTCGTCTTCCACTACCAGCACCTGCATGGTTTCTGCCTTCATGCTAGCGCCCGCACCTGAAGGTTTGCTGTAATTATCAAATGAGGCTCACAGCCGTTTACATGAAGGTGCCCCAGGGCTTCATCGCGTTTGTCGAAGAACTGCCAGGCGCGAACACCCAAGGAGATACGCTGGAGGAAGCCCGGGCGAACCTGAAGGAAGCAGTCGCGATGGTCTTGGAGGCCAATCGGGAATTGGCCGAGCAGTCGCTTCAGGGTTCTGATGTGATTCGAGAAACCCTCACACTTCCTGCCGTGTGAAACGGACGGGCCTCATCCGTCACCTGGAGCGGCACGGTTGCGAGCTTTTGCGCCAGGGCCGGAATCACGCGATCTACGTAAACCCAAAGGTGCGGCGAACTTCGGCGGTCCCCGGCGGCACCGCGAGCTGAACGATTTCCTGGCCCGGAAAATCTGCGACGATCTTCAGGTCCCTCGCCCCTAGCGCCGCGCCCGGCCACGCTATTCACGCGCAGGCCCGCGCCGGGCCTGATTCATCGGATTTTCAGTTGAAAAGCATATGCTAGTGCGCGATGAGACTCAAGGTCGACCGATTTTCAGCGCTAGCCTTGATCCTGGCCCTACCATGGATGCCTGGCAGGGCAGCTGAACCCCAAGCAGCTCCCAGCGCCGCGCAAACCGCTCCCGTTACGTTGACGCTCAAGGATGCGGTGGAGCTGGCGCAGAAGAACGACCCCCAGTTCCTGGCCGCGCAAACCGACCAAGCGCTGGCAGCCGAGGACGTGCGCCAAGCCCGTGCCTCACGCTATCCCACCTTGAGCGATTCCACGCAATATTTAGGAACCCAGGGGAACGGCAAAACACCGGACGGAAGATTTGTTACCAACGATGGCGTGCACGTCTATCGCGAGTGGGGCGTGCTGCATCAGGATCTCAACGCGGCGGTCTTCTTGGGTACCGGGGTAGACCGGGCGCGTGCGGCCGAGGCCCTCGCGCGCGCCAGAGCCGAAGTGGTCCGCCGGGGATTGGCTCCCACCGTGACGAGAGCCTACTACGCGCTGCTGATCGCACAACGCAAGTACTCTACAGCCCAGCAGGCTGTCGATGAAGCCCAGCGCGCGCTGACGATCACCCAGGATTTGGAACGCGGCGGCGAAGTGGCACATAGCGATGTGGTGAAGTCCCAACTGCAGTTAAATCTCGAGCAGCAGGCGCTTCGCGAAGCTATGCTCGCGATCGAAACCTCGCGTTTGGACTTGGCGGTCTTGCTCTATCGCGAATTCAACCAAAATTTTTCGGTGGTGGACGATCTGGATCTGGCGCCCCCTCTGCCGCCGCTCGCCGATGTGCAAACGCTCGCCGGACGTGAAAATCCAGCGCTGCGCGCGGCCATGGAGGCGCTGCGCGGAGCTGGGCTCGACGTTTCCATCGCGCGCCAGGCGTACCTGCCAACGCTATCGGCGGACTTCATCGAAGGCATCGAGGCGAACGCCTTTGCCTTGCACAGCGTGCAGGCTGCCTATCCCAAGGACGGCCCCGTGCCCAACCTGGGTTATTTCTTCACACTGAATTTGAACATACCGGTCTGGGATTGGGGCCAGCGTAGGAGCAAGGTCCGGCAGGCGGAGCTCAAACAGGAACAGGCGAACGTCGAACTCAGCGCCACGCAGCGCGAGCTGGTGAAAAATCTGCAGGCGTTTTATGATGAAGCTCGCGCCGCGCGCGACCAGATGGATTTGTTGCGGAGCGCTGTCGACCTGGCATCGGAAAGCCTGCGTCTGAGCCTCGCGCGTTATCAGGCCGGGGAAGCTACCATACTGGAACTAGTGGATGCTCAAACCGCTCTGACACAAGCTCGTAACGCCTACGACGACGGCATACTTCGCTACCGCGTGGCTCTTTCGAATCTTCAGACCCTCACCGGAAACTTCTGATCATGCGGACCCTTTTCGCAATCGCCGCGCTGGCTGCCCTGGCCGGCTGTTCCAAACCCAAGGAAGCCGAAACCGAACCTGTAGCTCCGGTGCAGGTCGCCGACGTAGTGCGCGAGCCCATCCAGCGCGTTATTGAGGCCGACGCCATTCTCTATCCGTCTGACCAAGCCAGCGTGGGCCCCAAGATCAGCGCGCCGGTGAAGTCCTTCACCGTGCATCGCGGCGACCACGTGGCGAAAGACCAATTGCTCGCGACTCTCGAAAATCGTGATCTCGTAGCGGCCGTGGCGGAAGCCAAGCAACTTTACGAGCAGGCGCTCGCCGCTCAGCGCAACACCACCGGCGCGCAGCTTCCCGAGGACGCCAACAAGGCGCGTCAGGACGTCGCCGCTTCCAAGGAAGCCCTCGACGCCGCGCAAAAAGTCTACGAAAGCCGCAAGCAGCTTTTTGAAGAAGGCGCGCTCGCACGGCGCCTGGTGGATGAAGCCAACGTGGCTTACGTGCAGGCCCGCAGCCAGTACGACGTCGCGAACCAACATTTGCAGGCTCTGGATCGCGTCGGCCAGCCCGAGCAAACCAAGAGCGCGCAAGCCCAGGCAGACGCCGCCAAAGCGCATTATGATGCCGCACTGGCTCAGCTCTCCTATTCCGAAATCCACAGCCCGATGGCGGGCGTGATTGCCGAGCGTCCGTTATATCCCGGCGAAATGGCCGCGGCCGGAACCCCGCTGCTCACCGTGGTCAGCATTGCGCGGGTCATCGCACGCGCCAATGTACCGGTTTCGCAAGCATCTTTCCTAAAAGTCGGCGATCGCGGCAAGATCTCACAAGCGGAAGCGGGCATCGAGCTGGACGGCAAGGTCACCGTGGTGAGCCCGGCCGTCGACCCCAACAGCACCACGGTCGAGATTTGGGTGGAAGCCGAAAATCCCGGCGAAAAATTGAAGCCCGGCGCGGCAGTGCATGTGTCTATGCTCGCCCAGACCATCCCCGATGCCGTCGTCATTCCCGCGGCGGCGCTGCTTCCCAATGACGAAGGCGGCGTTCAGGCCATGGTGGTGGGATCGGATCTGGTGGCGCACGAGCGCGAAATCGAAGTCGGGGTGCGTGGCCCGGAACAGGTGCAGATCGTCAAAGGGCTGAACCCCGGCGAGAAAGTGATTACCGGCGGGGGTGTGGGCCTGGAAGACGGCGCCAAGGTTCGCATCGCGGCAGCGCCCGCGCCCGGCAAAGACGACGACCAGGGATCCGATAAAGACGACGACCAAGAGGACAAGTGAATCCGCCCGTCATTAATCATATCGGGCCGGATCGCACCGAGTCCGCGCAGGCGGTTGGCGATCACTGGAGCTCGCGCTTCGGAAAATCCATCGTTTTCGTCATCCTATTGATGGTGGCGGCGGGCGTTTATCTGGCCTTCAACATCCCCATCGCCATTTTCCCGGAAACAAATTTTCCCCGCATTGTGATCGGCGTCGATAACGGCGTCGCGCCCATCGACCAGATGCTGGTCACGGTGACGCGCCCCATTGAGGAGGCGCTCTCCAGCGTGTCGGGCCTGGAGCGCGTACAATCCATCACCAGCCGCGGATCGGTGGAGGTGGATCTTTTCTTTTCCTGGAAAGTGGACATGTTCCAGACGCTGGCGTCGGTGAATGCGGCGCTGGCGCGGGTGCAATCCTCACTTCCTCCCAGCGCCGCCGTCACCTCCAATCGCCTCACGTTCGCGGCCTTCCCGATCATGGGCTACAGCCTCACCTCGTCCACGGTCCCGCAAACCAAGCTTTGGGAATTGGCCACCTATGAGATGAAGCCGCGCCTGAATCGCTTAAGCGGCGTCTCCACCGTGGTGGTGCAGGGCGGCCAGGAGCCCGAATTTGAAATTGAAGCCGACCCGGCCAAGCTGCTGGAAACGTCGGTCACGGTTCCCGCTTTGCTCGACGCCGTCCGGCGCAACAACATGGTGGATTCGCCCGGCTTGCTCGAAGCCAATCACCAATTGGTGCTGAGCCTGGTTTCTGGACAAGTGCACGACGCCGCCGAGATCGCGAGGATCGTCGTCAAAACCACGCCAGCAGGAATTCCCGTCCGCGTCGGCGACCTCGGCGCCGTGCTGCCGTCCGTCAAGCCCGTTTACACCGTCGTTCAGGCCGACGGAAAACCCGCCGTATTGTTGAACATCAATCGCCAGCCCGACAGCAATACCGTCCAGGTGGCCGACGAAGTGCACGCAGAAATTGAAAGTCTGCGCAAAACGCTGCCCAAAGGCGTAACGCTGGCGCCATTTATCGATCAGTCCGACCTGGTTAAGGCGTCGATCCAAAGCGTTCGTGATGCCATCCTGATCGGTCTCATCCTGGCCGCCATCATTCTGGTGCTGTTTCTGCGCGATTGGGGCAGTTCCATCGTCGCCGGCCTGGTGATTCCCGCCACCATCGCCATCACCTTTATCGCGCTGCGGATAGTGGGCCAAAGCTTCAATCTAATGACGCTGGGCGGGCTCGCTGCCGCCGTCGGATTGGTGATCGACGATGCCATCGTCGTGGTGGAAAACATCGTGCTGCATCGCGATGCGGGCCAAAGCCGCGCGGACGCCATTCGCAGCGCGATGCGCGAGATTCGCCTGCCGCTGGTCGGCTCGACGCTCACGCCCATCGTCGTGTTTCTGCCGCTGATCTCCATTACTGGCGTCACGGGATCGTTCTTTCGCGCGCTGGCCATCACGGTCGGTATCGCGTTGCTCACTTCGCTCGGCCTCGCGCTCACCTGGACCCCCACGCTCAGCCACTACTTCTTGCGCAAGCCGCGCGAAGCCGCCCACGCGCCGGCCGAGCAGCCTGGATTATTGGGCCGCGTCATTTGCGTCTACGGGCGTGTGCTACGCGTGGCGCTCGAACGGCCCTGGGCCACAGCCCTTTTTTGTGTTGCGTTGGTCGTCGCTTCCTATTTCTGTTACAACGCTCTGGGCTCGGATCTGCTGCCGTCCATCGACGAAGGCACTTTTGTTTTGGATTACATCGCGCCGCCCGGCTCCTCGCTTGCCAATACCAACCGGCTGCTCGAAGAGGTGCAGAAAATCCTTCAGCAGACGCCCGACGTGGAGACGACGTCGCGGCGCACGGGCCTGCAGCTTGGTCTGGCCGCCGTCACCGAAGCCAACACCGGCGATTTCACGGTGAAACTGAAAGATCGACGCTCACGCAGCATCGAAGACGTGATCGCCGATGTGCGCCAGCGGGTAACCACCGAGGTCCCCACTCTCGACGTGGAGTTCGCGCAGCGTTTGCAGGATGAAATCGGCGACTTGACCAGCGCGCCCGAGCCTATCGTGATCAAGCTTTTCTCGCCCGACGCCAATCTGCTGCGCCAGTGGGGCCCGCGCATCGCCGGCGCCATCAAGAAAATCCACGGCGTTGTCGACGTCGAGAACGGTGTCGAAAACACCATCAGCGGACCGGCCATGGAGTTTCACGTCGATCCCGCAGTGGCGGCGCGAGCTGGATTCACGGCCGATGAGGTGGAGCTGGACGCGAGCGCCGTTCTACAAGGCGAGCCCGCCGCCGCGCCGATGGTAGTGAACGGCCGGGCATACACCATTCGCGTCCGTTTTCCCGAATCTACGCGCGCCTCCGTGGAGGCCATACGCAACACACTGCTCTCCAGCCAATCCGGCAGCCGCGCGACGCTCGGATCGCTGGCCACCATTCAGCAGCTTCCCGGCCAAACGGAAATTCTGCGCGAAAATATGCAGCGCGATTTGACCGTCACGGCCCGCCTGGAGGACCTGAATCTCGGCGCCGGTATCGACGCGGTGAAAACAGCAGTGGCCGGCCTGAACCTCCCCGGCGCCATCCGTATCGTCTACGGCGGCCAATACGAGGAGCAGCAAAAGTCCTTCCACGATCTCCTGGTCGTGCTCGCCCTGGCGATCGCTCTGGTGTTCACGGTACTGCTGTTCGAATTCTCGAGCTTCGGCGCTCCCATCGCCATTCTCGCCTCGGCCCTGCTTTCCACCTCCGGCGTCTTCCTTGCGCTGCTGGTCACCAAAACGACCTTCAACATTTCGTCGTTCATGGGGCTGATCATGGTGATCGGCATCGTGGCCAAGAACGGCATTCTGCTTTTGGACGCCGATCAGAAATATCGGGCCGCGGGCGCCGCGCCCGAACAGGCCATGATCCTGGCCGGCGAGCGCCGCCTCCGCCCGATTCTGATGACCGCGCTGGCAACCACCGCGGGAATGTTTCCCCTCGCCCTCGCCATCGGCGCCGGATCCGAGATGCTGCAGCCGCTGGCCATCGCGGTGATCGGCGGCATCGCCGCGTCGATGATCCTCTCGCTCATCGTGACCCCCGCAGTCCATTACTACTTGCAAAGAAAATCGTAATTTAGTCGTGGCGCAGCGCGATGGCAGGTTCGAGCCGCGCAGCTCTTTTCGCCGGCAGATAGCAAGCCGCCATCGCGACGAGCGCGAGCAGCACAATCGCCGCCGCGAACGCGACCGGGTCGCCGGGCGTGACGCCATACAGCAGCTTGCGCAAGGTGCGCGTGGCGAAGAACGCACCCAGCAGGCCGATTCCGACACCCGATCCGGTCAGGATGATCCCGTGCCGCAACACCAGCCCGAACGCTTCGCGCGGCCGCGCTCCGAGCGCCATCCGTATCGCGATTTCGTGCGTCCGCCGGCTCACCACGTACGCGATCACGCTGAAGATCCCGATCGCCGCCTGAACCAGTCCCAGCGCCGCGAAGATGCCCATCAGCAGCATGTTCGCGCGATCGTTCGAAAGAGACTCCGCAATGCGCTCATCCATGGTCGCGACATCGTCCACGGGAACACTCGAATCGATCGCATGCACCACTTTGGTCGCGGCCGCAACCAGCGCTCGTGGCGCGCTGGACTTCAGAATGAGCATATTCTCCGGATCGGAGAACTGCTGGAATGACTGATAAATGCCCGGTTGAGGCGCCAGCCGGAGCTTCTCCCGCACATTGCCGACGACTCCGACAACCTGAGCCCACGCGTTGCCGCCTCCCAGCCGCATGTGTTTCCCGACCGCATTGCGGCCGGGGAAAAATTGGTCCGCAAAGGCCTGGTTGATCACTACCGTTAACGGCGCAGCTTCGCGATCTTCCTCCGTGATCGGCCGCCCGCGCAAGACCGGAATTCCGAGCGTCCGAAAATAGCCCGCGCTCACCGAAGTCACTGGGATCGTCGGCCGTCCACCCGGAGGCGGTGGCGCCGCTTCCCCTTCGATCACCACGCCCAACGCCGAACGAAACACGCCGGATCCGGGCAGGACGTCCCCAGTCGCGGCCGCATCCACGCCAGGCAATCGCCGCGCGCTCTCTAATAGTTGATTGAGGAACTTGGTCTGTCTCTGCCTTTCGGGCTCCGTGGGACCATCGAATGTGAAAGGCAAGGAGACGCGCATGGTCAAAACGCCGTGCGCATGGAAACCAAGCTCCGACGACGCCAACCGAACGAAACTGCGGATCAGCAGCCCGGAGCCGGCAAGAAGAATGATCGCCATCGCGATCTCCGCCATCACAAACGCGCCGCGCAATCGCTGATGGCCGCGGGATCCGGTGGCCCGCCCGGAGGCTTCCTGCAGCGCACTCGTCAAATCGATCTTCGACGCCGCCATCACCGGCGCGATCGCCGTCAGCACTCCCACCAGGATGGCCGCCGCGCTCGTCGCCGCAAGAACAGAGTAATCAATGTGGACCGCGGGAAGAAGCTGCAGATTCGCAGGCAGCGCCAGCTTCAAATACCGCAGCGCCGCGTAGCCGGCGAGTAGCCCGAGCGCGCCGCCCGCCACACTCAGCACCACGCTCTCGGTGAGCAACTGCCGCATCAATCGCATCCGCTCCGCGCCGAGAGCCGAGCGCAGCGCCATTTCGCGCCCGCGCGACATCGATCGCGCCAGTTGCAGATTGGCTACATTGAAGCAGCCGATCAGCAGCACCAGCGCCACCGCGCCCTGGAGAATCAGAATCAGCGAGCGTACATCGCCCGCGAGCCTTTGCTGCAGCGGCTCGACTCGCACCTCCATACCCTTGCGCATGATGGCAAACGGCGGCGATTCTTCGCGTGCATGATTGCGCGTGATCGTGAAAAGCTCGTCTTGAACCGCGCCCGCCGTGGCCCCCGGGTTCAATCGCGCCAGCACGCTCAAGAGGCGAAGCTGCCGGTCATACCAGGTGGGATTTGCCGGCAGCGCCATCGGCAGAAGAATGTCATCGCGAACCCCGTTGTCCGGAAAAATGAGCGACTCGGGAAGCACCCCCACGATGACTGCGTCGTGGCCATCCAGCCTCGCCGTCTTTCCCACGATCTTCGGGTCCGAATTGAATTTACGCCGCCATAGCGCGTAGCTCAGGATCGCTACCGGCGGACCGCCGAATCGATCCTCCTCGGCCGTGAACGGGCGCCCGAGCGCGAACCTGACGCCCAGCAAATCCAGCAACCCGCGAGTGATCCTGGCGCCATGCAGACGCTCCGGATCGCCGGTCCCGGTCAGCGTCGGAGTCCCGCCTCCTCCGTAGGCTTCGATCCCGGCGAACGACCGGCTCTCCGCTCTCCAATGCGCGAAATCCGGGCTCAGAGCGCCCGTCACCATCGGCTCGTGCGGCCAGGACTCAGAAATATAGACCAGACGGTCCGGATCGCGATACGGCAGCCGGTGCAGCAGGAGCCCGTCAACCACGCTGAACAGCGCGGTGTTGGCGCCGATGCCGAGCGCAAACGTCACCAGAATCGCTGCTGTGTAGCCTGGACTCCGTCCCTGCATTCGAATGCCATATCGAATGTCCTGGAGCAGAGCGTCGAACCACGCTCCCGCGCGCGCCGCGCGGATCTCTTCCTTCACCTGTTCGATTCCGCCCGCCTCGATCCTCGCCTCGCGCTTCGCTTCCTCCCATGGCAATCCCGCGCGAATCTTCTCTTCGATCAGCGCATCGATGTAGGATCGAATCTCGGCGTCCAGATCCCCATCCGATCGCCGGCGCAGGAATCGCGGCAGCCTCATTCCGCCTCCAGCATGCGCGCGATCGCCAGCGCCACCCGGTCCCAGCGTTTCACCTCGCTTCCGAGCTGCCGGCGCCCGGATTTCGTAATGCGGTAATACTTCGCTTTGCGATTGGTCTCCGAATCGCCCCATTCCGCTTCGAGCCAGCCTTGGTCCTCCATGCGGTGCAGCGCCGGGAACAGCGATCCCGGTTTCACTTGGAACGTCCCGCCGGTCAATTGCTCAATCCTCCGCGCGACGCCAAGCCCGTGCAACGGCCCGAGTGACACGGCTTTCAACACCAGCAAATCGAGCGTTCCGGGCAGGAGTTCAGAACTCATAGTGGTCCTATCGACAGTCTATAGGTTATGCCCGCTCCTATAGATTGTCAATAGGAGTGCGGCCATGTAGAATCGCTCCATGCGCAAAGTGATCCTGGGCGCGGCCAT
>JASHQT010000461.1 GCA_030039005.1 Bryobacteraceae bacterium
CAGCATGCAAGGGCCCCGCGGGGAGGCGATCGAGATTTCCAAGGGGACCATCGACGGCGACAACATTTCGTTTAGCATTGTCCGCGAGTTCGGGGGGAATCAGATCACCCAGCAGTATAAGGGCACGCTTTCGAACGGCGAACTGAAGCTCACCTCGTCGGGCGGCCGCCGCGGTCCGGTGGAGCAAACGTACAAGAGAGGAGATTAGCGCGCCGCGGCTTGGCCTCCGCTTGCCCGCGCCCCGGAGGATACAATGGAATTCAATCCGACGGTTCCATTGTGTCCTTGGGTCTCCTAACCAGCCTCCTGCTTGCTGCCGCCACGGCTGCCGCGTCACCCGATGTGGTTCGTCAGGCGGCGACACTCTACGAGCGCACCCGCTATCAGGAGTCCCTGCATGTTCTGGCCGCCGACCCCGCGCCCAGCGCGGGCGTTTATTTGCTCAGCGGCAAGAACTGGTTCATGCTGCGCGATTACAAGCGCGCGATCGAATGCTTTGAGAAGGCGGCGTCGCTTGCGCCCGCTAACTCCGATTTCGAGCTTTGGCTCGGGCGGGCGTGGGGCCGGCGTGCCGAATCGAGCAACTGGCTGGCGGCCGGTGTGTATGCGTCACGTGCCCGCCAGTATTTCGAACGCGCAGTAGCGCTGGACCCGCACAATCATGAGGCCTCCAACGACCTGTTTGATTTCTATCTCAATGCGCCCGGGTTCCTCGGCGGAGGGATCGACAAAGCCGAAGCCATCGCCCGGAGCATCGCCCCGGAACGGCCACCGGAAGCCGAGTTCGAGCAGGCCCAGATTGCCGATCGCAGGAAAGACTACGCGGCGGCGGAGGCGCATCTGCGCCGGGCCATGACACTGGCGCCCGCCGAGCCCGGCCGCGTGGTGGATCTAGCGCGCTACCTGGCCAAGCAGGGCCGTTGGGCTGAAAGCGACGCACTGTTTGCACAGGCGAGACAACTGGCCCCCGATCTGGCGCGCGTGGACTTTGCCGAGGCGCGCGTGGATATCGAAAATCATCGCCATTTGGAGCAGGCGCGGGGCCTGCTGGAGCGTTATCTGCGCTCCAGCCTCACTCCGGACGATCCTCCCCGCGAGGAAGCTCAAAAACTCCTAAGGCGCGCGCACGGATGAAGAATCTTCCGGAGCGTTCCGGCGCGCTGTTAAAAACATATTTCGTTCTGCTGTTTTTTCTCGCGCTGCAATTAGGGGGCAATGCGGCGATGGCCTGGGGCATGAAGCACGTGCCTGAAAGGATGTCGATGAATCCGGCGCTTTACGTCCGTGCGATGTTGAACCCATTCGTCGCGATAGGCATTGCCGCGCTGATTCTGGCGGTTCTGGCGCGCATGGCGCTGCTGAGCCTGGCTGATTTGAGCTTCGTGCTGCCCGTGACCGCCGTGGGATACGTGGTCACGGTGGTGATCGGCAAGACATTCCTGCATGAGACCGTCTCCAACCAGCGCTGGCTGGGCGCAGTGCTGATCTTCGCCGGCGCGGCGCTGGTGGGTTCGACCTCGCGCAATACGACGACTCCGGCAACGGTGACAGAAGTGGCGGAGCGCGTCGAATGAAGTGGATTCTGGTTGGCGTGACGGTCGCAGCCACCGTGCTGAGCGACCTGGTGCAGAGTCACGAAATGAAGCGGGCCGGCGAACAGTCCGTTACGGCGCGCGGCTTGGCGCGCCTGCTGGAACTCATCATCGAGCGGCGGCTGCTGATCGTGGGGATGCTGTGCAACGCGATAGCGCTGTTCGCCTTTATGGCGCTGGTGCAAACGGAGCCCTTAAGCTTCGCGGTGCCCGCGTCCTCGGCCAGCTTCGTGCTGGAGACGGTGCTGGCCAAATTTGTGCTGCACGAGCGCTTGGGTGCGCGACGAACGGCGGGCGCGCTGGCGGTGCTCGCCGGGGTGGTATTGGTTGGCCGGTAACCGCCCCGTAACCCCGCCGCACGTCTCTGCTTGAAAACTTTGCGTGTCTAACAGCCGAGGAGTTCTTTATGAAAACCCGCCTGCTCGCCCCCGTCTTGGCCGGCTTCGGATTGATCGCCCTTAGCCCACTATGCCTCAACGCTCAGATCACCAATCCCATTAACGCGCACATTACACACAGCTTCATGATCGGCGACCGAATGTTGCCGCCCGGCGACTACACCTTTCGCGTCGAAGGCAATACGGACCAGGGCGTGATGAACGTGCAGAACCAGAACGGCGATAACGTTGCTCAGCTCAATGTCCGGCAGTCCATCGATAATCATAGGCCCAAACATTCCGAAATCGTATTCAAGCGATATGGAAACGTCGAGTTTCTCAGCAAAGTTTACGAGAGCGGAACAAGAAACGGCGTTGCCGTCACGGAAACCGGCAAGGAAGAAGCGCGCATGGTGAGCCAAGGCCAACACGCCATCGAGCACACCGAAGAGCAGGAATGACCGCCCGCGAAAACTAATCTGTCCCCCCGTGAAGAGTATTCCGGCCAATTCACTTCTCCAGTCCTAAATGGGACTACAGAAAGGATTTGGAGAATTTTCGCCACCCTTGCCGCACTGAAAGGGGCATGGATCTTTCGCTTCGTGTGCTCCCACTGGGCCTGCTTGTCAGCGCGGCTCTGGTTCATGCGGGGACTGGCGCCGCCACGATTACGCTGGCCGCCACTCCCGCGGCTGTTTCCTGCGGCTCGTCGAGCTGGGTGAATAGCGTGATTGTATCGGTTGTGCCGGGCGGCGAAGGCAAGGTCTTCGTTGGGCAAGCGACTCAGAACCCCGCCACCGGCGCGGGCATCGCGCAGATTCTGTTTCCGAACGCGGGCGCGCACAGCGAGCAGTTTTCGCTCAGCGATCCTTCGGGCAACGACACTATCAATCTCTGCAATCTGTACGTCGCGGGTGAAATTCCTGGCGAGATCGCGCTGGCGAGCTGGACTTACAAGAACGGGACATCCACGGGTAATGAACTGGTGCTGGTGCAGGCGCAATCGGTCCTTGGGCCGGTGCCGGCGAGTGCGCCTACAGGGTGTCCCGCGCTGCCGGGCGCTTTCGTTGCGCTCAGCACCGGCGGCCTTGTGCAGGACCCGATGCTGGTCGATAGCGACCCCAATTTCTACTTCGACAAGATTCGCGTGCAGGTGATTCCGGGGCAGGAGGGGAAAATCCAATTGGTGTGGTGCAACAACTCCGCGGATGGATACTTCCATACCTTGTTTCCCAACGGCGGACTGCTCTACCAGCACAGCGCATGGTCCGAGGGTTGGGAGCTGCAGGATCCGAGCGGTCAAAACGGCTTATCGATGTATGGCGGCGCGGCGGGCGCCAACTTCAACGGATGGGGGTTCGTGCCGGAGATCGCGTCGGAGGGAGTGCAGGTGGCGCTGTGGCAATTGCAGTCAAGCGGCAACGTCGTGGACGCTGCGAATGTGTATGCGTTCTCGGGGACCTTCGGCGTGCCGCCCGCGACACTCAGCACGACCGGCTCGCGATTGCGATTCCGGGTCCAGCCCGGCTATTGCGGAAAATTCTATTTCGGCAACAGCTCCATGAATCCGGCGTCCGGCGCGGGGCTGTATAAGACGCTGTTCCCCAATTGTCTGGGTGGATGGAGCGAGGAGTTCGTCGCAATTCCGGATTCCACCGTCAATGTTCCGGTGACGCTCGCCATCGCGCAGGAGTTCGCGACCGACGCGATCAGTTCGGAATCCTTGTATGTTTCGCCGTATGGCGGAACCGGCTCGACGAGTTCGCAATCGGTGGGCGGCGGGACGACAGTGCTTACCGGATCGCCCGCGGCGCTCGGCACGGGGTTCGTGCATCGCATCACGATTTCGGTGACGCCGGGCCAGGTGGGACAGGTGTTTATCGGGAATTCAGCGATGAGCCTGGACTTGAACGGTGTGGCGGCGATCCTATATCCCAACGCCGTGGGCCGCTGGTCCGAGCAGTTCGACCTGATCGACCCGCAGGGCGACGGAATCGACTTGAGCGCGCTGTACATCATGGGCGAGGTTCCCGGCGAATACGTGCAAGTGGTGACCGAGACCACCGGCATCACGCCCGCCACGCCGCTGGGGATGTATTTGGCGGGCGCGATCTCGTTCCCCGGGTCCAGTTCGTGCTCGGGCACCAGCTACACCTACGCGGTTCCGCTCACCGGATGTCCGGGAAGCGCGCCGGTTTCCGCGATCCGGATTCAGGTGGTCCCCGGCCAGGACCCGTCCGTGTACGTAGGGACGTCGGCGATGCTCTCGGACACGGAGCCCGATCCGGCGCTGGCGGATACGGTCAAAATCCTGTACCCGAACGTGGGTGATTACGATATTCACGAGGGTTTTTCGGAGACCTATACCGCGGCTTGCCAGGACGGAACGAACTGCCTGACTAGCGATGCGTTTTCGTTGTGGCCGGAGTACGCGTACTACCCGGTGTTAGTGGCGCTGTGGCAGCACTGAAGCGCTGGAGCTCGCACGGGGAATTACGAGGACGTGCTGGGCGGATGCTTCCATTTGCGCGATGGCAATTGCGTAACGGCGAAGGAGGGCTTCTGCTTCTTCGGTTCGAAAATCACAGTTCTAGATTCGAACCAGTTTGGGCGGCGCCCCTTGCGCTCGCGCGAGGTCCATACAATCGGAGTCGGCTGTCACAACGGCAAAGCCGTTATCCCGTGCGTGCTCCCAAACAGTCGCGTCTGATGTGTCGCGCGCCATGCCGGTGTTGAAAACGTGCTCCGATCCTGGAAAGATGTCGGCTAAGCGTTTGACGACTTCGGTGACAGGTTTGCGTCGAAGAGAAGTTTCAACGCGCAACGCGGGCACGGCCGGTCCGCGAGGCATAGGCGTGGACCACCGGAAAGTCGGCCTTTTCGAGGTACTGATGGTCAGCGATCTCATCCTCGGTCATGCCGGACGCAAGCATGTCCGGCACGTCCCAGACTGTGATCCGCAAGCCGCAGACACAGGACTGACTGGAACGCTGTCCCGGAATCACGGTAATCCGCGAAAGATCCGCCTTCTCCATGGCTCAGTGCGTCATCGCGTACACGACGTAGTTGACTCCGATGCGCATCCCGAGCGCCGTGTATTTTTCGGGATACAGCGGATTGTCGGCGTTTTCCCAGGAATCGCCCAGGTCCATATCGTGGCAGATGGCGACCATGATCCGACCTTTATCGTCGTAAATCCCACGCCAGTGCGGCACGAAGCCGTCCTTTTCGTAGACGCGATGGGTGTAGACGAACTGCTCGCCGGGCACTTGGTAGCGATCGTCGAGATCGAAAATGGTGTGGAAGATCGCGCTGCCGTTTTCGATGTCCACAATGGGCCGATCCGGAAACACCCGCTTCATCCCGGAGAGGAAGATGTTCCACTCCATGGTGCCGTGGAAATCGTCGCACATGAAGAATCCGCCGCGCAGCAGAAAATCGCGTAGCTTGGCGGCCTGAGCGTCGGTGAGGTCCCAGTGCCCCACTTCGACGCCGTATAACCACGGCCAGTTATACACCTCGTCGCCGTCGCGCAGATCCACCGGCTCTTCGACCGACCGCGTCTGGATGCGCGTGAGGCGGCGCACGGCGGCGGACAAGTGGCGGTCCGAGCGCGGATAATCGATAGTCCAGTCCGTTCGGCCGTCCCACCAGTTGGCATGATACGGCCGCGGGTACTCGCCGGGATAAAAGAGGTGTTGCGAAGGATACATGAGGCGCGCGAAGGTCCATTCGCCGGGAACGCGCCAATCCGGCGGTATGGGCACCTGGCCAATCTCATATTCGTAGCCCGGGTACTCACGGAACGGGCGCTCGCCGAATGCGGCGCAGATCAGAATGAAACCGGCCAGGGGACCGGCGGCCAGAAAACGCCAACGGACGAATTTGTGCATCGCTGCAGTTGATTTCAGGATGCCACAGTCCAGTAACCTCGGAACATTTCCACGCGTTCTTCGTCTAAGTCTGCAATGGACGGAGGTGCGCTTTGACCGGATTCGTTCAGGACCTGCGCTACGGCGTGCGGACCTTGCTCAAGACCCCGGGCTTCACGGTTATAGCGCTCGCGACGCTGGCGCTGGGCATCGGGGCCAATACGGCTATTTTCAGCTTCGTCGACGCGGTCTTGTTGAAGCCTCTGCCGTACGCCGACGCCAATCGCATTGTGCGGGTGCTGGAGAAACCGCCGCTGGGTGACCGCAACGGGATCTCGACGTTGAATTTTCTCGACTGGCGCAACCAAAACACGGTGTTCGAGCATATGGCCGCTGTCAACGGCGGGCAGAAGACGCTCACGGACCTGGGTGAACCGGTTCAACTTCGAGTGGGACACGTATCGGCGCCCTATTTCGATATTTTCGGAGTACGGCCCGTGCTGGGGCGAACCTTCGCGGCCGATGAGGATCAGCCGGGTAAGGACCATGTGGTGATCCTGAGCCACGCCATCTGGGAGACGCGATTCGGAGCCGACCCGAAGCTGATTGGGCGCACCATCCGATTGGATGGCGAGCCGTATACCGTGGCCGGCGTGCTTCCTGAGGCACCGTCCTTCGATCGCGGGTACGCGCAAGTCTGGGTTCCTCTGGCATTCAAGCCGGAAAATATGACGCGCAACTTCCACTGGTTCATTTCGTTCGCCAAGCTGAAACCCGGCGTCACACTGGAGGCCGCGCGAAAGCAGATGGACGCGATCGGCGCCCGCATCGCGCACGACTATCCGGATTCGAACAAGGGCTGGGGCGTGGTGGTGGAGCCGTTCGCCGACACGATCGTCAATAGCGGCCTGAAGCAGTCGTTATACGTGCTGCTGGGCGCAGTGGCAATGGTGTTGCTGATTAGCTGCGCGAATTTGGCCAACCTGCTGCTCGTGCGCGGGGCCTCGCGCGACGGCGAGATTGCGATTCGCGCGGCATTGGGAGGGGAGCGGCGGAGAATCATCCGGCAATTTCTCACGGAGTGCGGTTTATTGTCTGTGGCCGGAGGCGCACTGGGCCTCGCGCTGGGCTACGCGGGCATGGCGGCGCTGAAGGCCGCGGTCCCGCCGTTCACGCTTCCCGCCGAAGCCGACGTGCACTTGGATTGGCGCGTTTTACTATTTACCCTGGCGCTTTCGGTGCTCACCGGCATCGTCTTTGGACTAGCGCCGGCCATCATTACCACGGGCGGCAATCTCGCTGAGGTCCTGAAAACCAAAACGCGAAGCGCTTCGGCGGGCGCGGGACGGCGCGCACTGCGCAGCGCACTGGTAGTGGCGCAGGTGGCGCTGGCGTTCGTGCTGCTGACGGGCGCGGGGTTGCTGATCCGCAGTTTTTCGCGCATGCTGGCCGCGGACATGGGTTTCGATTCCACCAACGTCATCACTGCCGGCCTGCCGATCCCGGAAGAGCGCTATCCCGATCCGCGCCAGCTCAACGCGTATCTGCAATCCATTGCCGCGGGCATCGGCGCGCTTCCCGGAGTGCGCGACGTCGCCTTCACTTCCGCCCTGCCCTTGCAAGGCTGGGGCTACGGGATGCCATTTCAAATCGGCGGACGGGCCACGGTGGATCGCGCGAACCGGCAGGCCTGCTTTTTCAAAATGGTCACGCCTTCGTATTTCCAAGCCCTCGGTATGCGGGTGCTGCGAGGGCGGCCATTGAACGGTCACGATGTGGCGGGAGCGCCGCCAGCGACGGTGATCAATGAAACTTTCGCCAGGAAATACTTGGCCAAGGAAAATCCCGTGGGGCACACAATCCTGGTCCAACAGATCATTCCCGGCAAGACGCAACTCGGCGCGGAAGTCCCCTGGCAAATCGTCGGCGTGGTGGCTGATGAACGCGTTAATGGCTTGGACGCGAAGATCGACAGTCCGGGAATGTACGTGACGAACGATCAGAGCCCGGTGTACTTTGGCGGCCTGGTGGTGCGGGCAACGATGAAACCGGAGTTCCTCGAGAAGGCGATCCACCAGGCGGTGTACAACATCAACAAGGATCAGCCGCTCACCGATATGAAGACGCTCGATCAGATCAAGACGGACTCCATGTCTTCGGACCGCTTGCGATCGGTTTTGCTGGGCGTCTTCGCCGCCATCGCGCTGGCGCTCTCGGCCATCGGAATCTATGGCGTGGTGTCGTACACAGTGGCGCAGCGGACCAACGAGATGGGGATTCGCGCCGCCTTGGGAGCAACCAGCGGTAACCTGTTGGCATTGGCATTGCGCGGCGGCGTGTGGATGATGATCGTGGGCCTGGCGCTCGGCTTCGCGGGCGCGATCGGGTTCGCGCGATTTCTCGCTACGCTACTGTTCGGCGTGGGCGTGTGGGACACGCCGACCATGCTGAGCGTGGCCGGGTTGCTGGCCGCGGTCGGCTTGGTGGCCTGCCTGATCCCTGCCCGCCGGGCCGCGCGCGTGGACCCCATGATTGCCCTAAGATACGAGTGACCAGGTGCGTGCGATTGCGTTACGCTCGAGGCGGATGCTTCACCTGCTTCGCAAGGCTGCGCCGGTCTTAATTGTCCTGATCGTTGCGTTTGCTATATACGATGGTCCGATCTTCTATTCCCGGTGGCGCGTTCGTCGTAATCAAGAGCGGGCAACGCTGGCGATCGAAGCAGAGCAAGCGCGCCGCACGATTGCAAGATTGGGCGGCGGCGAACTCAAAATCTCACAGTTTTACGCCAGTCCTGGTAGTATTCGCAAAGGAGATCGCACTCTGGTCTGCTACGGAGTTTATAACGCGAAGTCGGTACGAATCGAGCCACCGGTACAAGAACTCCAACCGGCGATGGTGCACTGTTTGCAAGTTTCACCTTCAGTGACCACAGACTATACGTTGCTGGCAGAGGATGGATTCGGGCATACTGTCATTGAACAGGTTACCGTCCGAGTCAGGCGTTAGGGGGTATTGCGATACAAGTGACCGGGCGAAACTTTTGCCGCATGGGGTCATCGTATGTATATGGGCGGAAAGAGCGAGAAACCTGAAAAGGGCCGAACTCCCGACTCCAAGGAGCCAGAAGAAGAGCCGGAAGACGAAGTGGACGAGGCCGGCGAGGAGTCCTTCCCCGCAAGCGATGCGCCTTCCTGGACCACGGCCGCCGCGCACTGACCTCCGTGTTGAAGAAATCCTGAAAAAAGTCTGAACAAAACGGCCTCTCGCAGAATATCCAGTTAGAGGCCGATGCCGGAATCGAATGTCGCATTTGCCGGATCCGTGGCGGAAGCCTGCGAGAGCTCCGCGCGATTCGAGGATGAGGTCTCCGGTCTGTTCGACGAATTGAGAGTTCCTCTGCTGCGATATTTATCGGGTTTTCCTTTGAGCTCGCACGACTCCGAGGACGTGGTCCAGGAAACTTTTCTGGCCTTGTTTCAGCATCTGCGGCGCGGGAAGTCCCACCCCAATGTGCGCGGGTGGGTGTTCCGGACGGCTCACAACCTGGCGCTTAAGAAACGCCAGCGTTCCAGGAAGGATCTCCAGAGTGCCGCGCCACTGGCGGACGGGGACCCGGCGGCTATCGATTCCGCGCCCAACCCGGAAGATCTGCTCGCGTTTTATCAAACGCAACGGCGGCTCAGGTCGGTGGTGCGCGCCTTACCTGAACAAAGCCGCTGGTGCTTGTATCTGCGCGCCGAGGGGCTGCGCTATCGCGAGATCGCGGCGATTCTCCATATCTCGCTGGGTTCTGTCTGTTGTTATCTGGAGCGGTCGCTGGCGCAAATCGCGCGCGCCGTTCAGCGCTGAAGGGGCGCCAATATGCTGCCTGACGAATCTCATCTTTCCGATCAAGACCTACTGCTGGCGATCGATGGCGAGCTCGCGCCTCGCGCCGCCGCGCGAGTGGAGGCGCACCTTGCGGCTTGTCCGGAGTGCCGGGACCGCCAGCAGGAGCTACAACGCGCCGCCGCGGATTTTCTCCGTTTCGAGCGCGAGAGCATCGAGCCTCAAATTCTTTCGCACGAAGGGCCGCGAGCGCTGCTGAAGGCTCGGATTGCCGAGCTGGGGGCTCGCCCGGCCCCGATTTACCGGCCTTGGGGCTGGGCTGCCGCCGCGGTGTTGCTGGGGCTCGCAGTCGGCGGGGCGGGCGCTCGAGGCTGGCTGCAGCGCCGCGCAGTGGGATTCGTGGCCGTTAGCGTCCCGAATCCCAGTCTCACTCCCGGGGCCACAGTCCTGCTCGACCAAAGCAAGATTTGCATGGAACCCGGCGCCAACAACAAGCCCGTCCCGGCCGCGCTTCGAAAACGTGTGTTCGCCGAATACGGGATCGCGTCCGCCGAGCCCGAAGCCTACGAAGTGGATTACCTGATCACGCCTGCTCTGGGAGGCGCGGATGACATTCGGAATCTATGGCCGCAGTCCAATTCGGCGACAATTTGGAACGCGCGTGTGAAGGACATGCTGGAGGATCATCTGCGCGGGCTGGTCTGCGACGGAAAGCTCGATTTGGCGACGGCGCAGCGCGAGATCGCGGGCAACTGGATCGAAGCCTACAAGAAATATTTCCATACCGATCGGCCCCTGGGAAGCGATGCTCGCGCAAATTAACTTCTACCGTGGCTGCGCGCTTCTCGTTTTCGCCTGCCTTCTCAATGCCCAGCCTCCCAGCGGCGAACTTCGCGTGCAGGTCAACGACCCCACCGGCGCCCCGATCGAGGCTTCGGGGAGACTGGAAAGCCTCGGCGCGGGTATGGCGCGTGACTTCAAAACGGACCAGCAGGGAACGGCTGTGCTCGAAAACCTGCCGTTCGGCCGCTATCGGCTGCAGATTTCTAAGTCAGGGTTCACAACACAAACGATCACGATCCATGTTCAGTCCAGCGCGCCGATTACTCGCGTCGTGTCCATGGAGATCGGGGCTCAGTCGGCGAGGGTGGATGTGGTTTCCGAAACCCCACTAGCAGGCACGGATCTCAACATTGACCAGATCGCGGCGCCCGTCCAGACGGCCAGCGCGGCAGACATCGAAAACAGCGGCGCGCTCGATCTAGGTGATTTCTTGAATCGGGAGCTGAACGGCGTTTTCATCAATGAAATGGCGGAGAACCCGTTCCAACCCGATGTGAATTTCCGCGGCTACACGGCATCGCCTCTGCTCGGAACGCCGGAAGGCATCTCGGTGTATGTCGACGGTGTGCGGCAGAATCAGCCGTTCGGCGACGTGGTGAGCTGGGATTTGATTCCCAAGGACTCTGTCTCGGAAATGGCCCTGATTCCTGGATCCGATCCGCTATATGGACTGAACACCCTCGGAGGAGCGATCTCAGTCACCACCAAGAGCGGGCTCACGAATCCCGGATGGGCGGGCCATGTGTTATACGGATCCAGCGGCCGTAAGGAGGTGGAAGGCGAGTATGGCGGCGGCAAAGCCACCGGCTTCAACTGGTTTTTCTCCGGACTCGGCTTCCATGAATCGGGCTGGCGTTATGCTTCGCCCTCCGATGTACGCCAGGGATTCGGACGGATCGGCTGGCGCACGACAAAAACCGATCTGGCGCTCACCATGTCATACGCCTACAACACGCTGCTCGGCAACGGCGTTCAAGACTTCCGGTTACTGGAGACCAATTACACCAGCGGCTATTCGGTGGGCGACGTGACGGCCAATCGTGCTCCTTTGTTCAATTTCATTGCGCGGCACTCCTTCAGCGACAATCTCACGTTCACCGGCAACGCCTGGTTCCGCAACATCCGCACGGAAACGGTCAACCCGAACTTTAACGGCGACGTGGTGGGCAATGACATCTATCAGCCGACTCCGGCGGAGCAGGAGGTCCTCGCCGCAGCTGGTTACACCGGCTTTCCGGCGAGCGGCGCCAACATCACCAATACACCCTTTCCCTATTGGGCCTGCATTGCGGAGGCACTGACGCCGGGGGGCAATCCGGACGGCACCTGTGACGGCGTGATTGTCTATTCGAAGGAAGTGCAGAACGATTACGGGTTCTCGGGGCAATTCACCTGGGTCACCAATCCAGGCCTTGGGCGCAACCAATTCGCCGCCGGAGCCTTGGGCGATTGGAACAACGTCACGTACACGCAAACCACGGATTACGGCTATACTCTTCCGAACTGGGCCCTCGTCGGGGTTCCGTCCTGGGATACGGGATCGGCGGTGGGTTTGAGCGGACACACGCCCAACTGGAGCCTTTACTTTGCCGACACGCTTACGCTCTGGAAGACGGTGAACGTGACCGTTTCGGGGCGCTACAACCGCGACACGGTCAACAATCTCGATCTGATCAATCCGGCGCCTGGGCCGAATTCGCTGACCGGCGACTATATATTTCAACGCTTCAACCCGGCGGTTGGAATCACCTGGAGTCCGATTCCCAGCGTGAACGCCTATGCGAGATTCGCGCAAGGAGGCCGCGCGCCGACGTCGATTGAGCTTGGCTGCGCCTCCCCGACCGCGCCATGCAGTTTGCCCAATGCGCTATCCGCCGATCCGCCGCTGCAACAAGTGGTCACCGATACTTGGGAAGCTGGGGTGCGCGGCAAGCCGGAGATCCCGGGATTCCACAACGTGAGCTGGAACGTGGGCGCGTTTCGCGACGAAAATCACAATGACATTCTGTTCGTCGCGGCGCCGATCCTCGGCACGGGATATTTCCAGAATTTCGCCAAGACATTGCGCGAAGGATTCGACGCGAACCTGGATGGACGCATCGGGCCGGTGACCTGGGGCTTGGATTGGACATTTCTTTCGGCGACTTATCAGAGCGTCGAGACTCTGGACGGCTCTTCCAACAACACGAACAATCTCGCATTGGAGGGATATCCGGGACTTTCAGGCACGATCACCGTTCACCCAGGGAATCGAATTCCCCTCATTCCCAAGCAGACCGGGAAAGGATACTTGCTCTATCAGGCGACGCGAAAACTTTTGTTTGAGGTCAACGAAGTCGTGAACTCAAGTTCTTACGCTCGCGGCAATGAGAATAACGCCTACACGGCCGACGGGGTCTACTATCTCGGCCCCGGTGTTTCGCCCGGCTATGGGATCACGAATTTCCGCGCGCACTACGATATCAACCGCCACTTGTATTTGGCGCTCCAGATCGACAACCTGTTAAATCACGAATACTACACGGCGGCTTGGCTCTCGAACACGGTGTTGACGGCGCAGGGCTCATTTCAGTCCCTGCCGTTCCCGGCCTTCGCCACCGGACCCTATGCCGGAGAGGTTCCTTCGCTCAGTTCCACGTTCTTTTCTCCTGGTCCGCCGCGCCGGGCATGGGTCGAGTTGGGAGTGAAGTTCTAGACTTGGTAGTGGGATGCTGCGTGAAGTTTTGCTGATCGGCCTTGTATCGGTGGGTTGCTGGCCAGCCGGTGCTTGCCAGTGCGAAGCATCGTTCGGTGCCTGCAAAGAAGTACGAGTCAGCGATCTGGTTTTCGTCGGCACGGTTCAATCGATTCAGCCTCTCTTTATGAGCCGCTGGTACGGAGCGAACCAGCCGGGCATGAAAGTTCTGAACGATGCCTTCGTGCGTGCCCACGAACATCCGTCGGCTGACGCGCTGCGTCAGGTGAAAGACGCGTATTTAGCGACGTTTCCGCAAGTGGACGATGTGCAGAAGCGGCTGGTGCAATCGGCGGACAGCATTCAGCAGGTCAGCGCGCTGTTGGATTCTTCGCTCGATCGAGGCATGCGAGTCCATTTCCAAGTGAAAGTGCTCTACAAGCAAGGAGACGATGACGATGCCAAGCGCGACGACGACAAAACTCCGCCCGCAGCCCTCGACGTTTGGACTGCAAGCGGCGATTGCGGTTTCGACTTCCAACTCGGCGAAACGTACCTTGTCTTTGCGAACAACGAAGAAGGCGCCGACTATTCCTTCACCAGCACTTGCATGAGGACCAAGCGCCTCTCGGAAGCCGGCGAGGACCTCGGCTATCTTTTCTTTTACAAGAATCAGCCCGATGCTTCGTCCCGCATCGAGGGATTCGCCACCAGCGACCGCAAGAGCCAGTTGGCCATCGATCCGCTGCATGAACCCACGGCGATCGGATCGCCGGTTAGCGGGATCATTCTTCAACTGCAGGCGGATCATCTCACGCGCTATGCCGAATCGGACAGCAACGGCAGATTTTTGTTCGACGGTTTGCCGAACGGGAACTACCAGCTCTCGGTTTTTGCGGCCGGATATCCGAAGACGAATCAGTTGCTCGCCGGGCCACGGCGGTTAACGCTCAAGGACAAAAGCTGCGTTCGACAGGTCTTTGTATTGCTCAAGCCCGGCGGCTAAACAACTACAGGGCCTTGCTCAGCTCTCTCGTAGCGGCTGTCGATCGACCAGCGCGGCGCCCTCGTCGAGCGGCAGCGCGTTGCGCCGGTAAATCGACAACCAGCCGCGCGCGGGCTTCGCGATCGGATGCACGTGCGCCATCCGCGCCTGAAGTTCAGCTTCAGGAACCTCGAGATTCATTCGCCGCTCGGCCACATCGATGGACACGATATCGCCATCCTGGATCACGCTGAGCGGCCCCGCCACTCCCCCTTCCGGCTCTACTTCCGCCACCACCAACCCCTTGTTCGCCAACCCCGACATCTGGCCGTCGGTGACGACCGCCACCTGCAGCGCCAGGCCGACGCCATCCAGCGCAAACACGGCCATGTTCGCGGCTCCGCCCATGCCGGGCCCGCCTTTCACGCCATCGCCGCGCAGCACCACCACATCGCCCGCTTGAATGCGTCCGTTGCGAATCGCTTCGAGCGCGGGCACTCGGTCTTCGAACACCTTCGCGGGACCGCGATGGCGCGCCGGGCGGCCCTCATGCCCGACGCCGATCTTCACGACGCCGCGGCCCAGGCTGCCGCGCACTAGAACGATCGAAGGCTGGCTCGAATACGGGCGTGATAGTGGACGAATTACTTCTTGATCGACGACCGCCGCACCCGCCAAGTTCTGCGCCATCGTCAGGCCGGTCGCGGTGATGGCATCGCCCGCGAGCAACGGCTCGAGTTGCTTTAAAACCGCCCTCGCTCCGCCTGCGTCCTCGAACGCTTCGATGGGATACTCTCCGTTCGGCCGAATGGCCGCGAGCACCGGCACTCGCCGGCCGAAGTCATCGAAGAGCTTGTACACATCGACATCGACTTGTGCTTCCACCGCGATGGCTTGCAGATGCTTGATGGCGTTAATGGATCCGCTGATCGCCAGCACCATCGCCACGGCGTTGGCGAAGGAGGCGGGCTTGAGGATCGCGCGCGGCCGCAGGTCCTCCCAAATCATCTCGACAATTCGTGCGCCGGATTGCCGCGCACACTCGAACATTTTTTCGCTGTTAGCTCGCACGGGCGCGGCGCCCGGCAAGCACATCCCCAGCGCTTCGCAGACCGAGTGCATGGTGTTGGCCGTGCCGAGGCCCGAACAAACGCCCGGGCCGCGAATCGCATTGGCGCTCATGTCGCGCAATCGATCGGGCGTGATGCGCCCCATCTGCGCGTGCGCGGACGCGACAAACACATCCTCAATGTCGCAATGCGCGCCCGAGGACTCGCCGCTCTTTTGATAGCCGCAGACGACGATCAGCGTTGGGATATTGAGCCGCGCAGCGGCCATCACCTGGCCGGGCATCGTTTTGTCGCAAGACGCAAGACAGATCATGCCGTCCAACTGCGCGCCCTCCACCGCCACTTCGATGTCATTGGTCAGCAGATCGCGGCTGGGCAGAATGTAGTTGCCGCCGCGAGCGGAATTGATGATGAAATCGCTCGGCGCGATGGTCCGGATCTCGAACGGTACGCCGCCGGCCTTGCGCACCGCATCCTTCACCACTTTGGCGACGCCGTCCAGATGGCTGAAGCAGATTGCCAGCTCGGACGACGAATTGACCACCGCGATCTTGGGCTTCTCGAGATCCTCGTCGGAAAGCCCCAGCGCGAGCCACTGCGCGCGCCGCATCGGGTTATTCACCCGGTTGCTGCGCAACTCCTGGATCATCTGGAAGTGCCGGGGAGAGCGCCCGGCGCCATTCCGGCCGCTGCCGCTCCCGACGACTGCGCCAATTCGACCAGCGCTTCGCGCCCCAGCATCCGGCTATGCATGCGGCCCACCGCGTAAATGCAGACGGCCATCACGGCGGGGCAAATAGCCAGCACCGCGAAAATATTGCGCACCGGCAGACTGGTCGATAGCACCCAGCCGCCCACCAGCGGGCCCATCACCGAACCGATCTTGGCCACGCTGCTGGCCCATCCGGCACCGTTGGCGCGATAGGCGCTCGGATAAAATAAGCCGCAAATACTGATCACGCCGAACTGCCCGCCCACCAGGAAGAATCCGATGCAGGCGATGAGTGCGAGAAACGCGCGCTGCGGAAAATCGACGAAACTGGCCACCAGCAGCAGAACCATGGTCGCGAGCGGCATCACCGTAACGGCCATCGCGCCGCGCCGGTCCGTGAAGCGCATCAGCGCCAGGCCTCCGACCGCGCCCATCAACGAAACAAGCGACGCCGCCGTCGCCGCTTGGCCGCGGCTGAACTTAAGCGCTTCAAATACCAGCGGCGTCCAGTTCACCAGGAAATACACGGCGAAGGAACTGGCGATGTACCCCAGCCAGATCAGCGGCGTGATCTTTTTCAGTTCGCCCAAAAATAGCAGCGACGGTTTGAAGTCCTTTTGAAGCGTCGGCTCATCGGCGACTACGTAGTTCGCCTGCTCGGGAAGTTGTTCGCCGGGCGCGATGCGCCTCAAGATCTCGGCAATGCGCTCCGGCGCGCGGCGCTTGCTGGCGAGAAAACGAATCGATTCCGGCAGCGTGACGAACAAAATTCCGGAGCAGGAGATGGCCGCGAGCCCGCCGAGCGCGAAAACCTCTTTCCATCCGAATCTCGGAATCAGCCATACCGCGATGGGCCCGCCGAATCCGGTGCCGACGGAAAATCCCATCATGATCACCGTCACCACCGTCGCCCGGTAGCGCTTGGGCACATATTCCATGTTCAGCGCCCAGGCGAGCGGCAGCATCCCGCCCAGAGGAATGCCGGTGATCAGGCGCAGGCTGAAGAGCGACCAATAGCCGCTCGCCAGCGTGAAACCGAGCGTCAGTACACCGAAACCGGCCGTTGCCAAAATTACCGACGGACGGCGTCCGATGCGATCGCCCACGTAGCCCAAAATGAATCCGCCGATTAAGGTTCCGAGCAGGCCCATGGCGAAAATATTTCCCAGCTGGACTTTGCTCAAGTGGTAGCCGGACGCGAAATAGGGGGCGGCGAAGCTGATGAGGTTCGTGTCGAAGCCGTCGAAAAACGTGATGATCCAGGAGACTGTCACCAGGCCGAGAAGGAACCCGCCGAACTTCTGACGTTCGATGATTTCGGAAACGTCAACCGTGTTCTCGTCGGGCATTGAGGACCCCTCCGCTTCTCGCGCCTGCGCGGGCGCGCGACTCAATTCCGTTGCTCTATTGTTTCCCTACCAAATGCGCGTCCGACTTCTCGTTCTCGTTGCAGATGAATTCGATGAGCTGGGTGTTGAGCATGAGCTTCTGGTTGATCCGCACCGTCCAGGGGTGCGTGTAAGCCTTCGGATCTTCCACCGTGATGTCGATCGTCAGGTGCCCGAAGTCAGGCCGCCGGAAACGCTCCGTCACTTTTCCGCTGCTGGTGAGCGGGCTGCCTTCCACGTCCAGCCACACGTCATCCCGGAAGCCGGTGGTTTCCACCACCAGCGTGTCGCCGTCCCAATGGCCGATCGAATAGCCGTACCACCAGGGATCGGGATCGTTGTTCGGCAGCGGCCGGCCATCCATGAAAACCTGCCGCAGCCCGTAGTTCGCCTCATAAATGATCACCAGCAAAGTCGGCGTCTGGATCATCTTGCGAGGCTGAGGATGCGTGTGAAACTGCATAAAGCCCATGGGCAGGCAGTGCGCATCGGGATTGTCTTTGTTGTTGTTGTCCGTGCGCTCTTTGCGCAGCGCCTTGGCCCACGGCGTGAAGGGAAGCCCGCCTGGGACGGTGGAACCGATGTCGAAAAACTGGCTCGGAAACGGTGGGCGCGCGCCCTGGCCCACTCCCGCCGTCGGTGCCGGAGGCGTCCCCGATGCGGGCGCCTTTTCTGCAGCCGGGCCGTTTGCTGAAGGCGGCGCCGGCGGCGGTCCACCCGCTGCTCCCGCGGCTCCGCGGCGCGGGCGAGGATTCGCATCCACGAATTCCCAAAGTCCGCTGAGGTCCGGATGGCCGTCGGCCGTGTGCGGCGTGGGACCCTCCAGGTTCGGCTTGCCGTCCGCGAGTTTGGGAACATTGGGCGAGGGATAGTCCGGCCATTGCGCCGAAAGAGTAAAAGGAATGGCAGCGAAAATGGCGACCGCCGCGAGTGTGTAGATCAAAGCTCTCATGTTCAAATTCCGCGGAACAACTAATGGATTATAATCCGGCTCTATCAGCTTACATCGACTCGGGACCGAGCGCTGAAGGCCTGCGATGGCGAAACGTCGCGGGAAGGGCGATTGTGGCCGCTCGCCTACGCCGCGCCGCGGTTTACCGCCGTGGCAACCTCGGCCGGCGCCTGGCCGTGCCGGATGGTGAAGTGAAACGTGCTTCCCTCACCGACGGCGCTTTCCACCCAAATGTCGCCGCCCATCATGCTTACCAAACGCGCGCAGATAGCCAATCCCAACCCGCTGCCACCATGCGCCCGCTTCATGGATCCGTCGGCTTGCACGAACGGCTCGAAAATCCGCCGTTGGTGCTCCTGGGGAATGCCCTGCCCGGTGTCGCGCACGCGGAAATGCAGCCGCCCGCCGTCCGCGGGCGCCTCGACATGGAGTGAAATCTCAATTCGGCCGTGCTCGGTGAACTTCAACGCGTTGCCCACCAGGTTGATGAGTACCTGGCGCAGACGCCCCGGATCGCTTGGAATGATTTCCGGTACTGCCGCGTCGACGTTAAAGGAAATATCAATGGGCTTATGGCGGGCGCTCGCCGAAAGCGATTTCACTACTTCGCTTACCACGCGCCGTGGATCGCATTCGGTCTCGCACAGGTCCAGGCGGCCCGCTTCGATCTTGGAGAAATCCAGGATATCGTTGATCACGCCCAGCAGCGCCAGCGCCGACGTTTGCACGGTTTCCAGGTAGTCGCGCTGTTCACCGGTCAAGCGCGTATCCAGAGCCAGATCCGTCATCGCGATGATGCCGTTCATCGGCGTGCGGATCTCGTGACTCATGTTGGCCAGGAATTCGGACTTGGTGCGATTGGCGCTTTCGGCGGCTTCGGTGGCGCGCAGCAGCTCCGCATTCAGCTTACGCATGGATTTCAGCACGTCGCGATGACGCACGCTCCGCGCCAGGAGAAGCATGGAGACCAAAGCCACGATGGACAGCAGGGCCAGCTCACCCACCGCCCGGTACACGGCAATTCGCACGCGGGCCGCCTGCTCGACGGCGAAGCGGTCCAGCCCTTCCTTCACCGCGCGCAAGCGCTCGAAGGCCTGTTGAAAGGCCGGGTCGCCGTCCTTGACGTCCATCTGGAAGGCGTCCTGGCGCCGGCCCGCGAAGATCAGCGCGGCCACATCGTCGCGCACTTCCAGATAGCCGGACCAGGACATGGCGAACTGGCGCGCCGCCCGCTCCAGCTCGGGTGTGATGTGCAGCAAGCGCAAATGGTTGATGAGCGTTTCAGCGCGCGAATCGGCCACGCGCGATTCGCGGACGAACTTTTGTTGTTCGCCTTCCTCATCGACGGTGAGCGCGCGCAGCAGGGTGCGCCGGCTTTCCTGGATTTGGTATTGGATGTCGCCCTCGATGCTCAGGCCCTGCGCTCCGATGGACGACAGCGCGAAGACGATATGCGTGGCCTCAATGCAGTCCGATAAAGCTAGAATGCCGCTGCCACATGACAGCAGGCCGCCCACAACCAAAGCGAAACCGCCGGCGCGATTGCGCACCCACTGCACCCATCCTGTTCCCATTTTTGATCGGCATTTTATTTATCGGGCAGTCTCACCCAGGGCTGCAGGTCCCGCCCGTGAATATCTGATTACAGACCGCTTAGAGGTCTTCTTCGCGAACCGGAGCCGGCAACGCCGGCTCTCCGCCCTTGCCCGCGCGTTTGCGGGCGCCGAACATCGGCCCGTGCGCCGGAGCCTGCGGCGCGAAATGTAGGAAGCCAACCGGAGTGGCCAGATCGTCGTAGATGGCCTCCATGCCGCCCTCGAGGAAATACGTCTCGTGCCAGAATGCGGTGCCTTGCGAATCGCGCAGAAACTTCTGCCACCAATCCTGGTGCGGCAGCGAGCGCGCCCAGGTTTCCAAGGACTCGAAATCGCGCCAATACTGCCGCATTCCCGCGTGCGGCGGAAACAGCGAGAAAAAGAAATTTTCGTGCAACAGCAACCCGTCGGGTTTTTGGCCGACAGCCAGCTGGATGCGCGGTCCGAACTGCATGAGCGTCAGTAAGCCGCGCAGGGATTGGGCTCGCATCCCCAGGTAGATGACCACCAGGTTGGGATAGGGCTTCAGATCGACGGTGACGCGGTTGACCTTCGCAGCCATGCAGCCATTGTAACGGGGCGAGGACGGCGACCGGCCGGAAAATCCGCGGCGCAGATTAGAGCTCGCGAGGTTTCCGTATTGACCGCAAGCGGCTTAAAGCGGCGAGCAGTACGAGTGCGGCGGCGACCGGCAGCCGGCTCCCCGGCTCAGGAACCGCGGCCGGGGAGTTCCCGATACCGTCGCTCAAAACAAGCTCGAAATCGCTCGCGTATTGCGGAGCAATCGTGAAAACGGGATCAATTGTCGCGGTTGAACTCAGAGTTACCGGGCTTAGCCAATAGCCGATGTTGGCGCTAACGTCAGCGGACAGGTTTACCTGCGTCTCTAAAGAAGGATTCATGAAAATCGTATCGTTGAATGACTGGTTGAGGTTGGTCGCCTCGACCCCTGCAGGATTGCCTTGGTTAGAAGCCAAGGACAGCTCGAGCGTACTCGAATTTCCATCGATGTTCTGGATGAGTATATCGGCGCTGTTGGTGACCTGATCCACCGGCCCTCCCTCCAGCAGGTTGCCCGTTCCATAAGGGGCGTTGCCGGTCACCTGGTAGTTGGTGACGATGAGACCGCTCACGTCGACTGGAATCGGGCCGGCCGGCGCATCTGCAACCGTCGGTATCAATTCGAGATAGTAGGTAAGAAAGGCAGAAGCTGTGCCGCCCAGCGGGCCCTGGGATGGCAGATTGGGGTTTACGCTCAACTGAATGGAAGCGCTCACGTTGGGAGCCGGCAACCCACTGGTGGAAGCTTGAGCGCTGCCGCTGAAAGGACCCTCACCGACGACAGGTTCAGTCACCAGCCCGGCGGCGCCCGATCCGGAGGAGCACGCCTCATTGGACCCGCAGTTGCCGCCTCCCGCGGAGACCGAGTAGGTGGCGTTTGTGATAGTACTAGCGAACATCGCGACATGCAGTACGCCCGCGCAGATCGCCAGTTTGCACATTTTTGAAATCATGACAAGCATTTTCTTGACTTCCGGCGACGAACGGGAGTGAAAAGGAGTGAAATTGGGGCGTGCACCTCTATTGAAGCGGCTTCAGTTCGATGTTAATATCTCCACAAGTTGACAGACCAAGGCCACCGCGAGGCGCTGGACCGGGTGCTTGCTTCCAGGGTTTTCGCGAGCAGCCCCCGGTTACGCCGGCTGCTCCGTCACATTGTTGAAAAATCCGTCGCGGGCGATCGGGAAAACCTCAAGGAGTACTCAATCGGCCTGGACGTTTTCGCGCGCGACCCATCTTTCGATCCCAAAACCGATTCCATCGTCCGGAGCGCCGCGCGGCAGCTCCGATTGAAGCTCGGGGAATATTACCAATCGGAGGGGCGCGATGAGACGGTACGGATCGAGCTCCCGAAAGGATCATACGTCGCCGAGCTGATTGTCGAATCTAAAGCCGCGCCTGCTCCGCGCAAGGCGGCGAATAGGTATCTTGCGGCGACCGCCGCCGCAATGACATTCGTTGCAGTGGCGACCGCGTGGGGATATATGACTTTCCGGCACCGGGGCCCCAAAACGATCGCGGTGCTTCCGTTCACGGATCAGAGCCCAGCTAAGGACCTGGAATATGTCAGCGTGAACCTGCATGACGGCTTGACCAGCGCGCTGGTGGGCACAAAGGGCATCCAGGTGATGGCACGAGCCTCGGCGGCGTCGCTCAAAAAGGATCCGGTGGAGGCGGCGCGCACAGCGCGATCGCAGGCGGTGATCACGGGCAGCGTCGCCGCGCAGGGCGACCAACTCCAGATCATCGTCAGCCTGGTGGATGGAGGATCAGGGAAGTATCTGTGGTCGCAGACGTTTACTTCGGCGGCCAACGGGTTGGGTGAAGTAGAACGCAGCGCGGCGCTGGCGGTTGCCGGAGCGCTAGGCGTTTCGGCCGATGTGCCGGCGCCTGCGTTGCCGCGCAACGCGCAGGCGCTTGATCTATACCTTCGCGCCAGCAGCATGTCGAAGACGCGCCGGGCTGACCGGATGCGCGCGGCGTCCCCACTATTCGAGCAAATGATCGCGTTGGCGCCGGATTTCGCGCCGGGCTACGCCGCGGCTGCGACGAATTATCTGGTGGCGAATGCGAACGGAATTATGAGCTGGGAGAGCGCGGGTCCGCGAGGGATGGATCTGGCGCGGAAGGCCCTGCAACTCGACCCCAATCTGGCGGATGCGCACGATGCGCTGGGCTTGGCCTATGAGGCGCAGTGGAAATGGACCGAAGCCCGGGAAGAATATTCGCGCGCTATCGCGATCGACCCGCGGTATCCGGTCTCTTACTTTCGGAAGGCGACCAATCTGATCATCAATCGCCAGTTCGCCGAAGCCGAGAAAACGATCGAAATGGCGCGCGTGCTGGATCCTTCCTGGTCGGCTCCCGACGGATTGATGGGCGAGCTGTACTACTACATGCATCGCTACGACGATGCTCTGGATTTAGCGCGGCGCTCGCGCGATAAGGCGGATGCAAAGCCGTTTTTCGACGATCTGACCGCCCGGATTTACCTGGCGCAGGGGAAGCTGGCGCAGGCTCGTCCTTATGCCGCGGCGGAGGGGACCGAATATTCGCGGGCGTTGTTGCGGGCCATCGATGGCGATACGCGAGCCGGCTTCGCGGAACTCGTGGCGCTGCGGCCCAGGTCGGATTGCACGGACTTCGGCCTCGCGATGTACGAGATATACGCGATGCACGACCCCGAGGGTGCGATGAAATGGCTGGAGCAATCCTATCGCGATCACGAACCGGACCTGGTTTCCCTGGCCATCGATCCAATGTTCGACGGGATTCGTGGAAATCGGCGCATGAAGGATCTCCTGCGGAGCATGAACCTGGAGCAGTAACCCCCGAAAAGTACTAAAGGTACCGGCCTGCCGCCAAGCTGATCCCAACAACAGGCATTCGAGACACTACCGGCTTATTGCCCAAATCTGCTATTCTTAGATTTGTCCTCGTAGAGGCGCGGCGGTCATCAGTACCTGGGTGCGCGTTCCCGGAAGTTCGGGGCACCCGGCGAAAGGGACCGGCAAATTTATCCGCCGAAACTTCGCTGTGGCAGCTTTCGCCCAGCGCGGTTGGGGGGCCCGGCTAATACCGGCCCACTGTCATCTGGATCTCGTGGACTCGAGATCGGATGGAGCGCTACCAGGAAGCACGCAGCGGTCCGCGTGCCCTTCCTCCTCCATCCCTCTGTTAGCGGATTGCCATGAACGTATTCGAACTTACGCACGCGCTGGTGGACATCGAATCCATCACTGAAAACGAGGAGCGGATCGGCCGGGCGCTGTTCGAACGTCTTCAGTCGTTGGCCTTCGAGTTTGGCGGACACGCGGAACTAATGCCCGTGGAGCCGCGGCGCCACAACGTGTTCGCGTGGTGGGGAGAACCCACGGTCACGTTTTCCAGTCATATGGACACCGTGCCGCCCTTTTTCCCGGCGCGCGAAGACGATGAACACATCTGGGGGCGCGGCTCCTGCGACACCAAGGGCATCATCGCCGCCATGATCTTCGCCGTGCGTGACCTGCTCGCGTCCGGGCGGCGCAATCTCGGACTTTTGTTCGTCGTGGGCGAGGAACGCAACAGCGCCGGCGCACTCGCCGCCGCGAAGTCTCCGCGCGGCTCGAAAATTTTGATCAACGGCGAACCCACCGAAAACAAACTTGCGCTCGGCTCCAAAGGCGCGCTACGCCTGGAACTGGACGCGCATGGCCGCATGGCGCACTCGGCTTATCCCGAGCTGGGTGAATCGGCCATCGAAAAGCTTCTCGACGCGCTCGCCGCAGTACGCCGTGTCCCGCTTCCAGTGGATGCCGTGCTCGGCGCGAGCACGTTGAACATCGGCACGATCTCGGGCGGACGCGCGCCCAATGTCATTCCCGATCACGCGCAGGCCGAGCTGTTCATTCGTCTCGTGGACAGCGGCGATCGCACGCTCGCGGACGTGGAAAAAGCTGTGAACGGCAAAGTGGATGTTCGCGAAGCCCTGCGCATTCCGGCGCGGCACTTGGGATCGCTGCCCGGCTTTGAAACCACCGTGGTCTCTTTCACTACTGACATTCCCGCGCTCGGCGAAGCGTGGGGCAAACCGTACCTGATCGGTCCCGGCTCCATCCACGTCGCGCACACCACCGAAGAGCGCATCCCGAAAGCGCAAATCCTCGAAGCAGTGGAAATCTACAAGCGAATGGCACAACAACTTTTATGAATGGCAACGGCATTTTATGAACAGCAACGGCAGCCGAATCCCCGTAGGAATCCTGGGCGCCACCGGCATGGTGGGCCAGCAATTCGTCAAATTTCTTCAAAGCCATCCCTGGTTTGACATTTCCTGGATGGGCGCGAGCGACCGTTCGGCCGGCAAGCCGTACCGCGAAGCCACGAGCTGGCGTCTGGACGGAACCATGCCCGCTTCCGTGCAGCATCTGGAAGTGCACGAGTGCAAGCCAGTCGAAGGCGCGCCACGCCTGGTTTTCTCAGCCATGGACGCTTCCGTTGCCACCGAGATCGAACGCGCCTTCGCGCAAGCCGGCCACGTCGTGGTTTCGAATTCGCGCAATCATCGCATGGAGCCCGATGTTCCACTGTTGATCCCCGACGTGAATCCCGATCACGTGAAAATCATTCCGCACCAGCAGCGAGTGCGGGGCTGGAAAGGCCAGATCGCGACGAACCCCAATTGCTCCACCGCTGTTCTCACCACGGCGCTCGCGCCGCTGAAACAGTTCGGCATCCGGCGCGTCATCGTCACCACTATGCAAGCGATTTCCGGCGCCGGTTATCCGGGCGTCGCGTCCATGGACATCAATGCGAACGTGATCCCGTTCATCGGCGGCGAAGAAGAAAAGATGCAGCAGGAAACGCAGAAAATCCTGGGCGACTTCACCGGCGAGGGACTGCGTCCCCTGAATGCCAAAGTAAGCGCGCATTGCAATCGAGTGCCGGTCGTTGACGGGCACACGGTCACGGTCAGCGTGGAGTTCGAGCATAAGCCGAGTAAGGACGAAATCATCCGGGCGATGGCGAGTTATCGCAGCGTCCCGCAAGAGCGCAATCTTCCGAGCGCGCCGCCGCAGCCGGTGATCTACATGGAGGAAAACGACCGCCCGCAGCCCCGCCGCGACGTCGAGCGCGAGCGCGGCATGGCAGTTTTTGTCGGCCGCCTGCGCGAATGCCCGGTGCTCGATTACAAATTCGTGGCGCTCGGGCACAACACCGTGCGCGGCGCCGCGGGCGCGGCTGTGTTGAACGCCGAACTCATGTACTCGGAGGGACTGCTGGACTAATGATTGTCATGAAATTCGGCGGCACCTCTGTCGAATCCGCCGAAGCCATTGAGCGCGTCACCGGCATCGTTAAATCGCGCCTTCCGCGCAAGCCCGTCGTGGTGGTCTCGGCCATGGGCAAGACCACCAATCGCCTGTTGAAGATCGCCGACCTCGCCATCGCCGGCCAGCGCGACGAAGCCTTGCGAGAGCTGATGTCTCTGCGCGATTTCCATCTCCGCGAATCCGGCATGGAACGGACTGTCGACGAACATTTCCAGGAACTCTCCGAACTCGTCAAGGGTCTCGCCGTTTTGGGCGAGCTTACCCCGCGCTCCATCGACGCCATCTCCAGTTTTGGCGAGCGCCTTTCGAGCCTGATCGTCACCAATTATTTTCAGCGCCACGGCCTCAAGGCCGTGCACGTTGATTCACGCAAGGTCATCGTGACCGATCATCGGCACACGCAGGCCATGCCGCTGTTCGATCAAACCTACGCCAAGCTCGCGGCCGCTATCCCGCCTCTCGCCGAGCACCACGTGGTGGTCATGGGCGGCTTCATCGCGTGCACGGAAAACGGCGTCACCACCACGCTCGGCCGCGGCGGTTCGGACTTTACGGCGTCCATCGTCGGCGCGGGCATCGGCGCCGAAGAGATCCAGATCTGGACCGACGTGGACGGGATGCTCACTGCCGATCCCAATGTCGTCCCCGGCGCCCGCCGGATCAAAGTCATCTCCTTCGCCGAGGCCGCGGAATTGGCCTTCTTCGGCGCGAAGGTTCTGCACCCGGCCACCGTGATGCCGGCCATCGACCGCGATATTCCGGTGATGATCCTCAACTCGCGGCGGCCGGAAGTGGAGGGCACGCGCATCCAATCCGCGGCGGTTCCCAGCAAAAATGTCGTGAAGTCGATCGCCTGCAAACGAAAAGTACTGGTTTTGAACATTTGCTCTACACACATGTTTATGGCGCATGGCTTCATGCGGCGCATCTTCGAAGTTTTCGACCGCCATCAGGCGTCCATCGATATGATCGCGACGTCCGTAGTGAGCGTCTCGCTGACTCTCGATCAGCCCGAGCGCGTCGAAGCGATCGCGGCGGAGCTCCGTGAATTCGCGGAGGTCTCCGTCGATGCCGACCAAGCTATCATCTGCATGGTGGGCGAAAATATGCGGCACACTCCTGGCGTTGCGGCGCGCGTGTTCAAAGCGCTCAACGGCGTGAATGTCAGCATGGTTTCGCAAGGTGCGTCGGAATTGAATCTGGGATTCGTGGTCGCGGGCACGGAGCTCAAGCGCGCGGTGGAACTGCTGCACAACGAATTTTTCTCCCAGCTCGACCCGGCTGTTTTTGATTAAATAACCCAGATGCCTAACCTCGCCATCGTCGGCTACGGAAAAATGGGCCGCTTGCTCGATCAGCTCGCGCCCGAATACGGATTCACCGTCACCGCGCGCGTGGATGTCGACCGCGAGGAGCCGCTAGAGGGCGCGGACGTTGCCGTGGAATTCTCGGTTCCTTCGGCGGTGCTCGGCAATATTCAAAAGGCCGCGGCGCTAGGGATCCCCATCGTCGTCGGAACCACCGCCTGGGGCGGTCATCTGGCTGAAGCACGAGCCTTGATCGAAGCGAGCCGGGGCGCTCTGGTCTGGAGTCCCAATTTTTCGGTTGGCGTGAACATCTTCACGCGCCTGGTGAGTGAAGCGGCGCGGCTGTTCGCGAACGAAAAAGAATACGGCGCCTGGGCCTGGGAGATTCACCACATCACCAAGAAGGATGCACCCTCCGGCACCCTGATCCAGCTCGTCGATCGCATGAAAGCCGCGGGATACGCGCGCCCTATCGACGCGAGCTCCAGCCGCGCCGGCGCGCATCCGGGCACGCACGAGGTGGGCTTCGATTCCGCAGCCGACACGGTCACCCTGCGTCACACCGCCCGCAGCAGGGAAGGCTTCGCCCGCGGCGCTCTGAAAGCGGCACAATGGATTATCGGGCGCAAAGGATTCTACGAATTTAGCGACGTTCTGTTTGGAGGCTGAAAATGTTGTTTCAAGGTTGTGGCACTGCCATGGTGACACCGTTCCACGAGGACGGGGCTTCGAACAGTTCCTTGGACGAGCGCACGCTGCGCTCGCTGGTGAGGCGGCAGATCGCGGAAGGCATCAATTTCCTGGTGCCCTGCGGGACCTCGGGCGAAAGCCCCACGCTCACGCGTTCCGAGCACCTGCGCGTGGTCGAAATCACGCTCGAAGAAGCGAAGGGCCGCGTGCCGGTGCTCGCGGGCGCGGGCGGCTATAATACCGCCGAAGTCATCGAGCTGGCCAAAGAGATCAAGGCCATGGGCGCGGACGGCATCCTCTCCGTCACGCCGTATTACAACAAGCCCACGCAGGAAGGCCTCTACCGGCACTATAAGGCGATCGCCGCCGCCGTGAAACTGCCCATCATTGTTTATAGCGTGCAAAGCCGCACGGGCGTCAACGTGGAACCCGCCACGCTCAAGCGCCTTTCGGAAATCGACTACATCATCGGCGTCAAGGAAGCATCCGGCAACATCGGCCAGATGGCGCAAGTGGTGCAGCAGGCTCCTTCGAGCTTCGCCGTGCTCTGCGGCGACGACGCCATCAGTATTCCTCTGATCGCTCTGGGCGGCCACGGCGTAGTCTCAGTGATCTCCAACGAAATTCCACGCGAGTTCACCGAACTCATCCAGCGCGCGCTGCGCAACGATTTCCCGGGCGCGCGCGAGCTCCAGCGCAAGTATTTGCCGCTGATGGAAGTGAACTTCGTCGAATCCAATCCCATTCCGGTGAAACAGGCCATGGCGCTGATGGGTCTGCTCGAACCCGTCTGGCGGTTGCCCCTGTGCCCGCCCAATCCCGCCAATCTCGCCAAGATCGAAAAGGTCCTCGAAGCTTTGCATTTGATGGCTGGGGGTCCGCTCGCCGGACGGAGCGTGCATGCGGTCTGAGATCGAAAAGCTTTTCGACGAAAAACCATCCGAGTACAGCAACGAACATTTTGATCTTTTCCAGCGCTTCAAGCTGGCACTGAATAGTGGCGCGATTCGCGCGGCTGAGCCCGACGCTTCGACGAAAACCGGATGGCGCGTCAACGCCTGGGTCAAAAAAGGCGTCCTGCTCGGGTTTCGCATGGGCACGGTCGTCGACATGTCCATCCATGCCACGCGCCAACCCTGGTTCGACAAGGCCACTTTCCCGGTTCAGCGCATCTCCGCCGATCGCGGCATTCGCATCGTTCCCGGCGGCTCCAGTATTCGCGACGGCTGCTACATCGGCAAAGGCGTGACGTGCATGCCGCCCATGTACATCAACACGGGAAGCTGGGTGGGCGACGGCTCCATGATCGATTCGCACGCCCTGGTCGGAAGCTGCGCGCAGGTGGGATCGAATTGCCACATTTCGGCCGCGGCCCAGATTGGCGGCGTGCTCGAGCCGGTAGGCGCGCTGCCCGTGATCATCGAGGACGAAGTGCTGATGGGCGGCAACACCGGCGTGTATGAAGGAACCGTCGTGAAAAAGCGCGCCGTGCTGGGTTCGGGCGTGATCCTGAATCGCTCCACACCGGTCTACGACGTGGCGAGCGGCCAGATCTATCGCGCCACGGACGAAGATCCACTGGTGATACCCGAAAACGCCGTCGTCGTTGCCGGCTCGCGCGCCATCACCTCCGGTCCCGGACTCGATTGGGGCCTGTCGCTATATACGCCGGTGATCGTCAAGTACCGCGATTCGAAAACCGACACCCGCATTCAGCTTGAGCATCTGCTCAGATAGGCAAGCGTGGCGCGCGCGCTTTTCTCCCAGGTGAATTGCGCGGCACGATTCTGCGCGGCTTCGGTCGAAATCTTGCCGGAAGCGAGCAGCAGCAGCGCGTCCCGCATCTCGCGGTCGTTCGCCGGATCGAAGAAATGCACCGTCGAGCGTGCGATCTCGCGCAGCGGCGGGATGTCGGAGCAGGCCAGCGGAACACATGCCGCCATCGCTTCGAGCACCGGCAATCCGAAGCCTTCGAAGGTGGAGGGATAGATCATACCCAGCGCGCAGCGGTACAGTTCATAGAGGCGCTCGCGCGGCACCCAGCCCAGGATTTCGATCGAATCCCCAGCCAACGCCTCAATTTCCTTCGCCGCGAGCCCCCGTACGCCGGTCAGCACCAATTTCGGCGCGTTCTTCATCTGCGCATGCACGCGCAGCAGGCGCCGAAGATTCTTGTGCGGATGCGAAGTGGAGGCGCACAGCAAATAGTCCTGGGGCTCGCGGTGCTGTGCGATCTGGAAGAACTCGCGCTCCACCCCGTGCTGGATCACCTCCGCCGCCCTGCCGTAATAGCGTTGGATATCGTCATGAGCGGCCATGGAACCGGTGAGCACGCCGCGCGAACGCTTGGCCGCTGCCCATACGAAAAAATTCCAGAACGGGAGATCCACGCGCCGGAAATATTCCGGATGCCGCTTGTGCTGCAGATCGTGGATGATGGTCACCATCGGGCAGCCGCACAGCACGGGCGCTGTGAATCCCGGGTTGAACAAAACATTCAGCCGGTACTTTCGCGCTTCCCAGGGCAGCGCGAGTTGCTCCCACATAATCCGCGCGGGTCGAAACCTGGCGCGAACCGGTTGCGGCGCTTGCAAGAAGTTGGGATGATCCGGCACGAGGTCCGCGCCCGTTTCGCGATTCGTGAAAACCACGTATTGGTTTTCCGCATCGATCGCCGCCAGGCCCGCCAGCAGGTTGCGCAGATAAATCTCCGTGCCGCCCACGCCTCCCGGAATCAGGTACAGAGCATTGATCCCGATCCGGATCATCGAGTCGCCAGGCGCGCCAAAGCCGCGCGAGCAGGTTCATTGTACGGGTCGATGCTCAGCACCGTCTGATAGTCTTCCCGCGCCCGCGCCAGGTCGCCTTGGGCCTGATACACGTTGCCGAGCGTGTAATAGGTCATCGCGAAGCCAGGGTCGAGCTTTTGGGCCATCGTCAGCGCCTGCAGGGCCTGCGGGTAGTTGCCGGCTTTTCCATATTCCCGCCCGAGCTGCGAATACGTGTGCGCGCTCGGGTGTAGCGCCACGGCTTGCGCGAGCTTCGCGATCGCCTGCTGGGTGTTTCCCGCGCAGTCATAGGCCAATCCCCAGTCGAGCAGCAGGCCGTAGTCCGGCGTTTCCAGCGTGGCCGTCCTCTGATATTCATTCACGGACGCGGCGCAGTCACCCGCGTGGAAATCGGCCATGGCCAGTTGATAGCGTGGGCGCATCTTGCGCGGCGACTTGTCCACGGTGTCCTTCCAGATCGCCACTTCGCTTCCCCACAGCAGATTGCGCTGATACGTGAGCGCCCCTTCGGCGATCAACAACAGCGCCAGCGCCGCCACGAACGCATTTCTCGATGGCTTCCAGCGCCGTACAAACTCCACGGTAATGAGCAACAACCCGAGGAAGGGCAGATACAAGCGGCGCTCCGCCATCGGATCGAGAATCGGAACGAAGGACGAAGTGGGCGCGAGCAGAAGCAGAAACACGAACCAACCGTAGGAGCCGATCGGAAACTGCCGCCGGTAGATCCACGCCAGTGCGCTCACGGCGATCAGCGCCGCAAGCCCCACGATCGCGCCATGCGCCAGGATGCTCCGCGAGATGTCGACATCGGGGTCCAGATTCTGGCCGATCGGAAGTACGTACAGCCGGAGGTAATCCCAGATCACACGGCATTGGGTGAAAAAGTATTGATACCAAGTCACGCCCGCGACCTGGAAACCGGCCGTCCCGTTGTTACTCAGGATGCGTACGAGGTAGGCGCCGAACAACGCGGCGCCCGCCGCGATCGGCACATAGACTTTCCAATTCCGCACGATGGTGGAGGGGGAAAACTCGAAGTTCCAATAGTAGTCGGTCAGCAACAATACCGCGGGCAAAACGGCAGTGTGCTCCTTGGACGCGGCGGCCGCGGTGAATAGCGCCAGCAATACCGCAATCCTTGGAATGGACGCCGCCGGGGCGTTGCGAGTCACGAACACGGCCAGTGCGGCCAAGACAAAAAACACGCTCAGCGTCTCCGACCGGCTGGCGATATAACTCACCGATTCAGTCTGCAGCGGATGCAGCAGAAACAACCCCGCGGCGAAAAAAGCGAGGATCCGCGCGCGCATTTCCTCCACCGCGGCCCAGCCCAGCACACGCCGGACGATCAGAAACGTAAAAATGGCGTTGCAGAAGTGCAGCAACACATTCACCACGTGATAGCCGAAAGTGGACTGCGCGCCCGATTGCTCGAAATTGGCCCAGAACGTGACCATCAGCAGCGGGCGAAGCTGGTGCAGCCAGGCCACAAAAGGGATTTGCGCCGCGTTCGGATACATGTACATCAGCGACATGTCATCCAACAGAAACGGACCGCGGATGGCCGGCCAGTAGACCTCGAATGCCCCCAGCAGCGCCGCGAAAGCGGCGGCGGCATAGATCCACACCCACGGACTGCGGCGCGGTTCCGCTATCACCACCGGCGCCGCGCTGCGCTTGCCTTTCCTGGCCTTGCTATTTTTCATCTTTGTTCTGCAACTGGAATTCGACTCTGTTTTGTAGCTGGAACTCCATGATCGCCAGCCGCTGCGCCATGGCGATGTTGGCGTCCTTCAAATCCGAAATCACCACCGAAAGCCGGTAGATTACGATGACGAACACGCAAAAGACCAACAGCAGCAGCGCCAGCGGGGGATCGGCCAGTCCCAGTTGCCGTGCGATCCAGTTGAGCGCCCCGTAGGAACGCGAAAGCACCAGCAGAATCACGCCCGCCGCCAGCCAACTCACCGAATATTCCACCCGGATGTGCGACCGGCGCACCGAAAATAGCACCATCCCAATCAGCAGCACGCTGATCGCCGTGGTGGCATTCAGGAGACGCTCCATATTTTTCTATTGTCGCGCAGGCTTTTTGCTTCGGCGGCCTTCGAACTTCAAAACGTTGACGAATACGCCCAGCAGGACGTGGAAGATGTAATACAGCGATTTTACCGCGGTGATGGTGCTCCGGCCCGTCTTGCGCGGCCGCATCCGGCAGGGCACTTCCTGGAACTGAAAACGCTTGCGCTGCAAAACCACCAGGGCTTCGATTTCCGGATATTCCAGCGGAAAGCTGCCCGTGAACACTTCCAGCGCCTCCCGATTCACGCCCACAAATCCCGATGTCGGATCGTGTACCGGCCTGCCCAGAATGGGCCGCAGCATCAGCCGGAAGAACCAGATTCCGATGGCGCGCACGGCGCTGGTGTAACCGTGATTGCCCGGCTCGCCGTTCCCGTTCTGAAATCGCGAGCCGATCACCATGTGGCATCCGGTGTCCTGCAATTTCTGGAGCAAGGCCGGGATGTATTTCGGATCGTGCTGGCCGTCGCCGTCCACGCGAATGACGTATTCGTATCCCAGCTCGTAGGCCAGCTTGTATCCGGCCTGCAGCCCTCCGCCGAGCCCCAAATGATACGGCAGCCGCAACACGTCGGCGCCGGCCGTGCGCGCGCGCTGATAGGTACCGTCGGTGGAGGCGTCGTCCACCACCAAAATCGCGGCGTCCCGCATCACCGCGCGCACTTCTTGGATCACGCCGGCAATCGCCTCCACTTCGTTGAAGGCGGGAATCAAAATCAAAAGCTGCTGCGATCCAGGGGCTCGCTTCACAGCGCCGCCACCTGACGGGGGCCGATGGCGTAGCGCCGGATCAGCCGCCGGAACTGCCTGGAGGTGAGCCGCCGTTTGATGCCGCGCCGCTCGCGCCACACCGTGGGCCAGCGCGCCAGCAGTTCCACGTGCGCGCGGATCACGATCCAAGCCAGGCCTAGCACGCTGCCCTCCCGCCCGAACTCCGCCGCCTTGCCCCGCCCCGCCAGCGCATAAACGAAATGCCAGAAGTAGCGCGCCAGCGCATAAAAGGGAACCAGCGCCAAACCGGCAAGCGGAAAGTTCTTGAAGATCACGAACAGCCGATTGCGCTCCACGTAGTAAGCCTTCAGCGCCGAAGCCCGCCCCGCCGACTGCGAATAGCGGTGCTCCACCCGCGCCTCGGGAACATACAGACATTCCCAGCCCGCCCAGCGCGCGCGCAGCCCGAGATCGGTGTCCTCGCAATACAAAAAAAAGCTTTCGTCGAACAGTCCGATTTCCTCCAACATCTCGCGGCGATACAGCGCCGCCGACCCGCTCGCGAGCAGCGCCTCTTCCTTGCGCGCATACGCTCCGGCCGGCTCCCCGTGCCCGCGCTGCTTACTGCTGCCATCAGCGCACAGCAGCATACCCGCCGAATCGAGCGTTCCGCTTCCGGCCAGGCGCACTTGCGACGCGCACATGCCCACATCCCGCCGCGGCTCGATGGCAGCCAGCAATGCTTCCAGCCACCGCGGCTCCGCCGTCGCATCATCGTTCAGCACCGCGAGATATCGCGCGCTCGATTGGCGGAACGCCTGATTCACCGCTGCTCCGAATCCCACGTTGCGCTCGTTCGCGATCACCCGAACCCGGCCCTCGGCTTTCACGGCAGATCCCACGGCACGCCGCCCGCTGTTATCCACCACAATCACTTCGAAATCGGAAAATGTCTGCCGCTCTAACGACGCCAGGCACTCAGCCAGATCGTCGCCCGCGGCGAGCGTAGGAACCACCACCGTTATCGTTGGGACTTGGCCGGGCCCTGCTGGCATCTCAGCACATAGGATAGGATAGTGGCTTGCTCAGACATTTACTATATATTTTCGTAACTGGCGTGGTGTGGGCGCAATCGCCGGGGCTCTCGTCTCACCTCGGTGAGATCCGCCAACTCACCCACGGCGGCGAAAATGCCGAAGCCTACTGGGCGCCCGACGGCCAGCGCATCATCTTTCAATCCACGCGTGACAAGCTCGGCTGCGACCAAATTTTCATCATGAACCGTGACGGTTCGAACCCGCACATGGTTTCCACCGGCAAAGGCCGCACCACCTGCGGTTATTTTCTGCCCGACAACAAGCACATTCTCTACGCGTCCACGCACGAATCCGGCGACGCCTGCCCGCCCGCGGCCGACCGCAGCAAAGGCTACGTCTGGGCCGTCTATCCGACCTACAAAATTTATCTCGCCACCGATGACGGCAAAATCCTGAAGACGCTGGCGGGCGCGCCCGGCTACAACGCCGAAGGCACAGTAAATTTCAAGACCGGCCGCATCGTGTACACGTCTATGCAATCGGGCGACCTGGATCTCTGGACCATGAAGCTCGACGGTTCGGACAAAAAGCAGCTCACCAAAACCGACGGCTACGATGGCGGCCCCGTGTTTTCGCATGATCACAAAAAGCTCACCTGGCGCGCCAATCATCCGACGACGCCTGAGACCGAAAAGCGCTACCACGAGCTGCTGAGCGAAAACCTGACCTCGCCCATGAAGATGGAGCTTTTCGTCGCCGACTCCGACGGCAAAAACGCGAAGCAAATCACCAGCAACGGATGCGCCAATTTCGCGCCTACGTTCACCGCCGATGACAAGAAGATTTTGTTCGCCTCGAACAAGAACAATTGCGACGGCCGCAAATTCGAGCTTTTCCTGATCAACACCGACGGCACGGATCTGGAACAGGTGACCAATTTCGGCGGCTTCACCGCCTTCCCGGAGTTTTCCCCCGACGGCAAGACCATCGTGTTCGCGTCGGACAAGGATGCGAAGTCGCCGTACGAGTTCAA
>JASHQT010000462.1 GCA_030039005.1 Bryobacteraceae bacterium
GTTGGACAAGCGCAAATAAAGACGATTCATACAGTTATGGCCCTCTACCGGCAGCACGGCAGCATGAGATTTGAGTTAAGACCCGATCAGTATACAATGGATCTTCTTCGCCCCACTCCAACCATGAGTTCAAGCAGTACTGGTACTTATTGACCGCGGATTCTAAGTCGCCTACACGAGGAAAAGATTTCCCCCAGCTTATGCTCTCTAAGTGATTTATGATCGACTTACATACCCACACCACCGCTTCCGATGGGTCCGCGTCGCCGAGGGAACTTATTCGCCTGGCGGCGGAGAAGGGTCTTGAAGCTCTGGCGATTACCGACCACGACACCTTGGACGGATGGGATGAGGCGGTTCCGGTGGCGGCGCAATCGGGTCTGCCCTTGATCGCGGGAATCGAGCTGAGCACGCGCCTGGAGCCGGATCTTGTGGAAATGGTCCGGCCGTGGCTAGGCTCGCGGCGCCTGCCGTCAATCCATCTGCTGGGGTACTTTCTCGCCGGTGAGCCCGACTCCGAGTTCCGGGCCTGGATCGTGGGTCATCAGGAAAGCCGCCGCCGAAGAAATGACGAACTGGTGAAGAAACTGCGCGGCTTCGGCTTCGACATCACTCTCGAAGAAGTAAGCCGGCTGGGCGGCAAGCTCACAGGCCGTCCCCATTTCGCCGAGGCGCTGCTGCGCAAGGGGTACGTTAAGAACCGCCAGGAGGCGTTCGATCTTTACCTGGCTGACCATGCTCAGGCGGCGGTGGAGCGCGAAGAGCCGGGTCTGGTGGAAAGCATCCGGATGCTCCGCCAGTGCCAGGCCGTGCCGGTGCTGGCCCATCCCGTTCGTCTGCCCCTCGCGGATCAGGCGGAGGCGCTGCGGGCGCTGCTCGAAAAATTGTGCGCCGCCGGTCTGCAAGGCCTGGAGGTCTGGCACAGCGAGCACTCGCCCGAACAGCAAGCGCTCTATGAGGACTTGGCGCGGGAGTTCGGGCTGGTGGCCACCGGAGGGTCCGACTTCCATGGCTCGCACAAGCCTTCTATCGGGCTGGGAACCGGCGTTGACGGCAATATCTCGATTCCTAAGTCCCGGATCGAAGCACTGCGGGCGGCGGCCGGAATCAGAAAATAATCTTGAGCCCGACCTGAAATTCGCGCGGATCGAAGGCGGAAGTGTAAGCCAGCGGATCGTCGGGATCGCCACGAAATGCCTGGACCGGATTGGGCAGGCTCGAAAGCGGAACATCACCGACGATGTTATTCACCGAGCGGAAGTTAGTTCGGTTTTCCAGGTTGAAGCCTTCAATCAAGGCCAGTAACTGCCAGCGCTCGTTGATAGTGAACTGCCGCGAGAGTCGCGCATCGGTGGTAAACAGGTCCGGCCCGTGGCCGATATCGCGGCCGGCGCCCCACGGACGGTGATTAGTAATGTAATTGTCGCCGTAGTTGTCGAGGCCGGTGAGGATGTTGAAAGGGCGCCAGGAGTCGTAAGTGACAACCGGCGAAATAGTCCAGCCGGAAAACAGTTTGCCGCGGACGCTGCCGTCACTGGGAATCGGCGATTGATAAACCGCGTCGAATACAACACGGTAAGCGGCGTTGAACGGCGAGAGGCCGCGGTCGGCACGCAAGTCGAGCTCGTTGTTGGGCGCGTAATCGGAGTTGAAATCCGTGGTTTCGTCCGTGGCCTTGCTCCAGGTGAAGTGGCCGTTCAGGCTCAGGTTGTTTCGCAGCCTACGGTTCACCATCACGGTTCCAGCGCTGTAGAACGAATTGGCGTTGTAGGCATACCAGTTGGCTTGCGCGATATCGGGATTGATGAGCCCGAACGTCGGCTGGCCATCGGCCAAGGTGCCGGTCTGGTAAACGTTGCGGCCATCTGTGTGAGCGATGTGAACGCCGCGGCTGAAATTGTAGGCGACAGACACGCTGTAGCTGCCGAAGGCCTGTTCCACTTCCAGGCTGGCCTGCTCGGCGTAAGCGGACAGGTAGGGATCGGTGCCGAAGATCACACGTCCGGGAGAATTGGGCCCGGGAACCAGGCCGAACTGCGCGAGGTCGCTGGCCTGAATGGGCCGCGTGCCGAGGATACCTTGTGAAAGCAGCCCTTGATAAATGTCGATGGAAGTCAGCGGCTGGTGCGTTTGGGGATCGATCAAGTCCGGCAAGCCGAGCGCGGTCACCACCACCAGATTGATCGAGTGGCCAAGCGTATCAGCCACATTCGCATATTGAGCGGTGGAGGGAGCGAAGTATATGCCGTAGCCTCCGCGGATCACAGTCTTGCGCGCGGCATCGGGCGACCAGGCAAAGCCCAGGCGCGGAGCAAGGGTATGGTAGTCGGTGGTTAAAATGTACGGATTGATTTCCAGGTCGTAGCGCAGGCCGTAGTTGAGCGTCAGGTTGGGCGTAACGTTCCAGGAATCCTGCGCGAAGAGCCCGTAGCGCATGAACCAGCCGGCCCAGTTCGGATTGCCGAAGCCTTGCTGGTAATAGATGGGAGCGCCCACGGCGAAAGCTTGTAACGCGGTGACGGGTGCGTTGAGATTCGTAATCAGGTTGCTCTCTCCGGCGGCGTTCAAATACGCGGTGGCCGCGGCGGGAAAGCCCGGATCGTTGAGCGCGGTAGCGAACAATTCGGACAGCGGAATCTGCTCGCCGAATTCGAATCGACCGCCGAAGTAGGTGTCCGAGATCGCGCGATCGTGAACCGGGTTCACTTCCCAGCCAAACTTAAAGGTGTGTTTCCCGGAGTGATAGTTGTAATTCTGCAGCAGCTCGAAATGGCGCTCGTAGGTGGCGGAGGGAAGAAATGTATCGCGGCCGAACGACCCGTACCCCTCAACGTTGAACTCAGGCCCGTTGGGATCCACCGGAATCACGTAATTACGGTTGTAGTTGAACATGATGCGAGTTTCGAGCACCAGATCGGGGTTCACGATGTAGGTATCGCCGGCCGCGATGGTTCCATCGAATTGATTGAAGCTGCGCCCGCGGTTATAGCCGATCTGCGCGCCCAGCTCCGCGTTCTGCTGGAACAGCGTGTTCAGATTACCGCGCAGAAACAGCGTATTGTTATCCGAGAGGTGATGATCCAGCCGGAACCCGTACGCCGGGTTGGTTTCCGAAAACGGGAAGACGCCGCTATTTTGCTGGAACAGTTTCACCAACGAAGCATTAGCCGAAGGCACCAGCAGTTGTTCGCCATTGCTCGCCACCAGCTTCAGGAGCACATTGTCGGAGGAAGCGAAAAAGTTGAAAAGCTGCTGCTGGGACGGCGTGATCTGATTGAGGACGGATGGATCGTCCAGGATGCTCACGAACTGCGATTCGTGGCGGTCCAGGCGTTCGAAGCTCACGAACAAAAACGTTTTGTCGCGCTTGATCGGACCGCCTAAGGTAGCGCCGGCTTGCGAGCGGGTGAAAGACGCCTTGCCGGGATCAAAGTAATTCCGCGCCTCCAGCGCCGTCGTGCGCAGAAATCCGAAAACGTCGCCGTGCCAGTCGTTGGTGCCTGAGCGGGTTACGATGTTCACCGTTCCGCCGGAGGCTCCGCCGTATTCCGCCGAGAACGTGCTGCGGTTGATTTGGAACTCCTGCACCCCCTCCTGGCTCACCGACATCCGGACGCCGCCGGAGTTAGCGTAGTTTTCCAGGCCGTCGATGAAGAAGGCATTGGAGCGTCCGTTGCTGCCTCCGAAGCTCAGCCCGGATTGGGGAGTTTGCGCGATGCGATAGTCGTTGCTATCCACCAGGGTGTTGGAATCGGAGACGCCCGGGGTAAGAAGCGCGAGATCCAGATAGTTGCGCTGGTTGATGGGCAGGTTACTAAGGGCGTGCATCTCGATGGTGCTGGACTGCTGGATGCGGTCGGTCTCCACCACCGGCGCCTCGGCGCTCACATTGAGCTGAGAGCCGACCGCTTCGAGCGCCATGGCCACCGGCAGCGTAAAGGTATCGCCAACGCGCAGTTCGATCCCGTCGATGTTTTTCGCCGCGAAGCCAGGCGCTTCCACGTGAAGGCTGTAGTGGGAAGGAGGCAGCGAGCTGAAGAGAAAACCGCCGTCGCGGTCCGTGGTGGAGCCGCGAGTCAATCCCGTATCGTGATTGGTGATGGACAAAATCGCGCCGGCGATGGCCGCACCGGAGGGATCCACCACGGCGCCTTTCAAATCGGCGGAGTTGCTTTGCGCCTGAGAATAGAGCAGCGCGACCGACGCCGCCAGCAGCAACGAAAGGCGCAACGTCGAGAGTGAAAATGCGGTCAACACGATTTATTCTTTACGCAGGCGGAAACGCCCCCACGCGATCTGTGATTTCCCCATCTCCATGAAAAGCTTCAAGGCCGTGACCTTCTCCGGCGGCACCAGTTCGCCCGCCAAATACATGCGCAGCGCGTCGGCACGGCGGAACTTGCCTGACGAAGTTCGCGGCAACGTTCCGGGCTCGATAATCTGGACGATCGATGGCCGCAGCGACAGGCCGGCAACGATGCGATCGCTGATGGCGGAGGCCAGCGCCGCTTCCGGCGTGGGCACGCGCAAATCCTTTTCCGCCAGGATGATCAACTGCTCCCCTTCGCTTCCGGCGGACGCGCTGACCGCCACCGCGCAGCCGGTACGTACCCCCGGCAAGTCGAACAGCAGATCTTCGATTTCCTGCGGCGCGTAATTGCGCCCGCGAATGATGATCAAATCCCTCGCGCGGCCGGCGATATAGAGATTGTCCTGGTGGAAAAATCCGAGGTCGCCGGTGTCGAGCCACCCGTCCTGGATTGCGGCCTGGGTGAGTTCGGGATCGTTGAAGAAGCCGGGTGTGATGGAGGCGCCGCGCACCACGATTTTGCCTACCAGATTTTCGGGTACCGCCTGGTTGTTGTCATCCCGGATTTGAACCTCGAGGCCAGGCAGGCGCTTTCCAACGCTGGCCAGCGGACGGCCACGGCCAGGCGCCGCGGTGTTACTGGTTGCGAGAAGCTCGCGATCGAATTCGGTGATCAACGGAGGAGTTCCCAGGTCCGAAAACGTCACAGCCAAACCGGCTTCGGCCAGCCCGTAGACGGGAGTCATGGCCTGCTGCTGGAATCCCCACTTGGAAAAACGATCCTGAAACAGCCGCATGCCTTCGATTTCGATCGGCTCGGCGCCGTTCAACGCCAGCTTCCAACTGGAAAGATCGACGCCCTCCAGCTCTTCGTCGCGAACCTTGGCGTAGCACATACGATAGGCGAAATGCGGAGCGGGCGACACCATGGCCTTGTAGCGCGAAATGGTCTTCAACCAAAGCGAGGGCTGAACGATGAAGTCTTCCGGGGAGATGTAGCTGACTGTGGCGGGGTAATAAATGCCGCTGAGCATGCATCCCACCAGTCCCATGTCATGATAGAGCGGCAGCCAGCAGACGCCGCCCTGTTCGGGATTGGCGCCGGGGATCGCGCGAAACGCCTGAGCCATCATCTCCAGATTGGTGATGAGACTGCGGTGCGTCATGATGACGGCCTTGGGCGCGTGCGTGCTTCCGGAGGAAAACTGGAGGAAGGCCGGATCGTTCGAGGCAACTTCCGGACGGCGCCATTCTGCGCGATCGCCCTCTAGAGCGCTCACATCGACGGCGGTCTCGAGACAACTAACGCCGCTGGTCACAGGGCCCAGCAGTTTCCCGATGCGGGCGTCGGTGATCAGCATCCGGGCCCCAATCTTTGTCAACATGGCGCGCGTGCGGGTGAAATATTCGTCCAGCTTTCCGAGGCGAAACGGCGGGTATAAAGCGGCCGGGACGGCGCCGGCGAGTTGACAGCCGAGGAAGGCATCCAGGAAGCCCCGGCAGGTTGGCAGCACCAGGGCCACACGGTCGGCCTGTTGGATTCCACGTTTGCAGAGCGCGACGGCGGTAGCCTGTGCCGAAGCCAGCAGATCGCGATACGGATAAAACTCGGCCGCCCCAGTCCTACGGACAAATCGCGCGCCGACCCTTGTCTGGGTCGACAAGTCGAGCAATACATCCACGATCGTTCGGTGAAGTGTGGCGGCCATGAGATTCGGTTCAGTTCGCGCTGGATCGCTGCTGGATCAGCGCCACCAGGTCGGCAATCGTGGTGATCCGCTGGCGATCCTCCAAATCCAGCTCGATTTGAAATTCGTCTTCGATTCCCGCAATCAAGGTTACCTGGGCGAGGGAATCCAATTGCAGCCCCTGCACGATGGGCAGATCCGGACGCAGGGCGGCGATTTGCTCCGGCGCCAGCGTCAGACGTTCGGTGACGACATCGCGCAAACGCCGATAGATCTGCTGCTGCGGGATCGAAGGTTGCGGATCGGTAGACATAGGTTCTCGCGTATGGAAAGCGCCGCTCGGCTAGCGACGTCTCATTGGATAGTCACGTTGCCCCCTGTCAGAGTGCGGTACAACAGGTAACCGTCGTCCAACCCCGAAGCGCTGAACTGGATCGCGGGGGTCTGCGTGCCGACAAGCAGGAAGCTAGTCGGAATGGGACTCTCGGTGGAACTGGGCGGGAGGGCTTCAACAACGAACGCCGGCACGGTGAAACTGTTCGCGCTGCCCGGCGCAACGCACAGGAACAGATCGCCCGGGCTGGTGGTGGTCGGACCCAAAGGCCCAGGAGAGGCCAGGCTAAGACCGGCGATGGCAACGAAATCGCCTTGAGCTGCGCCGCTCCAGTTGATCGTCAGAGGCTGCGTCCGGTCCACTGTGGTGATGGTTGAATTAGTCCACGTCAGATTGGCGGGAACCGGGATCGTCTGTGAAAAGGACCCTACGCTGCTGCCGGCGCCCGAAATCGTGTAGGTGCCAGGGCTGAAGTATGCGGGCGCCGAGCTTCCGGTGAGAATTTCATCCAGGTCTACCCCGCCGAGCGTGGCAGAATAGAATCCCGTGGAAGTGGCGGGAATGGTCTTGGAGCCGCCCGGTCCGCTGATCGATAGAGACGCGCCGGCATCGAGCCCGGAGGGCTTGATCGGATCCACCGGGACAGGATTCAGCCCCAGGAATTGCGAAACGGTGCAGTAGCCGACCGACGGCGATTGCGTCAAGCCCAGCGACGCCGATAGCTGCTCCGTGGAATAGGTTCCAAAAATGGAATTTGCGGTGTCGGAAAACGCGCTGAGAGAGATCGCCGCGTTCACGTTCAGTTCGATGTGTAGGAGGCTCACCATGCCGAGGCTGACGGATCCCTTGGATTCGAGCGTTTTCACGTCGGCCTCCTCGATCCCATCGGCGTCTGAACAATTGGCTCCGGCGCTCGGCGCGATGGCCATGGATGGGAAGTTACTCAGAATGCCGGCCGAGCCGGCTTTCACCGCCACCGGCACATAGCAGCCCTGAACGCCCTGCGGTACGACGAAGTCGACTTGATCGATCGCGGCGCAACAGCCGGAGCGTCCCGCATAGGTGACCGTGGCGGGTTTATTCCCCACCCACACCTGCACGTTGAGCGCGCTCTGCATATTCGTCGTAGGCGGCGGACCGGCGTCTGCGTCCGTGCCGGGGATCGGCCCCAGGCCTGTACCCCACAGAATCACGGTTTGGCCCGGATAGGCGGGAGAAACGATGCTGTTCACCGGCAGCTCAGTCGCCGAAACATAATCCTGAATAATGCCGGGCCCGCTACCGCCTTGATTCTGCGTAAAAGCTCCAAACGAACTGGAAACCACTTGAATCGACACCGACTTACTAGCCTGGCTGTTGTAGGTAACGGTCAGGGTGGCAGCCCCGGTCGGCGTGTTCGAGGGAAGAATCCCGGCGATCTGTCCCGGCGTCGTGTAAATCATGTAGGCGTTCACGGTCGTGGATCCCGAGGTCACCTGGATCGAGGCACCATCCATGGTTGTCTGCAGCGGGAACGAAAGAGCGCCGCTGCTGGTGGTACCTAAGCCCGAGCCGAAAACGGTGAACATGGAACCCTGCGCGATGGACCCTCCGGGCAACGCGGAATAGCTGTAGCTGGCGACGTTTAAAACGCCGCCAGCGGAGACCACCGGCTGGGCTGGAAGCCCCGGCGTGACCATCAGGAAGACAGTTACTAAGAACGCAAAACGCCGAATCACACGACCCCCCGGGCAGGATGTAGCGAAAAAGAATCTCAAGAGTATCATAATCTCCGCGCAGTCCAGCACGAAAATCGGCCTATAGGTTCCATTACTATTCAAGGGTCGAAATCGCTGGAGTTGCAGTAGACTAACTCCAAGAGCTCCAAGCGACGCTCACTTGCGACTAGAACCGCGTACCGTTCTTTCAGAAACGGTTTAATCGGAGGAGGAAGATATGCAGGACGGTTCTCATGAGCGCGCACCGTCGGCGGGGTTACTCATCAGCATGACTACAGCCGAACCAAGAATATCGTTAGAGAATAGCCTGACGGCGGCGCAAGCGCACCAGTTGGCAGATCAAAAAGGATTTTGCGTTTGGCTGACGGGACTTCCATCGGCGGGAAAATCGACTATCGCGGGCGTGCTGATTCCGATGCTGCAGTTACACAGCCGGACCCTCACCTTGCTGGATGGCGATGTGGTCCGGACCCATTTGTCGGCAGGGTTGGGCTTCAGCCGCAAGGACCGCGACACGAACATTGCTCGCATCGGGTTCGTAGCATCGGAGATCGTCCGGCATCGTGGAGCGGTGGTTTGCGCCGTGGTCAGTCCCTACGATGCCGCGAGAAAGGTAGCTCGCGCCATGGTGGATGAAGCAAGCGGAGAGCGCGGCCGGTTTGTTCTGGTTCACGTCGCAACGCCGCTCGAAGTGTGCGAAGAACGCGACGTGAAGGGACTGTACGCCAAGGCGCGCTCGGGAGAGTTGCACGGGATGACCGGCGTGGACGATCCCTACGAGCCTCCCGATGACGCCGAGATTGTCGTGCACGCTGATAGGGGGACACCGGAGGCCGGCGCGCTAGTGATTCTGGAGACACTCCGCCAGCGCGGCCTTCTCACCTGAACTCGGCCGCGTGCCGGTTATGACGCTGCTGCTTCGGCGCGCATCCCACCCACGAAATACCGATCGCGGAATTCGGTCACCCATTGACGATTCAGTTCCTCGCCGGAGGGCAGAGGCGTTTCGGCGCCGCATTGCGAGCACTTAATCTTGTAGGCCACCGCCGGTCCAAGCTCAGCCTCACACTGCGGACAGGACTGCGGCGTACTGTTCAAGAACGTCTCGATCATGCGCACCCAGGCGTCGACACGCAGAAACTGTTTGGTAATGTCCGCCACCGCCACCTCGCCTTCGAGCATAGCCGGATCTAGCTCGGGCATCCGGTCCATCAGCAGGCTTTTTCCGGCTTCGGTCAAAAAGCCGTCTTTTTCCAAGACATTGGGCCCGCAGACTTCGTTCGCCGTTTGTAGGATGCTTTTCTCGGGCATCCAGAGATTGAAGGCCTCCTCGGTCTCCATTGTGATCTCGATCAAATCGAGTGACTCCGCTCCCAGATCGTCCAGGTAGGACGCGGGAGTGATGGTTGCGGCGTCAATGTGCAGACTCTTGGTGACGATTTCAGAAAACTTGCTTGAAATTTCGTTTCGCGTCCATTCAGGTTTCATCTCTACGATCCTCCGATAGCCAAATTAAAAGTTCTCTACACTCTGCGGACTGCAAGTACGGCGTTCTGCCCGCCAAAGGCGAAAGAATTGACCAGGGCCGCGGATATCTGGGTTTTGCGGGCTTGATTGGGAACGAAATCGAGATCCAGTTCCGGATCCGGATTGCGAAGGTGCATGGTGGGCGGCGCAATGCCCTCCCGCATGGCCTGCACCGTCATAATGAGGTTGCTTACCGCGGCGCCTGAAATCGTGTGCCCGATCTGCGCTTTGTTGGAAGACGCCATCACTTTGCCGGCGAGATCGCCCAGCAGGCGGTGAATCGCCTTGCATTCGGTGGAATCGTTCTTCTGGGTGGACGTTCCGTGCAGAGCGATGTATTGAATCTCCTCGGTAACCATGGAGCCGTCATCCAAAGCGGACCGCATGGCCTGTTCCTCGACACTCCCATCCGGCGAGGGATCAGTGAGATTCATGGCGCAAGTCGTGCAGCCGAAGCCCTTCATTTCGGCGTAGATTTTTGCTCCACGCTCGCGAGCGTGTTCATAATCTTCGAGAACCACCGCGCCACCGCCCTCACCCATTACAAAACCGTCGCGATGTTTGTCGAAGGGTCGCGATGCGCTTTCGGGATCCCCGTTCTGGCTGAGAGCGCCAAGCACGGTGAAGTACAGAATGCCAATCGGCGACACGGTGGCGGCGGCTCCCCCGGCAATCATTGCTACGGCGCGCCCTTGGCGTATCAGTTGAAATGCTTGCCCAATGGCGTGTCCGCTGGCCGCGCACGCCGTGTCGATCACTAGGACAGGCCCTCTCAGACCTAAAGCCTTGGCTGGCAGGCACGCAATCATGTCACCGAGCGAGCGCGCGAAGGTTTCCCGAGGTTGTACGCCGCTCTCGGCGAACCGGGGAAGATCGACGTCGGCATGGTCTGCGCCTCGCATCCGGTAGTATTCAGCGGTCAGCTCATGATCGATGAAGGCCACACTCGCTCCAGCGGCGACGCCCACGCGCTCGGTGTCGAAACCGGAGTCGGCCAGGTGGCTGTCTGCGAAAGCTTCCTTGGCGCAAGCCAGAAAGATACATGTCGCTCGCCGCATCTCTGTGGACGATATGCTGGACACCGGCGCGGGGAGGGCGTAACAATCCCGCCCGACTAGACCAAAACCATCCACGGTGCGGACTTCAGCGGCTACCTTGCACCTGTATTGCTTGGCATCGAAAAGCGAGATTCTTTCAATCCCGTTATCGCCGGCAATCAGGCGCTTCCAGACATAGGGCACTCCCTGACCCAATGCATTCACGACCCCCATGCCTGTGATAGCCACTCTTCGCATAAGTTTCGACCGCAGTCCGAAAACCTCTTCGTCTCGAGCGTAAGCACGCCACGGGGCTACTTCCGCAATTCTTGGCTGAGCGACAGGGCACCGTAGAGCCTGATTATGAAGTATGACTACGGGAAAGGCAATGATTTCTTAGAACTACTTCCGCACTAGGACTAGTAGGACTAACTAATGACTCATTAGTAACTGCAGTGGTTGACTCCCCACACTTCTGGAATTAGCATGTTGGAAAGGCCAATAATCATCGGAGGATTCTGAAGTCCCCTCGGGGCCGCGTTTCAGAGAACGTCTTCCACGCTTGAGGATAGGTAGCTTCCGGGCAGCTGGAGTTGACGGGGAGCGGTTGTGTGCATTTGGCCCTTGTCATAGGTAGCATTTGGTGCGGCACTTGTGAGCGGTAGTAGCTCGGTGCCAGATCCAAAGGAATGTCGTACAGGAAGTGGTTCTCTGCATGATGGTCACTCGAGATCAGGTACAGGATTACATACTCGGCAAGTTAGTAGAGTTATCGCAAGACTGGGATGATCCCGCTGAGATATCGGAACCAGCGCTGATATTCTCGGAACTGGGATTTGAATCCTTGGACGCCGTGGTGTTGGGCGTAGCCATTCAAGAGCACTTCGCCCGTCAACTCCCCTTTGCGGAGCTACTAGCGGAACTAGGCGAGCAGCGCCGGGATCTTTCGGTAGGGGAACTTATCGATTTCGTTTACCAGAACCTCAACCAGCCGGTTGCGGAGTCGCAGCGGGTGTAGCCGCCCAAACTCGGATGGGAGACAAAGTTCCTAAACCCTAACAGAGATGCCCAAAATCAAGGTTAACGGAATCGATCTTCACTACCTCGCCGTCGGCCACGGGTCCGACCTGGTCCTGATCCATGGGTTTCTCGGCAATCTGGCGGTTTGGCACTTACAGATAGCGCCACAACTGCGCAAGTCGTATCGAGTAACTACCTACGATTTGAGGGGCCACGGCTATAGCGAACTGACGCCCAGCGGCTATACGGCGGGCGAGATGGCCTCGGACCTTGAGGGGCTACTCGATACCCTGAACATCCGCAAAGCCACGCTGGTAGGCCACAGCTACGGTGCCGACATTGCGATGTATTTTTGTTTAAAACATCCTCAGCGGGTCGAGAAGCTGGTGGCGCTGGAACCGGGCTTAGCGGCGTTGGTTTCCGAGCGTAAGAGCAAGGAGTGGGAAGGTTGGGCTCACTGGGTGGCGAAGCTCGAAGAAGTCGGCCTTACCGTGCCGGAGGACAAGCGCACCGACATCGATTACCTGCTCGAGACCAGCTTGAACACCGCCAAGTTCTACGGCCCGGCCAGAGGCCTGCCGCGGAATCGCGAACCTCTGCTCCGCCTGCTGAAGAGCACCACTCTCATGCGGGATTACGAGCACGTCGGCGAGCTGACGCGCGCGGCGATGAAGAGCATCGACATTCCCACCCTGCTGATATACGGCGAGCATTCCCAGTTCATGGGAACCTACCACTTTCTAAAGAAAACGCTGCCAAACTGCACGCCGGTTCTGCTTCCCGGCGGCGAGCACTTCGGACCGCTCGAACAACCGGATCTTTTGATCCGGCAGATTGTCGATTTTGTCGGCGCTCCGGCGGCCAATCTGGTCGAACCGCGGCCTCCGATTTCGCCAGCACCGAGCGCGGGTGCGACCGAGATTCCACTTGAGTGACGGAGCGGCCCATCTCGGCGCCACCCTCATCACCGGCGCTGGTTCCGGATTGGGATTGGAGACAGCCCTGCAACTGGCCTCGCACGGCCGGAATGTTTATGGCTCGGTACTCACTTCTAAAGAAGAATCCGATCTTCACGATCAAGCGTCGCGCCGCGGCGTAAAAGTCAGCGCTCTGGGCATGGATGTCACTGCCCAGGAGCAAGTGCGCGCGTGCGTCGAAAAAGTGGCAGCCGAAGCCGGCGGTTTCAGCGCCTTGGTGTATTTCGCGGGCATGGGCCTGCGGGGCTTCTTCGAAGATCTTACGCTCGAGGAGGTCCGGCGCGTATACGACGTCAACGTCTTTGGCGCTATGGCGGTAACGCAGGCCGTGCTGCCCTACATGCGGCGCGCCGGCGCCGGGCGCATCGTCCTGACATCCTCGGCTGGCGGGCGCATGGGCTCCATGACCATCAGCGGATATTCATCCAGTAAGTTCGCGCTCGAAGGTTTCGGAGAATGCCTGCGGCAGGAAGTGTATCCGCTGGGCATCTACGTTTCGATGCTTGAGCCCGGGTTGGTGGCCACTCCGCATTTCACCGTGAACCGCAACCGCGCCCATAACGCCGTGAGTCCCGCCAGCCCGTATTACTCCTGGTTCTGCCAGCACGAACATATCGTAGACGGCATTTTGCGAGAGAACAATCTCACGCCTGCCGAGGTGGCTCGAACGGTTCATCGTATCCTTGCGGCTCCGCGTCCCAAGTTGCGCTATGTCGCCGGCCGCAACGCGAAGGTGGTGTTGGCTTGCCGCCGCTACGTTCCCGGCACCATCTTCGAGAACATTTACTGGGCGATCCTGCGAAAGATGGTGACCAAGCCACGCCACGCAGTAAACGCACTTTCCCGTGACGTTCCAGCTTCTGTGGACGGAAGGCAAGCCGGGTCGCACTAGGACGCGGCCGTCGCGATTACTTGCCGTTCGCGGAGGCTTGTGCATCCGCAACGAGGGGGGCGTGCGTCTTCAGAACCATCGTCAGGTACGCCACCAGCGCTTGGTTTTCCGTGAAATTGCAGTGGCCGTAGGCGTTGATCGGAAAATTGGTCCTTAACGCTGGGGTGCCCGCCGAAATCGTTTTCAGCGTGTACAATGTCTCATTCCAATAAGGAACGATGGGATCGCTTAAAGTGTGCATTGTCACGAGCGGCGTGGTGAGCTTGCCCGTAGTGTTGTAATTCTGCATGGCCGTTACCGCCGCGGGATCGGCGGTGAAGCGCGGCACCAGAAGATTCAACAGGAAATCGTTGGAAGAACCGGTATATATCTTTTTGCTGTTATCGAAAGGCTGGCCGCCCAGTTTGGCCTCCGCGTCATCGGTGGAAAAAACGGAGTACCACAGCACGTTCTCGACGGTTGCCAGCATATCCGCGGAATTGGATCCGCCCGCTGCGCCGGTGACAGTTAGCAACTCGGCGGTGGAATCCGGATCGGCGGTCACCGCCGCTTCCACCATCGGCAGGTATACCGAATTCCAGTTGGTCATGACGTCCTGCGGCACCGAAATCGGCGAACCCGGAATGATGTTGGGGAAGAAATAATCGAAGACCACCCGGAAGTTGCCCAGATAATTGACTTCCGAGGGAAAATCACCGATCGGACCGCACGCGGCCAATCCGCCGGCGTAGACATTCGGGTAACGCTCCACCGACAAGGCCGTCACCAACCCACCCTCGGACGGGCCGGCGATTAGCACGATCTTCGGTTGTCCCACGGTGGTGGTAAAAATGTTGACCAGGTCGAGTGAGTCCGCCATGCCCTGCAGCACCGCCAGCCCGTTGACCGAATAGCCGCTCACCGCGAAGGCGTAGCCGAGCGAGTTGATTAGGGCAGGAATGTTGGTGCCATCCGGTAAGACCAACTGGTCCTCCGGAATTCCCAGCGGCTGGTCGGTTGCCACGTAGCCGTGCGCGAAAATCAGCAGTCCGCCGTTCCACTGCGCGGTAGGCATGCAGATCTGATACGTGGCGCCGTCCGACTGCATGCCGTCCGGCAAACAGTTGCTGGAACTCTGCGCCAGGACGTTGCTCACCAGCAATAGCGCGGTAATCCCGAGAGACGCTCGCAGGACCATCTTTCGCATGACCGTTCCTCCTCCTCAATCCAGGCGCTTGCGGAAACGGGCGGCGCTCAGCGCCATGATGACGGTTCCGTACAGCGCCAGCATAACCATCTGGGGCCATAGCAGACTCGCTCCCGCGCCCTTCAACACAATGGCCCGCACGATCTCCAAGAAGTATCGCAGCGGGTTGATATAGGTGAAGTATTGCACGATCAGCGGCATGTTGCGGATGGGAAAAACGAAACCGCTGAACATGAACGCCGGCGTGGCGAACAGGAAGGCCGATAGCGCCGCCTGCTGCTGCGTGCGGGAGAGCGTCGAGATGAGGAGCCCGGTACCCAATCCGGTGAGCACGAACAGAAGCGAACACCAGAACAGCAGCAGAACGCTTCCCTCAAAGGGCACTTTGAACAACGTCACCGCCGCAACCGTGATGAGCATGGCGTCCACCAAACCGATGAACGCGGCCGGGATCATTTTCCCTACCACCAGCTCGATCGGCCGGATGGGGGTGACCATCAACTGCTCGATGGTGCCAATTTCCTTTTCGCGAACGATGGACATCGCCGTGAGCGTCACGGTGACGATCAACAAAATGTTGTTCAACACGCCGGGGATGAAAAAATTCCGGCTTTTCAGCTCGGGATTGAACCATACGCGAGTGTCGGAGACCAGCCGCGGCGCGCGAAGACTCAGGATGCCCAATGAGACGATGCGCGCCTGCGCTTCCCTGGTCTCCTGCGCCGCTCCGATCTTGGCCGAGAACCCCGCCACCACTTCGCTCGAATAGGAGGAGATCAGCGAAGCGCTGTTGGGATTCGTCCCATCGACCAGCAACTGCACTTCGGTGGGCTGGCCGCGCTCGATCTCTTCGCCGAAGCGCGGCAGCACGCGGACGATGGCTTGCACCTGGCCTTTATCGAGCAAGGCCCGCGCCTGGACGTCATTCTGCGGGGCCGATTGCACGAGAAAATAACCCGAGCCGGTGAATGCGCTGAGCAGCTCCCGGCTTTGCGGGCTGTGGTCGCCGTCCATCCAGGCCATGTGCACTGTTTCCACATCGAGATTGCAGGCGTAGCCGAAGATGATGAGCTGCAGCACCGGCGGCACAAACACCATGACGCGCATGCGCGGATGCCGGAGCATCTGCAGGAACTCCTTGCGAACGATCGCTTCCACCGCATGAAACATAACAGGACCTCAATAGCCCATGCGCTTGCCTAAGCTGGCCGTCGCCAGAACAAAGGCTGCCACGGAAAATGCCAGAAGAAAGAGTACATCGGACAGCAGTACTTCCAAACCAACTCCCTTTTGAAAAATCGCCCGGACAATCGTGACGAAGTAACGCGCGGGAACGGCGCGCGTGACCCATTGGATGGGAGTGGGCATATTATCGATCACGTAGATAAACCCCGACAGCAGGAAGCCCGGCAGAAACGACGTGACCATGCCGACTTGAAACGCGGCCAACTGTGATTCCGCCACGGCTGATACCAGAAGTCCCCAGGACATCGCGCCGCAAAGGAAGATGCAACTGGTCACCGCCAGCAGGTAAATGCTCCCGCGGAATGGAACCGAGAAAACGTAAATAGCCACCACCACGGAAATCACGGTGTCGATCGCCCCCACCAGGAAGAAGGCGCCCATTTTCCCCAGGATGATGTCAGCCGGCCGCAGCGCGGTGGACAACAACTGCTCCATGGTGCCCATCTCCCATTCGCGCGCGATGGTCAGCGATGTCAGCAGGGAGGCGATGATCATCAGGATGATCGCCACCAATCCGGGCACCACGAAATTTTTCGACTCCAGCGTGTCGTTGTACCAAACGCGCACTCGCGCCTCCACCGGTAAGGTCGGTGTGAATCCGGCATGTTGCTGCTGGACCTGCAGGCGAAGATGCACTGCCTGGGTCTGGATCACGCTATCCACGTATGCCAATGCAATGGAGGCGGTGTTGGAATCGCTGCCGTCGGCGATCACTTGAACGTCGGCGCGATGGGCGGCGGCGATTTGGCGAGAATAATCGTCGGGGATGGAGATGCCGAGCAGCGCGTCGCCTTTGTTGATGGCCTGCTCGATTTGGGAATTGCGAGGCACAATGGCGCGTACGTCAAAAAACCGAGAGCCTCGAAATCGCTCGATCAGATCGCGGCTGGCTGGGCTATGGTCGCCATCGTAAATCACGGTGGGGATCTGGTCGACGTCCAGATTCAAGGCGTAGCCGAACAACAGCAACTGGAAGAGCGGCAACGCCAAGGCCATCAAAAGGCTGCGGGGATCGCGCAGAATATGGCGCAGCTCCTTGATGAACATCGCCCAGGTGCGGAATACGCTCACGATGCTTCCCGCGCGGAGGCGTCCGCTAAAACGATAAAGATGTCGCCGACGGTGGGCTCCATCGGCTCGAGCGAAGCGATCGGAAGATCTTGGCTACGGAAAGCCTCACTGATTTGCTGGATATTTCTTTCCTTTTCTCTCACGATCAGCCGCAGATCCTGGCCAATAGAGGCAACGTCCACCAGGTACGGCTGGTTCTCCAGCGCTCTCATGCCCTCTGCCGTCCTGGAACTCTTTAGCCGCAGCACGGCATAAGAGCCCAACTGCTTTTTGAGAAGGGCGGGTTCTCCCAGCGCCACCAACCGGCCGCCATGCATCAGACCTAAGCGATCGCAATATTCCGCCTCATCCATATAATGCGTCGTCACCAGCAGCGCGCGGCCGCTTTCGGCCAAGTGATAAATGAGATCCCAAAAAGCCCGGCGGGCCACGGGATCCACGCCGGAAGTGGGTTCATCCAGAAACACCAGCGGAGGATCGTGAACAATAGCGCACGCCAGCGCCAACCTCTGCCGCCAGCCTCCGGGCAGATCCCGAGTGTAGGTACGCCGGCGTCCCTCCAGACCCACCATCTCGAGAACGGCCTGCTTGCGCTGCTCGCGCCGCTCCTTCGGAATGCCGTAAATTCCGCTGAAGAATTCCAGGTTCTCCTCTACCTGAAGGTCGTCGTACAAAGAGAATTTCTGGGACATGTAGCCGATATTCCGCCGCACCGCCTCGGGATTGCTGGCCACGTCGATGCCCGTCACCTGCAGGCTTCCCGATGTCGGCAGCAATAAGCCGCACAACATGCGAATCACGGTGGACTTGCCGGCGCCGTTGGGACCGAGCAGTCCAAAGATCGTCCCCGGCTCAACCTGAAAGGTCACGTCCTGAACCGCGGTGAAATTCCCGAATCTCTTCACCAGCCCGCGCACGTCGATGATGTGGCTTGCCGTTTCGCTCATGCCCTATCTGTTGCGATCGCCGGTTGGTCCATCCCCGCCACCGTGGCGACGAAGACATCCTCGAGCGTGGGAGTGACCTGATCGAATGTCGTTACGCGAATCGCGGCGGCCCGCAAATTCGCGAGCAGCCCGTTGCGCGAGAGCCGCGTGGCGTCAACGAAAACGTGCATGGTGCTGCCGCACCGTTCCACCCGAACCACTCCCGCGCTTGTCCGGAGCGCGGCTTCGAGCGCGCGCCGGTCCGGCCCGCTCACCTCATAACAGTCTTCGCGCACCACAGCCGCCAGCCGGTCCGGCGAATCGCACAACATCATCCGCCCCCGATCCATCAACCCGACGCGATGGCACCGCGCAGCCTCGTCCATATACGCAGTGCTGATCAGCAGGGCCGTTCCTTCCTTCGCCAGCTTATAAAGAAGAAACCATAGGTCACGCCGGGAAATGGGATCCAGGCCGTTGGTGGGTTCGTCAAGCACCAGGACCTTGGGGCGATGCAACAGGGTGCACATCAGCGCCAGCTTCTGCTTCATTCCTCCTGAGAGCCTTCCCGCCAGCCGGTTGCGAAAAGGCGTCAACGCGGTCATGCGCAGCAGCTCCGGGACGAAAGCGTCGCGGTCCTGTTTGGAAACTCCGTGCAGCCGCGCGAAAAAATCCAGATTCTCGTCGATGCTCAGGTCGGCGTACAGGCTGAACCTCTGCGGCATGTAGCCGATGCGTTCTTTCACCGCCGCTTTGTCACGCAAAACGCTGTAACCGGCCACGGTGGCTTCTCCCGAGTCGGGGTTGGTGAGCCCGCAGATCATGCGCAACGAAGTGGACTTCCCCGCCCCGTCCGGACCCACCAGGCCGAAAATCTCGCCCCGCGCCACTTCCAGAGAAACTGCGTCGACGGCGGTAATGGGACCGAAACGGCGCGTGAGGTTCTTCGCGGCGATAACAGGCTCGGGCATGTGAAGGCCTATTCGGACAATGCAATTTCCCCGTCGGCCGGCATATTGGACTTCAACTCGTGGCGAGGATTCTCGATGCTGATCTTGATGCGATATACCAGTCTGACCCGTCCCTCCTTGGACTGAATCTGTTTGGGCGTGAACTCCGCGTCCGAGGAGATGAACGAGACCCGTCCCGGGTACACCTTGCCGGGAAACGAATCGGTGGTGACCTTGACCGGAGAGCCGATCTTGACGCGCCCCAAATCCTGCTCGCCGACATACGCGCGCAGCCAGGGGTGTTCGATATCGCCGACCGTCAGCACAGGGGAGCCGGGCGCAAGAATCTCGCCCTCCTCGGCCGATTTCACCAGAACAACGCCGTCGAGCGGAGAAAACACTTCCATGTCTTTGAGCTGAGCGTCTATCACCGCTATCTGGGCTTTCGCGCGGTCGATCTCGGCCGCGCGCACCACAAGTTCCTCTTCGCCGCGCTGAATCTGAAGCTCGTTCGCCATGCCTTCGTTCAGCGCTCCCTTCGAGCGCGCCAATTGCGCTTCGGCGCCCTCGATCGCTTCGGCGCGGCTGCCCGCTTTGATCAGTTTCAGGTGCTCCTCGGCCTGTAGCAGCGAGGCCTGCGCGCTTTCGAATCGCGTGCGCGACACTTCCAGTTGCGACACCGGGATATCATCGTTCTTGCGCAAACGCTGGGCGCGGTCATAATCTTCCTTGGCGCGCTGGAACTCGGCCTGCGCCCCGCGTACCACGTCGCCGGCTTCCTGGATTTCCTCTGGCCGGGCCCCCAACTGCAACTCCTTCAGGTGCGCCGCGGCGGAATGGACTTCGGCCTGGCGCACTTCGAGGTCCGCCTGGAACGTGCGCTTCTGAAGTTCCAGTGAGGTTTTAGCCTCCGCCATGAGCGCCTCCGAAGAACGCAGCGCCGCTTCCTGTTGCTGGCGCTGGCCGAGCAACTGCTCGGCATCCAAGCGCGCCAGAAGCAGTCCTTTAGTTACGTGGTCGCCTTCGTTTACCGTTCTCTGAACCAGCCGCCCGGCCACCTTGAAGGCCACGTCCACCTGCTCGAGCTCGATGTTTCCTGAGAACAGAAGGCGGCCGGCGCCGGCATCGCCCGAGGTGTGAATAAATTCGAAAGCCGTAGCGCCGCCGATCACAAGGATTGCCAGCGCGCCGATGACAATTTTATTTGCGGTAGATCGCATCCGACTCACTCCCCAATCATCTTCATTAACGAGCCCAAGGCATAGTTCAAATCGATGCGAGCGACATTGTGACCGAACAACGCTGCAATCCGATTGTCCTGGGCACGCGCCAGCTTGGTTTGCGCGTCGGTCACCTCGATGCTGCCGGCCACACCCTCGGCGTACCGGCGGCTGGTTTGATCGAGCTCCACTTGCGCCAGTTCCAGTCCGGCCTGGGCGGTCTTGAACTGCGCCTCCGCGGTATCCAGCCTCTCCAGCGCGACCCGTACTTCCAGATCAATTTCATCGTTCAAATCTTTCACCCGGACACGCTCCTCCCGCAGTTGGGTTGCGCTCTCGGCCACCTGGGCCTCTTGGCGGCCTCCGTCGTAGAATGGTACACGAAGCGCCAGACCCAGCGTGTAGGTAGGGAGGGCCGAAGCATTCAGATTTCCGGTGGTGCCGTAGTTGGCGTAGCCGAGGATCGAGGGTACGTGCTCCACGTGAGCGGCGCTTAATCCCAACCGCGCTTCGTGTTCCCGCTCCATCTCGGCTCGCAAATCGGGGCGCTGCTTCTTGGCTTGCGCCCTAGCTTCAGCCAGGGTGGCCGAGTCCACGGGAACGTACTCCAGTTTGTCGGTCAAATACAGCGGCGTATCCAAATTCACCCGCATCGAGCGAAGCAGGTTCAACTCCGCCTCCCTAAGCTCGCCATTAGCGGCTTGCAACCTCTGCTCCTCGTCGGCGAGTTCCACTTGGGCGCGGGTCACGTCCAGGGCTATGCCGTTGCCCGCCTCGCGGACGCGTTTGGCCTGTTCGAGTAAAGCGCCCGCCAAGCGCACGTTCGCGTCCGCCGCTTCCACTTCGGCGTGGCCTCGCAAGACGGCCATATACTGCCGGGCTACCTGCGCGGCCACATTCTGCCTGGCGCTGTCGATGTCGTCCCGCGAAGCTTTCGTGCCCGCGCGGCTCGCCTGGAAGCGACGGATGGCGCTGAAATCAAAAATGTTGCCACTCAACTGCGATCGCAGGTCAAATGCGTCAATGGGCCCGATTCTTTGCGGCAGTTGCAGGCCGAAGGGGAGCTTTACTTGGGTGAAACCCTGCTCGGCGAAGCTGGTGATGTAATCCGTCAAATTTGCCGAGCCGTCCAGATTCGGCAGGAGAGCGGACATCGCTTCCCGGCTTCGGGCCGCAGCCATTTTGTTCTCCAGTCGTGCAAGCTGAACCACTGCATTCCCGTCCGGTGAGAATGCCAGTTCGACCGCCTGTTTCAGACTCAGCCGCAATTCCTGGGGTGGGGCCTGAACCTGCTGCCCTTGACAATCAGCTCTCGGGCAAAACGCGCTCGCGAAGATCACTAGCGCGGTGCCGAAACACCAATATTTACATGCCGCTAACACTCGACCACCACTCAAAGTAATCCTCCGGCGCAGTGCGGATGATCTTACACACACATCCGAGCTAGTTCTCTGACAGGGCTAGTTCTTGGATTCTACCGCAACTTACCCCACGATTCTTCTACCTGGCGTTCTAATAGTACTGTTGGAACCACGCTCTTCGGCTGATTAACCTGCGGCTCAGAGTACATCGGACTAGACGGGTTCATCGTCAATAACCCTAAATGCTTCAGGATGTTTTCTGTTGTCCGGTTTAAGTGCGCAGTGGAAATCGTGCAAGGTACTAGCCGGAACGAAAGCCTTTTCCAGCCCAACTTATAGCATGACGTCTCCCTTGGCATTTTGGGATCTCTAGGTTACACTCCCTCCATGGAGTTAGTAAACGCCGTCCGCCTGCTCGGTTTGCCGAACATGCTCCGACTGGGCCGCGCGTACCGTCTCGGCTGGAACGAGATGATTCGCGGCTCTTTCGCCACGCGAACCATGCACGCGCTGTTCAACGTCGGCCTGATTGACGAGTTCCGGGCGAAAGGTTGGGTGGATATCCAGACGTTTGCGAGTTCCAGACAACTGGATGCAGGTGTTTTGGCCGCCCTGTGCGACGCGCTGTATGAGATCCGAATTCTGAAGAAGGACGGAAGCAAATACGCGCTCGACGGCAAAGGCGCGTTGCTGGTGGACGAGATGCGCGGCTGGTTCGAAGTCAGTTATGGCTACGATGAAATCTTCAGCTCGCTCGAACCCATGCTGCGCGGCCAGAAGGTCTATGGCAAGGACTTCTATCGCCGCTCCGATTACGTGGCCATCGGCAGCGGCGCCATGGGCAACTCTCTGTTCTTCCCGCTGGCGAACCAGATCATCCAACAAAAAGGCTACAAACGGATTCTGGACCTGGGTTGCGGAGACGGAACCTTCCTGCTGAAACTCTGCGAATTGGATCCACAGGTGAGCTGTCTCGGCATCGATATCGCGCCGGAGGCGGTGGAAGAGGGCATGCAAAAAGTCCAACGGGCTGGCTTACAGAACAGGGTCCAGCTATTCGCGGAAGACATCTCGAAGATAAAGGAGCTCCCCGAACCGCTGCGGCAAGTCGACGCCGCAACGATCTTTTTCATCCTGCACGAGTTGCTGGATGACGGCGACGACCGCGTGATCGATTTTCTGCAAAGCTACCGCAAAGTATTTCCCGGCGTGCCACTCATCGTCTTCGAAGTCATCCGTCCCACGGCGGAAGAGCTGCGCAAGCGTCCCGGGATCACCATTTACTACCAGCTTTATCATTCTCTCTCGCATCAACGTCTCGCCAACAACGAAAAGTGGCACGCACTGTTCCGGGCGGCCGGCTTCAATTCGGTCGAGGAACGGCACCTGGGATTTGCCAGGACCGCTATCTACACCCTACGGGCGACCGGATGAGCGTTCGCGCTTCCGGCGAAGCCGTGCTGGTCACCGGCGCTTCGTCGGGACTGGGTCTGGTAACCGCGATTGAACTTGCACAGCATGGGTTTCGAATTTTCGCCGGTATGCGCGATCCCGCACGGCGGCAGCAACTCGATTTGGCCGCCGCCCGCCAACAGTTAAACATCGAAGTTCTCAAGCTCGACGTGACTTGTGATTCCGACGTGGATGCGGCCGTTCGTTCCATTGTTTCCCGCTGCGGCGCCATCTACGGCCTGGTCAATAACGCCGGCATGCAGTTGCGCGGCTATTTCGAGGATCAGTCCGAAGCCGAAATGCGCCAGGTAATGGAGACCAATGTCTTCGGCACGTTGAAGATCACGCGCGCCGTGCTGCCCTATATGCGCAAGGCGGGCCGAGGCCGAATCATTATGGTGACTTCGGTCGGCGGCTTGTTGGGATCGCCCGGATTGACCTCGTATTGCGCGAGCAAGTTCGCTCTGGAGGGCATCGGCGAGTCGCTCGCTTTGGAAGTTGCACCCTTCGGAGTTCAGGTCGTCCTGGTGGAACCCGGGATCGTGAAAACGGAAATCTGGACTCACAACCGCAACGTTGCCGCTCGATCCGCCGACGCACAAAGCCCTTATCACAGCTGGTTCGCTGCTTCCGAGCGGCTGGCCGATTGGGCCGTCCAGACGTCCAAGACCACGCCGGAAGCCGTGGCGCGTACCATTCGGACCGCGCTCGCGACCCGCAAGCCGCGTCTCCGCTACCTGGTGGCAAACCGTGCGCGCTTGCTGTTGGCTGCCCGCGGCGCTCTTCCCCCGGGACTCTTCCAACGAATGTACATGCATCAGATCTTGAAGAGACTCAGCCGGTCCTAACGAGAGTCCGTTTGTGGCGAGAATTCTGCAAACCTTGTGGCAATTTCCAACGCATTTGCAGCCCAACATCGCTCTTGCCCATGCCCTGCAAGATCGCGGTCATGACGTGGCGTTCTACAGCGGCGAAAGCGTCCGCTGCGTGGTGGAGAAGGAAGGCTTCGCCTGCTTCCCGTTTCGCGCGGTGGATGATTCCGGCGTGCGCTCCGCGGTGGAACAGCTCATCAATTTTCGCCGAAATCCCCTAAAAACCCGAAAGTTATGGCGCGCATTTCTGATTGAGACCATGCCCGGGCAACTGCGGGACCTCACCACGATCCTGTCGGATTTTCCCGCCGACGCGATTGTTTGCGACCTGGCGATGTGGGCGCCGATGTTGATCATCGGCGAAAAAACCGGACTGCCGGTAGCCGCGTTCTCGCACGTCGCCACGTGTCTGTTGCCGGGGCCGGAGAAGCCGGTCGCCGGACTAGCTTTGCCTCCCTCGCGCAACTGGCTGCTGAATTTGTTTGGCCACGCCGCAGCCGGCGTCGCGAACATGCTGGGCGCTCCCGTCCGCCGGGAAGTTAGCCAATTCCGCCAACAGCATGGCCTCCCGCCCCTGGTGATGTCGGTCACCGAGTTTGCCGGAAGCATGCCGCTCTATCTCGTGCCGAGCGCACCGGAGTTCGATTACTCGCGGAAGGATCTTCCGCAGTCGGTCCATTACGTAGGCCCGTGTCTTTGGGACAAGCCGAAAGATGCGCCCGCGCCCGACTTTATCAGCCGGATCGATCCCCACCGGCCGTGTGTCGTAGTGGACGAGGGCGGGCTGTACACCAATCGCTCGCCGTTGTTTCAACTGGCGACGGTGGCATTGCGTGAGGCGCCCATCCAAGCAGTGCTGAACTCGGGCGCGGGCCGCAATCCGTCGGATCTCAAATTGGGCCCGCGCCGCGACGGCATGATGCTCACCCCGCACACGCCTTTGAGCGATCTGTTGCCTCGCGCCAACCTCCTTCTCACCAACGGGAATTCCAATTCCGTGATGGCCGCCCTGAGCCGCGGGATCCCCGTGGTGGTGCTGCCGTCTATTTGGGATCAGACCGAAGTGGCATGGCGCGTCCACGAGACTCGAACCGGCCTGCGCATTTCACCGCGCCTGGCAACCGCCGAACGCGTGCGGAAGGCCATCCTGCGCGTGTTGGAGGAGCCTCATTTCCGTGAGAACGCTGTGCGCATGGCAGAGGCCTTACATCGCAGGGGAGGGCCAGCACACGCGGCCGAATTGATCGAAGATCTGATCCGGCGCCAGGCGAAATAGCATCCTAGTGCTCCATCACACATTCGCGCGCGCGGCGGCTTGTTCGGGTGGCGCTGAAGCCTGATAGATGCGCTCGATGGTCTCCCGGTATTTCGTTTCCAGCACCCCACGGCGCAATTTTTGGGTGGGCGTAATGAGGTCGGGATCGGTGAGAACCGCCTCATCCAGGAATTCGAAGTTCTTCACTTGTTCAGGCCCGGAGAAATCCGCGAGCAGCCGGTTAATCTCCTCCTGCATGGCCCTTCGAACGGCCGGGTTCTGGAGCAGATCCCCATGCGTTCGATCCAGGCCCAGCGCCACCGCGGCACGCTCGATTCCGACCATCTCGGGGACAATCAGCGCGCCGATGAATTTTCGACCGTCACCCAAAACGAACGCCTGGCGAATCAGCAGGCTACGGTTGAGCCGCTCTTCTATGGGCGCCGGATGCACGTTCTTCCCCCCGGCGGTCACAAACATTTCCTTCTTGCGCCCGCTGATCACCAGATACCCGTCGGCGTCCAATCGGCCCAGGTCGCCGGTATGAAACCAACCCTCGCGACAAGCTTCGTTCGTGAGAGCGGCATCGTGCAAGTAGCCGCGAAACACGCTCGGCCCGCGCACCAGAATCTCGCCGTCCTCGCCGAAGGAAACATCCAGATTGTCTAGCGGCTTTCCCACCGTCCCTGGCTTGCTTGCGTCGAACGGCGCGAGACTGATCACTGGCGAAGTTTCCGTGAGCCCGTAGCCCTGGAGAACCCGGATACCGGCCGCCAGAAAGAATTCTTCCACGTCCTGATGCAGGAGCGCTCCGCCGCAAATGACATAATGCAGGTTGCCGCCCAATTTTTTGTGAAGCTTGCGGTACAGCAGGAGCTTTGCGGCCGGGTACAACGTGCGGCCGCGAAACGTTGGACGCCGATCGATCACGCCTTCGCCGATGCTGGCATGCCCCACTTTGAGCAGCGCGTGCGCGACCGACTGCCTCCACGGTGTCTGAATGCGAATTTGTTCCAGAACGTTCTCGCGAATTTTTTCGAGAATCCGCGGCACGCAGCCCATCACGGCGGGCCGGTGAACCGGGAGCAATTCCGCCAAAGCGTGCGGATCTCCGTACGCGATCGGAATCCCCATCCGGAAGTAGCCGTAGCAGAGCAAGCGCTCGAAGATATGCGCCAGCGGAAGGACAGTCAGCGCGCCGGGGATGGAGCGTAGCGCGATCCGCCGGATGCACTCGGTCAGGTTACTCGCCAGGTTGCCGTGCGCAAGCATCACGCCCTTGGGAACGCCGGTGGTTCCAGACGTGTAGACTACTGTGGCGAGAGTGCGGGGATCGATCGCCGTGGCCGTGCGCAGCAACCGCCGCTGGAATTCGGCGCTGGTCTTCCGAGGCAATATTTCGGCCAGCGGGAGGCACGAGGCTGAGTGCTGGTTGTCACCATCCATCGTGATCACACACTTCAACGCGGGGAGATCCGCCGCCAACGCCGCGCCGGCTTTCTGCCACTGGTCGCTTGAAACCAGCAGAGCACTCGCGCGGCTGTGCTCCAGGACGTAACGCATCTGCGCCACCGAGAACGTGGTGTATACGGGTACGGACACCAGCCCGCACAGCAGAATCGCGAAATCGGCGATATGCCATTCAGGGCGATTTTCCGACAAAACGGCCACCGAACCTCCCGGCTTCAGGCCGGCTTCCAGGAAGGAATGGCAAAGCGAGAAAACGGCTTGATGGAATTCCGCGCTCGAATAACTCTGGACGCGCCCCTTGCTGCGAAACGAGAGCAGAACCGGGTGATGGACATGCTCCACGCTATGGGCGAAAACGTGATTCAGCGTGGGACAAGCGGAAGCTTCGTGGCTGGGAACACTGTCCGGCATTTACAACCTCAATCGGAGACGCCCTGGGCGACACCTCGCTTTAAGAGACTGGTCCCCTGCATGGCTTCAGGGATGGGCTGCGACATCACATCCAGCAGCGTCGGTGCGATATCCAGCAGATGCATGCCCTCAATTTCGCCACGCGCGGGCATTCCGGGACCGCTCAGAATGAACGTTCCGAACTGCGCGTGATTGCAGTCGTCCGGTCCCGTGTCGTTTTCCTGGAGGTAAAGGGTGTCATAGCCGACGCCGCCGATGGATCGCCAGGCCAGCGCTCCGAAATGCACGATCAGATCGGGCGCGACGTTGTTGACGTGCTTATAAATGCGATCCGGGCGGAAGACCAGGCTGCCCATAGGATTGCCGAGGTCGTCCGGCAAGGCTTCAAAGCGCGAGGTCATCTCGGCGAGAAACGCCTCATATTCCGATGGCCGAATGACGCCTTGCGGCTCGCGCCCTTCCACGTTGAAGAAGACGCGCGCGTAATATCCGCCTTCGCTCCAGACCTTGGTCTTGCTCCAGTCCACCATCGACGGCGAGAACGGTGTAGGCGTCGCGGGGCGTTCCTTCAACACCAGGAGTCCCTCACGAACCAGCCACTCGTTCACGCAAAATCCGCCGTCGAGCTTTTGCGCTCCGTGATCGGAAACCACCAGAACCGTGGTGTCTTGTTCGATCAGCTCCAGCATGCTCCCGATCTGCTCATCCAGGTGCGCATAGTAGTCCGGAATCACCGATTCGTAGGGATTGCCCGGCTCGTACTGGCGATGCTCGCGATCGTAGAACTTCCAAAATCCGTGATGGACGCGATCCAGCCCGATATCGACGAAGTGAAAATAGTCCCAATCCTGCGTCGCCATCAGATACCGGACCACCTCGAATTGTTTGCGGCTCATGACGAAGATCTGGTCGCGGAGCCAGTCTTTCTTGTCGGTGCGAAATCCCTTCACGTCCACGGGGTACTCGCCCACTAGCGCCTCAATTTCGGATTTGACGCTGGGCGGCCAGGTGTATTCGGCCGTCCGCGCGTCCGGCGTCAGGAAGCATCCCACGTTGACGCCGTTAATGCGCCGCGGCGGGAAACTCGGGGGCACCCCCACCACCACCGAACGCAAGCCGCGCTTAGCTAATGCGTCCCAAATGGCCGGGGTTTGGATGCAGGCGGAATTCACGATGCCCAGATTCGAATAACCATGATCGACGCGGTTTCGAAAGCCGTATACTCCGAGCGATCCTGGATCCTGGCTGGTCGACATGCACATCCACGCCGGAACCGTAATGGGAGGGATAATGCTTTCCAGCCGGCCATAGCATCCTTGCCGCATGAGCGCCTGGACGTTTTTCAACTCGGGACGCCGCAGCAGAATTTCCGGCGCCGCGCAGTCCAGTCCGATGACGAGCACCTTCATTGCGCCCGGTCCCCCAACCGCGCTGTGCGGCAACAATTCAATTCCACTTCCCCCCGCCCAAGTTGCTCCCCCACGCCAGAATTAATCCGGCAACGGAGGCGAACTTAGTATAGTTAGGATAGCGGGCGCGATTCTGGTTGGCAAGATTAGTACTGCTAGACCTTTACTCCATGTATCCATGCGCCGCGAGATAAGGCCCGAAGCCGCTGAGTACTTGTTCGCGATGCTGGGAAATTTCCGGCAACAGCTCCGCATCCCGCTGCGAAATCATAGATTCGTAATTCAGGCGGGCCGCCGGCTCGGCGCCCAGAAATCCGAGCAGCTTCCCGACGGTCTCACGTGGGTTCCGGCATAGCTCTTCGTAGGTAACCGATATGCGATCCTCCGCCGGGATCCGTTCCACATTCTCGGCGAAATAGCGGTTGGCGCGCAGCACATGCGGAGGGATGATGGACCTCCACCACGGCGATCCGGCGGCAAACGTCGCCCGCATGAGCGCCAATCGCAGGGGAGATCGCCACAGCCGGGCATACCACTGCGCCAGCAGAATCGTGTATTCGTTGCGTACGGCGAGCAGCGACCGTATGGCTCGCAATTGGGAATTCATTACGCCCAGCGGGTGCCGGTGAAGGAAAACGAAGCGTGCGTTGGGAAAAAAAGTCCCGAGATCCAGAAAGCTCAAGACATCCCAAGGATTCTTCAGCAGCAACGGCTTATAAGCGGATTGCGTGAACTGAAGCTTCCGGCAAATCTCGACCATGCGCGACAAGTTGGTACTCCGAACATAGGGACGTCGCGAATCTTCCAGCGCGAACCCATATTCCTCCGGCGTGTCCGGGCTGGCGTGCACCTGGTCGATAATGCGGTCGCTGATGCCGAGCTCGGAAAAACGCCGGGCTAACTGTTGTTTCGCCTCTTGTTCGCGCCCGGACTGGTGGTTGAGCAGGATTTCGTCGTAATGAACGACGTGATAGGCATTCAGAACTTGAAAGCTTCCCGTATCCGCCAGGATCTTATAAAGGAGCGTGGTGCCGGAACGATGATCGCCGATGATGAAGACGGGATCGAACGATACCCCATCCAACAGGTGAAGTAGATTGCGATCGGCTGGTTCGGGCATTTGTAAGTTACTCAGTCTACCGCCAACTCAGGCGCGACGGAAGGAGCGTCGGTTATGACCGGTACCACGTAGACGGTTTGACCGGCGTCATTTAGGTCCAATAAGTGTTTGGATCTACGTTAGATAAAGTTAAACATCGCTCTTGTTTGTCTTCAGATCTGCTTGCTACAATCCAATCCCCGGTATGACACAAAAGACTATAATCGACATTACTAAGGCGTGGCTTCCGGCTGCCTTCCTGATTCTGTGGCCCGTTCTGGCGCAGGCTCAACAAAGCCAGTTACTTTGGCTACACACCTCAGGCACCAACATTGTCGACAGCAACGGAAAAGTG
>JASHQT010000463.1 GCA_030039005.1 Bryobacteraceae bacterium
TGTCCGGCAACTTCCACGCGCGCAGCCGCTGTTCGTACATTGGCATCAGCGCTCCGAGCGAGCAGAATTGATCGGCGCTGACGATCATGCCCAGGCGATAAAAGAAATCCGAAGTCTTGGTCGTATCCAAGGGCGTGAGGTACAGATAGCGGACCTTCGGCAGATCGAGCACCGACGCGTAAAACTCATCGTCGGGCGATACGATCACTAGTTCGTTTGCCCGGCGCAAGTGTGCGTAAGCATCCAGGGCCGCAGCCGCGGGGGCGGTGCTCGGTGCGTAGTTGAGGCCCCAGGTGGCGTCGCCCGCCCAAACCTTCACGCCGAATGCCGCGAGCAGCGCGGCGCAGGCTGCCCAAGCCATCCGTCCTCGAAACAGAGGCGAGAACTCGACGCTCGCCAGTGCCAGCGCGGGCAGGAGCGGCAACAGATAATACGCGGCGCGCGTTCCGAAAATCCCCAGGCACAAGCAGGCGGTGACGATCCAGGCCGCCAACAACCGCGCCTGCGTGCGATTGGCGCGCGTCTTCGCTCCTTTCCAGGCTAGCGCCATCCAAGGCAGACTGGTCAGCGACAGCACGAGCAGGATCGGATCGGTGCGTAGCAGCGTACTCAGATAAAACCAAAAGTTGCTTTCTCCGTTGTATCGAGACGGCGCGGTCAGGCCCGAGCCGAGCAGTTGGAACCGCACGTATTCGGCTACAAACCAGTCCCGGTGAACGAAGAATTCATAGACGTGCCAGGGCGCGGCCACCAGCGCCACCACCCCGAACGCGGTAAGAACTTTTCGCACGGGCAGACGTTCTTTATCTCCCGCGAATGCCCAATACACGGCCAGAATCAACAGCGGAAGCAGCCCGGCGGCACTCTTGGTCATGATGGCGGCGCCGGAGAGCGCGCCGAACGCGATCGCCGACGCGCGACGCTCCCAAGGTGGATCGGACACGATGAGGAACATCCCCGTGACCAGGAACAGCGCGAGCAGCGTGTCGGTCATAAATTTTCGGGCGATCGAGTGAAAGACGGGCGTCCCTACGAGAAGCACGACGCCTGAAAACGCCGCAGGCATGGAATGCGATCGCCTGAGCCACCCATAGAGCAGCAGGCAGCACAGCACGCCCGAGGCGAGCACGGGCAATCGCAGCGCCAGCGGCGAAATGCCCGCGAGGCGCATTGTCGCCGCGCCCGCCCACATCAGCAGCGGCGGCTTATTGAGCATGAAGCGCTCGAGGAACACCGGCGTCAGCCACTCATTGTTGCGGGCCATCCGCGCTGCCGCGTGGCCGTATACGGCTTCATCCTGCGCGCCCGCGTGGAGCAGCGGATCGACGTAGCCCGAGGCCATTCCCGCGCCGCGAATTCCGAAACCGAGCACTATGGCCGCGATCGCTCCCACTGCCATCAACTCCATCGCGATGCGGCTCCGGTTGCCCACAGATTTGATATCGTAGCTCTGCGGAGGCTCCCTTGACACGCTTCTTGATTCTGGCACTGGCTTGCTTCACCGCTATCGCGTTCAGCGGTTCGGCCGCGGCGCAGGTTCCCGAGATTCCGTTCGAATCGGTTCCCCATTTCCTGAAGCTCCCGCCCAATCTCTATTTGGGCGAGGCGTCGGGCGTGGCGATCAACTCCAAGCACCACATATTCGTTTTCTCGCGCGGCAACACCACGGGTCCGGCTTACGGAGCAACAGCAGCGCAAATCCTCGAATTCGGGCCGGATGGGACCTACATTCGCGAAATCGGCCACAATCTCTACGCCTGGTCCTTCGCGCACGCCATCCGCTTCGACAAGGACGATAATCTGTGGGCGGTGGACAAAGGATCGGACATGGTGATCAAGTTCGATCCCGCGGGCCGCGTGGAGATGGTGTTCGGCCGCAAGAAAGAAGCGTCCGACGAAGGCGCCGAGCCGTGGAAGCGCGTCAATCCGCCGCGCCCAGCGGTGAACGGACAGTTCCGCCAACCCACCGACGTTACGTGGGACCCGCAAGGCGACATCTTCATTAGCGACGGCTACATCAATTCGCGCGTGGCCAAGTTCGACAAGAACGGCGATTGGGTGAAGCAGTGGGGCACATTCGGGACCGGCCAGGGCGAGTTCAACACGCCGCACAGCATCGCCGCGGACGCCAAAGGCAATATCTACGTGGCCGATCGCGGCAACCGGCGTATTCAAGTGTTTGACTCGGACGGAAATTTCCTGCGCGAGATCAGCATCGATGTGCCGCCTCCGCCCGTGGTCCACATGTGGATGGGCAACGTGCCCGCACCCCAGCCGCCGTCCACGGTGGGAGCACCGCCGCCCAACAGCACCATGCAGCCCGGCGCGCCGTGGGCCATCTGCATCACGCCCGGCCCCACGCAGTATCTCTACGCCGCCGACGCTTATCCCGGACGCATCTACAAACTGACGCTGGACGGCAAAGTGCTCGGCATGTTCGGCGGCATGGGGCACCAGTTGAAGCAATTCGGCTGGGTTCATGAGCTGGCGTGTCCGTCCGAGAATGAAATCTACGCCGCCGAAATCCTGAATTGGCGTGTGCAGAAGCTGATTCTGAATCCGGCGACGCACAGCACCCAAACGGCTCATCACGCGGCTGCGAAGAAAAGCGACTGACGCGCTAGCAAGGCACCCAGCTCAGCCTTGGCCTCGTGAAAGGCCGCGCGCTGCGTCAGCCTTCGGTGATCGCGCCACGCCGCTTCCAGCCGACTGGCGGTTTTCGCGATTCAGTCCTCAAGAGAGACACTGAACGCACCGCGAGTGAGATCGATTCGGATAGTCCGGTCCAGGGGTTGCCCCCTGCGCACGAAAAACATCGAGCCGAACTCTGTTCGCAGGATCAATTAACTGCGCCATGCTCTTGCCGGGCGGCGCGTGCGGGGGAACATGGCGGAACAGGAAATCCCGCGCCAGGGTTTCGCGAAGGCGCTCGAACCGAGCGGCCACGAAATCCAATCGTTCAGCTCGCGCGCGGGGGCATCTAGCCCCAGCCGCATTCCATGTATCTCGAACGCCACGCCGCCGGTGAGCGCCCAACCGTCAATCTCGTGGCGTCGAAGCTTGCCCAGAGCGCGGAGGACCCGGCGGGCGCCGGCCCTCGATGAGCAGGAGTCGAGCTGCAAGGAATCGAGCGCGTCCTTCAGTTCACATCGCACAGACGGTGTAAGCGAGGCGCTCACAGCGTATAATTGTGGATTCTTACTTGAAATTGGATCGGTCCCGATGTGGAACGGTGATTATCTCTTTTTAACTCGCAACCTGGTGGAAAAGGACTTCAAGATCCGCTATCGCAACATGTCCTTGGGCGTGCTGTGGTCGCTGCTGAACCCTTTGATCATGATGGCGGTCCTGACGTTCATTTTTACCCAGGTTTTCGCTCAGGACAACAGCCTGGCGTTTGCACTCTCGGTTTTATGCGCCTTGGTCCCGCTGAATTTTTTCACGCTGGCGTGGCTGACCGGTACGACGTCGATTCTGGACAACTCCCAACTCATAAAAAAAGTTCCAGTGCCGCGGCAGGTATTCCCGATCGCGAGCGTTCTGTCCAATTGCCTGCACCTGACCATTCAGATTGCGCTGCTGCTCGGGCTGATCATCCTTCTCGGGCATGGAGTGAACATTTATTGGCTGTGGTTGCCGGTAATCTGGGGCCTGGAGATCATATTCGTCATGGGACTGGCGCTGGTGTTCTCGGCGGTGAACATCTATGTGCGGGACACACGTTATGTGGTGGAGTCCACCAATATGATCCTGTTCTGGCTGGTGCCGGTTTTCTATTCCTTCGCCATGATCCCCATGCGGTTCCGTGGCCTATATCAGATCAATCCGGTGGCCGCCCTGGTCCTGATGATGCGTAATGTGCTGCTCGAAAACCGCGCACCGCTTGGCTCCACGCTCATCCGGCTGACCATCGTTTCGATCCTCATGTTCTCCGCCGGCTGGTTCGTGTTCGGGAAGCTGAAAGACGGATTTTATTCGCGCTTGTAGGCCGGCATGCTGATCGAGTTTCAAAACGTTTCCAAGTGGTTCCCTCACAGCACCGGCCGGCAATTGCTGCGGACGCATATCGCGCGCTGGTTCGGCCGCGCGCATCACGAACGGTTCTGCGCGCTACGGAATGTTTCATTTCAAGTGGAAGCGGGGGAGAGCGTGGCGGTGATCGGCTCCAACGGCGCCGGAAAAAGCACGCTGCTAAGCCTGGCTGCCGGGCTCACCTTGCCGGATGAAGGCCAGGTCCGAGTGAACGGCCGCGTGGCCGCATTCCTGGAATTGGGCTCGGGATTTCATCCCGATCTTACCGGCGCCGAGAACCTGGTGCTGAATGCCGCGTTGCTCGGCATGTCCAGAAAACGGACGGCGGAGGTTTTCGACCGCATCGTGGAATTTTCCGGCATCGGCGATTTTATCGACGATCCTTTGCGTACTTATTCGAGCGGCATGATCGTGCGGCTGGCGTTTGCAGTGGCCATGCAATGCGATCCCGATATTCTTCTCATCGATGAGGTTTTGGCCGTGGGAGACGCCGCTTTTCAGGAGAAATGCAGGCAGGCCTTAGTCTCCCTGCGCCGGGCGGGCAAAGGGATGTTGTTTGTCTCGCATCAGCCTGCGGCCGTTCGCGAGATGTGCGATCGCGCGATTTGGATCGATCATGGCTCCGTGGTGATGGAGGGAGGCGTGAACGACGTGCTGGATGCCTACCAGGGGCGCGCGGTGGTGAAACAAGGCCGTTGACCGATGGAGCCTTCCTCCAACCGGGCGCTGATTGCCGGCTCCGCAGTAGCTGCGCTTGCACTCTGGAGTGCATTGAATTTCTACAGCGCGACGGCGGAGGCCGCCGGAGCGAACGCCGACGTCTACAGAGTCGGCGTACAGGCCACGCGATTTCACGATCTTATGGCCGCCTTGCCCGAACACGGAATCATCGGTTACGTCTCCGACGAGCCGGCCAGCACGACGCTCGGGGCCGATTTGTATAGCAGCGCGCAATATACCCTGGCGCCGCGTTTACTCACCGGCGGGCCGGTGAATCCGCCGGCCGAATGGGTGATCGGGGATTTCTCGAAGCCCCTGGACTACGTTCAGTTCGGCAACCAGCACGGCTTGACGTTGGTGAAAGACTTTGGGGATGGCGCCGTGCTTTACCGGAATCGGGCGCGCTAGATGCTGGATACGATCTCCATTATTTTCGCCGTCCTGCTCGGCTTTCTCTTGGTACAGGCGTTCGATCCGGTGCGGCATATGCAGCCTCGCTGGGCCGCGGCGCTCTTTACCGTAGCGCTGGGCGCGGGCGCCGGCATCGGGCTCACGTCGGTGATTTTTCTGATTCTCGATGTCGCGGGCGCAGCCACACCTCTAAGCATTTTCGGAACGGATGTGGTGTTGTTCGCGCTGGCGGGTGCGTTGTGGTGGAGAAGGGCGTTGGCGAGTGCCCCCGATAGCGCTGTACCGCCTCCGCCCACGCGAGGATTTCGCTGGACATGGCTGCTGGCGCTAGCCTTCGCCGGCGTCCTCGCCATCGTCTGCACGCGCCTGGTCCAAATCGCGGCTGCTCTGCCGGTCGGCAATTGGGATGCGTGGGCGCTCTGGAACCTGCGGGCCAAGTTCCTTGCCGGCCCCGGGGGCGCGTGGCGTTACGCGTTTTCGCCGCTGCTCACGAATAGTCATCCCGATTATCCGCCGCTGCTCTCCGCGTTCGTCGCGCGCGCGTGGAAAACCGGCGGCAACATGCATGCGATCGCGCCCGCCTTTACGTCCCTGCTGTTCTTCGCGGCCTTGCTCGCCCTTCTGATCAGCACCGTCACGCTGCTTCGGGGCACGGCCTCGGGATTGTTAGCGGGACTTGTGATTCTCTCGACCACCACGCTGCTCAGTTGGGCCGCGGCGCAGTACGCCGATATCCCGCTGGCGTTTTACTTCCTAGGCGCTCTGGCCTTGATCTTTATCGACGCCGCTCGAGCGCCGTCCCCCGGGCGCTGGCCTTTGCTCTGGGCGGGACTGTGCGCGAGCTTCGCGGCCTGGACCAAGAACGAAGGCATCGTGTTTCTGGCGATTCTCGCGCTGATCTTCGCGGGCTTCACCTTGTGGCGGGCACGAACGCCCGTGGGCTGGCAGCGCCTCGGATGGCTGCTCGCAGGCGCCCTTCCCGGAGTGATTCTCACGCTGTGGTTCAAGTTTTTTCTCGCGCCCGCTTCCGATGCATTGGTCAAGCAGGGTGCATCGGGATTGCCGAAGTTGGCCGATGCCGGCCGCTATGCCGCCATCGCGGGCGGATTCTTCACCAATGTGCTGAGCCTCGGATCCGGCGTTTCGCACCCGCTCATTCTGCTCGCGATTCTGGCGATCCTGCTGCGCTGGCAATTTGAGGAACGATACCGGCTGGCGTCTCTTATCGCGGCGTCGGCTGTGGTGGCGGTGTTCCTCGCGTACTGCGCGGTGCTGCTCATCACGCCATACGGCCTGGAATGGCAGGTGCAAAGTTCGTCCGATCGATTGATTCTCCAGGTGTGGCCCGCCGCGCTGCTGGTGTTTTTCATGCAACTGGCCAGCGTGCGCGACGCAGCCGTGCCCGCACTGGGCGCCAAGGCTCCGGCGGCGCGCCGGGCCGCTGCTAAATCGGGAAAGCGCCCGTAAAATCAATCGGATACGGCTCTGTCTGGCCTCAGACTATTGACTCTAATTGCAAATTGCAATATGATGATTGCGATCGGCGATATGAGACTGGGAGAAAAAATCCGTTACTTGCGCGAGGTCGAAGGCACGCTACGCGGCCTGGGGCGCGAGATGACGCAGCAGGAGATCGTGCGCGCCGTTAAGCGCGAACTGAAGCAGTCCATCAGCCAGTCGTATCTTTCGCAAATTGAAAGCGGCGCGCGCCCGCATTTGACCAACTCCACCCGCATGCTGCTGGCGCGTTTTTTCAAAGTGCATCCGGGCTACCTGGTGGACGATCCGGAGGGCTTTCATACCGAGCTGATATCCGATGTGCGCGTGGGCGAGGACCAATTGGATCTGTGGCTGATCTCGGGAGCGGAGCGATTCTCGCGCGATCCGGAAATCAGCCGCGCGCTGCTCGACTTGGCGATGCATGCGGACTCGCGGAAGTGCCTGCTGCTGCTGGAATCGATTCTGGACACGCCGGGCCTGGCGGAGCGCCTGTTTCAGGTTCTAAGACCGGAGCCGCAAGGCGCGGGGAGGAGGAAAGCCGGATGAGCTGGGCGAACTTTTACTTCTTTTGCTTTTGCGTCGGCTTTCTGTGCAGCCTGGTCTCGTTTCTGGCCGGAACAACACACTTGCACGTGCATCTGCCGCGCGGTTTTCATCCTCATGCGGCGCATGGCGCGGGCGGCAAGGGAGCGGCGGAATCGCCGGTCAATTTTGGAACCGTCGCGGCGTTTCTTGCGTGGTTCGGAGGCGCGGGATACCTGCTGAGCCGTTATTCGAGCATCTGGGCGGTGCTGGCATTGGCTCTGGCGCTGCTCAGCGGATTGGCAGGCGCCGCGGCGGTGTTCTGGTTCTTGTTCAAAGTTCTGTTGAAGCATGATCGCGATTTGGATCCGGCGGATTATGAGATGGTCGGCGTGCTGGGGCGCTTGAGCACGAGCCTGCGCGAGAACGGCACGGCGGAGATGCTGTTTTCCCAAGACGGCGTCCGGCGCGCGGCGAGCGCTCGCAGCGACGACGGCAGCGCCATCGCCCGAGGCGTCGAAGTGGTGGTCACGCGCTACGAGCGTGGCATCGCTTATGTGCGCCCCTGGGACGAACTAGCGAAAGAAAAAGACGGAGTGAGTGAGGGGAAAAAGGAGAATTAGTATGCGCGTTCCACTGGAAGTGCTCACGATGGCCGGACTGATGGTCCTGGTCGTCATGTTTCTGATGGCGATGTTCGCGCGGCTCTACCGCAAGGCCGGCCCGCACGAGGCGCTGGTGGTGTACGGTTTTCGAGGCACCCGCATCATCAAAGGCCACGGCACGGTGATTTTTCCGATGATCGAAAGCTGCCATGAGCTGTCGCTGCAACTGATGTCCTTCGACGTGGCGCCGCAGCAGGATCTGTACACCAAGCAGGGCGTCGCGGTGACGGTGGAAGCAGTGGCGCAGATCAAGGTGAAGTCGGATCCCGAGTCCATCAAGACCGCGTCCGAGCAGTTCCTCACCAAGACCGATCAGGAGCGCGAAGGGCTGATCCGCCTGGTGA
>JASHQT010000464.1 GCA_030039005.1 Bryobacteraceae bacterium
CAAATCTAACGCCTTCATCGGCTTAGCATGTGGCCGCCGGACGCATTCGAGAACGCGAACCGGCAGAAAGAACAAACACCACATGAAAAAAATCACGCTTGCAATCGCTGTCCTGGCTGCCGCCGTCATCTCCACCGGCGCGCTTACCCGTCCGGCCGATCTTCCCCCTCCGCCTTGCGTTCCGGACTGCGCCATCAACATCCCCAGCTAAGAGCCTTTCCGAGCCCAATTTGCCCGCCGTGCTGCTATACTTAGCGGCACGGCGTGGAACTCTTTCGAATCCTGGAGCGTTGGCTTTGGATTGGCGCGACCGGGGCCGAAGTCCTGGTTCTGATCGGCCTGTTCCGCCAGCGGCTGCTGCGAAGATACCCGTTTTTCGCCATATTTCTCGCCACCGAAGCCGTTTGCAGCTTCATCTCGATGCCGCTCGACCCAAACAGCGCTGCTTATGCCCACGCCTTTAGGGTCTCCACGGTTCTATTGGCGATTATTCGCGTCGGTGTAGCGGGCGAGTTGTATGAACGGATTTGCGAGCACTTCCCTGGAATCGGGTGGTTCCGCGCAGGGATGGCCGTCGCGTTTATTGTGTTGGCCGCATTAATGGCAGCCTCGAACTTCCGGCCGGACTTGGCTCGCCTGGGCAGACTTCCCCTCACCGGCCTGTTGCAAGTGATGCGATTTCAGGGCGAAATTTTTGCGGGCGCGTTTATTCTCACCTGGGTTTTCCTGCACATGCTCAGCATAAAGCAGCCTTTTCGCCCGAATGTCTTAACACACTGGAGGATTGCGACCATCTACTTTGCGTTGAGCGGCTTATCGGAACTGGCGGTGGCGACCGTGGGGAACAAGGGCGTTTATCCGATCAGTTGCGTGATGCTGGCGGGCCAGATGGTATGTTTTTTCGCCTGGTTCCGGGGTTTGCGCCGCTCGGGCGAGCAACTCCCCGCGTTCCCGCGCCTATCGCTTGAACAGGTCCAAGCGGTGGAGGATTATAACCGCGAATTGTTGCGCACGGTTACGTCGTTGCCGGCACAAATTTCGGCGCGACAAGCAGAAAATCCAAACACTCCCGCACATCGCGCGCAGCTACCGTGACGCCTAGGGCATGCCGGTACCCGAGCCACCGCAAATAGAACAGCGATGATTCCGACAAAACGGTATGCGCCAGCAGAACCCAAAAGCTCCAATGTTCTCGCGACGCCATGGCTACCGTACGAAGCCGCCGCGCAGCACGGATTTCCCTTGTAAGACGGTTCACGTAATCGAAGTAACAACTGCGATGCTCGCGCCGCAATCTCTTCACCGAAGCCCGAGCGCCTTGCTCGATCAGGAATAATTCATCATCCTGCGCCAACAGCCGCTGCATCGGTGCATAACGCTCCCGGACGGGGAGTTCCTGCTCGTCGAACGGCAGAGCCAGCCGAACGTCGCCTCCCAACCGAGCCGACTCGGCCGCGAGCAACCGAATGAACCCATTGTTAATCTGCTGTATTGCCATCGATTTCCCCGCGCGGATTAGATAGAAACCCGCAGCGATTAACGAAATATATCCCGAATGCTTTCTGTTGTCAAGGCCGCAATTGTTAACTTTTATGACGGCCACGCGACACTTTTTGCCGCCTCAGATCGAGACCACCGCCGCACTGACCGGTTTCGATCCCACGGGAATTAAGGTGAATAACGGTCCCTTCTTCCAGCGCCTCTCTTCGCGCGCCGCGGCTGTGACGTTGGGAATGCGGATCACCGCCATGTCGCCGGAAACCTGGTTCAATACCAGGGCATATTTGTCGTCGGGAGTGATCGCAATATAGCCTGGCTCGGCGCCCACTGGTGTGACCATCAGCACCTTGCTGGTTTCGATATCCAGAATACTCACGTCCGCCGATTTCGGATTCGCAACAAAAAGATATCCCGGCGACGCCGACGCTGCCATCGCTCCGGGGCTGTGACCGGCCAGCACGGTCTGGCCGATTTGCGGTGTGTAGTAGGGATATACCACGACCACCGCATCCATCCCCTCTCCGGTGACAAATAATTGCCCACCGTCGGCGTTGAAGCACAGATGATCCGGTCGGACGGCCAGAGGCAGATTCACGATCAAGCGCCGGCTCGGCACATGAAATACCGATAGCATACGCTGGCTGACGTTGGCCGCAATTACTTGTTCGGAATCCGAACGCGCGCGGGCCGCGTCGCCGTGGTACGGCTGAAATCTCACCAGCCCGATTTCGCCCGTGCTGCGGACCGGAGCAAAGGCGCGGCGGCTGGCCAAGTCGACGAAGGTGAGCGAACAGCCGGAACGGGAGCTGACGGCCGCCGTCCTCCCATCGGGCGAAATATCGAAGCCTGTGGGTTCGTCGGCGAGGGCGACCGTCCACGCCACGCGCAGAGCGCTCAAATCCACTCGCACCAGTTGCCGGGGATCGCGGCACAAGACGTGCAAGGCATCGCCGGCCGGCGTGAGCCGCATTTCGAGCGCCTGTGCGGCGACCCGCAGGTTGCGCGACAAACTGAGCGTGCTGGCGCGGATTTCGTGCACCGAGCCGTTGCCGGGCGTGAGCGCGAAGACGCGCATAGTCCGCGAATCAGCGACCACCGCGGTCGGCGCACCATCCACTCGAATGTGTCGCGCCACCGCGAACACTCCCAGATCCACGGCGGCCACCGCGCCGCCCTCTTGATTAGCGACGAAAGCATAGCCCGAGAATCCGGCGGCTGGTTCCCGGCGGCTACAGCTGGCCAGGACGCCCCATCCGCCCAGCCCCGCCCCCAGGCTGGCCATGCCGAATGTGCGCCGGGTGATCATCTCCCTGATTCTGGCACACCGCGCCGCGGCATTGATCTAAGCCAATTTCGCCACTCCTCCTAAGGTGTTTCTGACACACCGCCGATCTTTCAATTGGTATTGCAGCAGGGTCAGCTTCGAGCATCGGCTTGGCACTCGAGTCTTTGCTCCAAAAATTGAAGCCAGAAGATTGAATATGATACGCTTTTGGAGGACCGTCGAGGGCCTCCCGTTAACCACCTCTTCAAACCGTAATGTGCATGTACTACGGGCTCATAGGGTGAAGGAGCCGGAAAAAGTCTCTACATGAACGTCCGCTCGCTGTTTAGCCTTTTCTCATCGGATCTTGCCATCGATCTGGGAACCGCCAACACTTTGGTCTACGCCAAGGGCAAAGGAATCGTAGTCAATGAGCCCTCCATCGTGGCCATCAACAAAACCAACGGTGAGGTGGAAGCAGTCGGCAAGGAAGCCAAGGACATGCTGGGACGCACGCCGGGAAATATCGTGGCCATTCGGCCTATGAAAGACGGCGTCATCGCGGATTTCAAAGTCACCGAGCGCATGCTCAGCTATTTCATCCTGAAGGCGCACGGCCGCAAGGTCCTGGTGCATCCGCGCATCGTGATCGGCGTGCCTAGCGAAATCACCCAGGTGGAAAAGCGCGCGGTGATCGATTCGGCCTATCGCGCCAAGGCCAGCGAAGTGCACCTGGTGGAACAGGCCATGGTGGCGGCCATCGGCGCGGGGCTCCCGGTCACCGAACCGTCCGGAAACATGGTGGTCGACATCGGGGGAGGAACCACGGATGTTGCCGTCATTTCTCTCTCCGGCATTGTCTACTCGCGCTCGGTTCGCGTGGCGGGCAACGCCATGGACGAAGCCATCATGCAGTATCTCAAGCGCAAGTACAACCTGCTGGTGGGCGAACGCACCGGCGAGGCCATTAAGATCCAGATCGGCTCGGCCTATCCGTTGGACAAGCCCCTGACGATGGAAATCAAGGGGCGGAATTTGATCGAAGGCGTTCCCAAAACCCTGACCATCGACGACAGTGAAATTCGCGAAGCTCTTTCCGAGTGTGTGGCCACCATTATGAACGCCATCCGCGTGGCTCTGGAGCGCACCCCGCCCGAGCTGAGCGCCGACATCAGCGATCGCGGAATTGTTTTGACCGGGGGCGGCGCAATGTTGAAAAATCTAGATAAGCGCATCCGGGAGGAAACGGGGTTGCCGGTGTCCATTGCCGAGGAACCATTGGCCAGCGTCGTGCTGGGAACCGGCAAGATGTTAACCGACTTCAAATTGCTCCGCCGGGTGGCGATCGAGTGAGGGGATCGTATGAGCCGCACGCGTAAGCAAGCGGGTCTCAGCTGATGTAACAGGCCTGATGTAACATGGATTTTTTCCTCAGCCGCTACCGCCATCTCACCGTGTTGCTGATCGTGATCGCGGCGCAGTTGGTGCTGATCGCCTACCAGGTCAAAACCAACAATGACATTCCCCTCATTCGCGTCTGGGCCGTTACCGCCGTAACGCCCGTGGAACAAAGCCTGGAGTTCGTCCGCCGCTACACCTGGGGCTTCGTCGAAGACTATTTCGTGCTGCTGGGCGTGCGCGGCCAAAACGAGAAGCTGCGGCAGGAAAACGGGGACCTCAAGCTGGAGAACAATTATCTGAAGTCGGAGCTCGCCACAGCCGACCGCGCCCGCGCGCTCAGCGTCTTTGAGACACGCTCGCCTTCGAAAACCGTCGCGGCGCGCGTGATCGGAAACGGAACGGGCGCCAATTCGCGCGTGGTGTTCGTCGACCGCGGGTCCACCAGCGGTGTCGAAAGCGGTATGGCCGTGGTCACGCCGGACGGGATTGTGGGCAAAGTAGTGGATGCCTATCCGACCTCCTCGCTGGTAATGCTCATCACCGATCCTACTTTCGCCGCTGGAGTGGTCTCGCAGAAAAATCGAGTTCATGGAACGCTGAAGGGCCTGGGCCATGCAGAATGTCTGGTCGACTACGTTCAGAATGAGGAACACGTCGACATCGGCGAGTGGTTTTACACCTCCGGCGACGATCGCATTTTCCCCAAAGGCTTTCCCGTAGGCCAAGTGACGGCCGCCTCTAATGGAAAGACATTCAAGGAAATTTATGTTTCTCCGAGCGGCATGGCGGGCGGGGTGGAGGAGGTCCTGATCGTGCTCCAAGGCGTACATCAGGAAATTCCCGGCGCCGGCGAACCTCCGACTCCCGGATATTCCATTCTTCCGCCTCCGGCCGAAGCAACCGTTCAGACTCCGGAAGGCGCACCCCAGCCGGACGCGCTTTCCACCGATGCCGATCGTCTGCGCGCCATCTACCAGGAGGTTGGAGCGGAGCAGAAGCACACCTACGGCGAAGGGCCACCCGGGTCAAAGCCGCCCGATTTCACTAAGCTGCCTTCGATACATGGCGGACCTCCCCCGGTGGCGAGCGCGCCGCCGAATCCAACTCAGGCCCCGGCTCGAGCAAAGTCAGTTTCCCCGAGCACCCCGGCGGTCCCTGTAAAGCCGAAAGCCCCGGCCGCGGCCTCCGCAGCCGAAGATTCCGGGAGCACGGACGATGAGCCTGCCTCGGTCAGCCAGTCAAACACGCCCTCGGCGACATCGGCTCCCGCGCGCCCGCGAGCGCCGGCTGCCAGCGCGCCGCCCACTCCCCGCTCGAACCCGGTCCCGGCCTCCAACCGGCCCCTAATTAATCAGTGATGCGTAATCAGTGATGCACAATCAGTGATGCAACCCGAGTACACCGAGCGCTTGCTAACCCAGAGCCCCCGCAAGGGCGCGGCCGAGCGCTTGCGTTTCGTCTGGCTGATCCTGATCCCTCTCGTGGCGGTCCTGTCGCAAGTCTACGTACCGCGCTTCGTGCCGTTTCTGGTTTATTTGGAGCTGCCGCTGCTGATCACAGTCCATTTTGCGCTGAGCCGCGGCGGTCCGATCGGCGCATTGTTCTACGGCATGTTCATCGGCCTGGTGCAGGATTCGCTCTCGCACCAGCCCATCGGGATGTACGGCATCGTCAAGACGCTGGTGGGATACTTCGCGGCTTCGGTGAGCATGCGCTTCGACGTCCAAAACCCCGTCGTCACCTTCATTCTGGCTTTCTTCTTTTACTTCTTCCATCAGTTCTTTTACTGGGTTTTATCGCGCGCCCTGCTGGGCGAGACGCTGGCCTTCGATGCGCAGCAAACTCTCGTTTTTGGGCTGCTGAACGCCGCCGTGGCGCTGCCGTTGTTCCGTCTTTTGGATAAACTAAAGGTAGCCGGCTGAAAATTTGTGAAACTTCCCGTCGCCCGCGAAGACGATCCGAACTCCTCCAACACGCTGTTGCGGGACGACCCGAAGTTCGCCTCGCAAAAGATCGCGTTTTTTCAGTACACCGCCATCGCCGTCTTCTTGTTCCTGATCACCGGCTTCTGGGACCTCCAGATCCGCAATCCGGAGGTGTACCAGGAGCGCGCGCTCGAAAACAGCGTGAAATCCATTCCCGTGCTCGCGCCACGCGGCAAGATCCTGGACCGCGACGGCCGCGTGATCGTCGATAATCATTCCTCCTTCAGCCTCTACCTCTCGCGCGAAAACCTGAAGATGGAGCATTTGCGGCCCATCGCCGAGGGCCTGAATCTGGATTACGACAGCCTGGTGGCCCGCGTGCGCCGCTTTCAATCCCGCGGCGCGCCCCAATATCAGCCCATCCCCATCAAGGAAGAGCTCACGCCCGGTGAGCTGGCCTTCGTGGATGCGCATAAGGATCTCGCCACGTTCCCCGAGCTTGAAGTCATCCGCGTCCAGCATCGCCTCTATCCGCGCGACGGCATGGCGGCGCACGTGATCGGGTACGTGGGTGAAATCAGCGAATCGGAATTGGATACGCCGGAGTTCGCGCGCTTTCATCAGGGCGACATCATCGGCAAAGACGGCATCGAGCGCGAATACAACGATCAGCTCATGGGCGTCGACGGACAGAAGCGCGTGGAAGTGGACAGCTTCGGCAACGAGCGTCACGTTCTGGACGACAAAGAAGCCACCCCGGGAAAAGATCTGCAGCTCACCATCGACCTCGACCTGCAGGCGGTGGCGGAGCTGACGCTGGAGAACCGCCGCGGCGCGGTGGTGGCGCTTGACCCGCGCACCGGCGAGGTGCTCGCCATGGTCAGCCGTCCGGCGTTCGATCCGAACCTCTTCGCCGGCCGTATCCGCTCCAAGGACTGGAAGGACCTGGTCGACAACCCCGCGCACCCTCTCATGAATCGCGCCATCCAGGCGCAGCAGGCGCCCGGGTCTACGTTCAAACCGATCGTGGCGCTGGCGGGCCTGGAGACCGGAGCCATCGACGATACGTTCAGCGTCAATTGCACCGGTGGCGCAAGTTTCTACGGCAGCTACCACAAGTGCTGGCACGTCCACGGGACCATTTCGCTGCATCGAGCGATCGTGCAGTCCTGCGATACGTACTTCTATAACGTCGGCAACCGCTTGGGCATCGATCGCATCGCCCAATACGCCGAGATGGTCGGCTATGGCCAGAAGACCGGCATCGATCTGCCGCATGAGGCCGAAGGCCTGGTGCCATCCAGCCATTGGAAGCTGCGCAATTTCCGCGAGCGCTGGTATCCGAGCGAAACCATCTCGGTCGCCATCGGCCAGGGCGCCACGACAGTGACCCCGCTCCAAATGGCCTCGGCTATCGGCGGCCTCGCCATCGGCGGCATGTGGTATGAGCCGCACCTGGTCAAGGACGCGAAGAATTTGCCGCCTCCACGGCGCGCCGAAATCAACCTGGAGAATCTGGGAAAGGTGATTTCCGGCATGTGCGGCGTCGTCAACGAAGGCGGCACCGGGGTTCGCGCGCACCTGCCGAGTGTCGAGGTCTGCGGCAAAACCGGCAGCGCGCAGTTAGTGTCCAACGCGGCCATCCGTTCCGGCTTCAAAGTGGCGCCGGACATGAAAGACAACGCCTGGTTCGTCGGCTTCGCGCCGCACGAGAATCCCGAAATCGTCGTCGCGGCCCTGTTTGAGAACGGCGAGCACGGCCAGTTGGCCGCGCCCATCGTGCGCGACGTCATCAAAGCCTATTTCGATAAAAAGGCCCGGCTCGCGCAGCCCCAAACGCCCGTCCAACATCTCCCCACCGGCCTGCTGGAAACGCCTCCGCCGGTTCCGCCCACAGAGTTGCAATGAGTTTCCTCGAATGAGTTTCTGACATGGCCGCCGCCGCACACCGCTCTCTCCGCGATTTCGATTGGCTGATGCTGATCCTGGTCTCGGTCATCTGCGCGCTCGGAATGCTGCAAATCTACAGCGCCACGCGTGACACCCAGTTCACTGAGGCCTGGTGGAAGCAAGGCATATGGATCCTGGCCGGATTCGCGGCCCTGTGGATCGGGACGCTGATCGACTATCACACCCTGCTAGGACAGGTGGCCGTCTTCTACGTGCTTTCCGTGGCCACGCTGCTCGCCACTTATGCCGTGGGGACCACCGTTTTCGGCTCGCGGCGCTGGATCGGGTCTCCGAGTTACCACGTGCAGCCCTCGGAATTCGTTAAACTGGTAATCGTTCTCCTAGTAGCCCGGTACTTATCGGAGTTCAAGGGCGATCAGTTGGAACTGCGGGACCTGCTCAAGCTGGCCGGGCTGGTGGGTCTGCCGATGGTTCTGGTGATGATTCAACCGGACCTGGGCACCGCGCTGACGTTTGTGCCGATCCTGGCCGTGGGTGTTTTTCTTGCGGGGTTTCGTTGGCAGTACGCCGTGGTCGTCCTGGCGATTGTCGCCGTGATTGCGCCGATCAGCTATTGGCTGGTGTTGAAGGATTATCAACGGCAACGGGTGGTGAGTTTTCTGGATCCGAGTCAGGACCCGAAGGGATCGGGTTACCAGGTGATCCAGTCGAAAATCGCGGTCGGGGCGGGCGCGCTCTGGGGGCGCGGCGTAACCAAGGGTACGCAAACCCAGGGACGGTTCCTGCCGGTGCCGCAGAAGGATTTTATCTTTTCGGCTTTTGCCGAAGAGCACGGATTCGTGGGCGTCATCGTGGCGCTCGGGCTATATTTTTTGTTGCTGATGCAGATCGTCCAGAACGCGCAGACCGCTTCGGATCGAGCCGGAATGTACATCTGCATGGGGGTAGCGGCATTGTTGTTGTTTCACATATTGGTCAATGTCGGAATGGTGGTGGGAAGGATGCCGGTTACCGGTATTCCCCTGCCGCTGATGAGTTCCGGCGGATCGAATATCGTAGCGATGTTTTTGATGCTGGGGCTCGTGAATAACGTCCGGCTCCGGCGATTTGTAAATTGAATGGCCGGGAAACGGCCGGTTTTGAGAGATTGAGGGTCAATGAGTTCGATTCCCGCTACTGGTCCGCGTCCGGGATGTCGTCATCCAGACCAGCGGCAGGGTTGAAGGCCTCTCTCCGGGAGAGTTCGCGCTGACGGCGGTATTGTTGCCGCGAGTTTTTCCGATTCGCCTAGCGCTGCAAAGCCGCTGCGGCGGACAAGGTGTCGAGATTTGCTTCTCCACCGGGTGAGCGGGGCTCAAAGATTTTGGAGTCGGCGGCGCCGGGCAAACGGTCCTCTGGATCACCCGGCGCGGCGGGCTCGCTTGGAGTTCTCCCTCCGCTTTTTCTCAAAGCTCCGTTCCCGCCAGGAACTGTAGGAGCAGATGAGCAAAGAATTGGTGATTTCCGCCAATCGCCACGAAACCAAAGTGGCGATTCTCGAAGACGACCAACTGGTCGAGGTGTACTTCCAGCGCGCGAACGAATATTCGCTCGCCGGAAGCATTCATAAAGGCCGTGTCACGCGTGTTCTGCCGGGCATGCAGTCGGCTTTCGTCGACCTGGGCCTGGAGCGCGACGCGTTCCTGTATGTTTCGGACTTTTCCGAAGAGGCCGAGGATTTCGATCGTTTGCCGGCCGGGCGTGAGCCGGGACGTGGAGGCCGGCCGCCGGCGGAGCCCGCGTTCCGGGAAGCTACCCCCGCCCCCCGCGAGACCCCGCCCGAGGCCGTCGAAGCGGCCGAAGGGGCCGAGCCCGCCACAAGCCCGGAGCCGGTAGCGCCGGAATCCGCCGCGGCTCCGTCAGCCGAACGTCCCGAGCGCTTCTCGCGTCCGGAACGTGGCGAGCGCGGAGGACGCCGTTCCCGGCGCCGCCGTGGCCGCGGCCGTGGATTCCCCGAATCCAAGTACGCCTCGGAAGTGTCCCGTCCGCCCCGTTATAGCGAAGCGCCGTCCACTGCTTCGGCCGAGCCGGGCTCGACGGTATCGCCCGCCGAAAGCGCACCGCGCGCGGCCAGCGCGGGCGCTGCCGATTTTTCGGTTCTGCCCGGCGAGTCTCTGGCAAAATACTCTCGCTCCGCCGCTCCACGCCAAGAGGAAGCCGAGCTCGAAATCGAAACGGTGGATGAGCCCGATGCCCCGGACCGTGAGCCACTAGCCGCCGCACTGCCCGAGCCGCTGGCCGAAATCGCCGAAGAAGCTGTTGAGGAACCGGACGATGCTCCCATCGCCGAAGACAGCGAGATCGTGGCCATGGCGGAAATCGCCGAACCGGAGCCCCTGGAAATCCTCGCTGCCGCCGAAATCCTCGCGGCCGAGCCGATCGAAGAAATTGACGAGGCCATGGCCTCGAGCGAACTTCAAGACGAACTGGAGACAGAGCCGGCAGGTTCCGAGTCAGCCGCCGAGGAAATCGAAGCCGAGTTGCAGGCGGAAGCGGCAGCGGCCGAGACTCCAGCCATCGGCATGCCGCCTCTGTCGGCGCAGGTCCGCGAACAGGGCGGACGTTTCCCCCATCGCATGCCGCGCCGCATGCGCCGCAAGATGCGCGGCGGGCACAGTGAGTTCCGCCACAACGGAGAAACGCCGGCGCCCTCTTCAGAAGCAGGTTTCCCGCCGCCGGAAGCACGCACCGTCACGCGGCCTGAAAGAGCGCCTCTTCCTTCCATCACCGAGTTGTTGAAGGAAGGTCAGGAGATTATCGTGCAGATCGCCAAGGAGCCGCTCGGACAAAAGGGTGCGCGCATCACCTCACACATTGCGCTCCCCGGGCGCTACGTGGTTTACATGCCGACGCTCGAACACACCGGCGTGTCGCGCAAAATTGCGAGCGACGAAGAGCGCCAGCGCCTGAAGCGCATCCTGCAGATCCATCACGCCGGAATCCCCGGTGGCTTCATCGTCCGCACCGCGGGCGAGGGCAAGAGCGAGGACGAACTGGCGGCCGACATGAATTTTCTGTTCAACCTCTGGCTGGACATCCGCCAGAAGGCTGAAAAGAGGCCAGCGCCGCTGCTGCTGCATCATGATCTCGACATCGTCCAGCGCACTCTGCGCGATCAGTTCACCGAAGATTTCAAGGCCATCTGGGTGGACAACGAAGAGCTTTACGAGAGCGTCCTGCACTTCGTCCAGCGCTTCCAGCCCAGCCTGGTGGCGCGCGTCAAGCTGTACACGCGGACGGAACCGGTTTTCGACGCCTTCAACGTCACCGCCGAGCTCGAAAAGGCGTTGCGGCCCAAGGTCTGGCTCAAATCCGGCGGCCACATCGTGATCAACCAGACCGAGGCGCTGGTGGCGATCGACGTGAACACCGGCAAATACGTCGGCCGTTCCAATCGCCTGGAAGACACTATCGTCAAGACCAATACCGAAGCGGTGAAGGAGATCGTGCGCCAAGTCCGCCTGCGCGACTTGGGTGGCATCATCGTCGTGGATTTCATCGACATGGATGAGCGCAAGAATCGCCAGAAGGTGATGCAGGCGCTTGAAGATGCCATGCGCAGCGACCGCGCGCCCTACAAAATTCTGCAATTCAACGATTTCGGCTTGGTCGCCATCACGCGCAAACGCGTGAAACAAAGCCTGGAGCGCGCGCTGTGCATGCCTTGCCCGCACTGCGAAGGCGCGGGTTACGTCAAGAGCGTCCAGACCGTGGTGAGTGAGATCCTGCAGGAAGCGGGCAAAGTCGCCCGCGCCATTGAAGGCAAGGATGTCGTCCTGCGCGTGCACCCGGATGTGGCGAAGGTCTTGAAATCCAACCAGAACCAATATCTGGAAGAGCTCGAGGAGTTGTTGCACCGGCCCGTGCTGGTGAAAGCCGACCCGCTGCTACACCATGAGAAATTCGATCTGGGATGATCATTGCCTTCTAGTCCATCGAATTTGCAGGTTAGAATGAGGAGAGCGGAGGTTTGAACATGAGCGCTGCGTACGCGCATCCGGAAGTATTAGTGAGTACCGATTGGGTCGCTTCCCACGCCAAGGATTCCAACGTTCGGGTGGTTGAAGTCGACGTGGACACCAAGGCCTACGACGAAGGCCACGTTCCCGGCGCCCTCGCCTGGGCCTGGAACACGCAGCTTTGCGACACCACTGTTCGCGACATTCTGCCGCAAGCCGCGTTTGATGATCTGATGACGCAATCCGGCATCGGCAACGGCACAACTGTCGTCCTTTACGGCGACAACAACAACTGGTTCGCCGCCTGGGCGCTGTGGCAGATGAAAATTTACGGGCATAAAGACGTTCGCATCATGGACGGGGGACGCAAGAAATGGCTGGCCGAAGGCCGCGACCTGGATACTGCTTCCACCAAGCCCACGCCGGGCACCGGCTACAAGTCCGCCGAAGCCGATCTTTCGCTGCGCGCGTTTTTGCCGCAGGTGCAACAGGCGCAGAAGTCCGGGAGCGCCGTAATGATCGACGTGCGCAGCCCGCAGGAATTCACGGGCGAAATTCTCGCGCCGCCGGGATTGCCGGAGACCTGCCAGCGCGGCGGTCATATTCCCGGCGCCCGCAACGTGCCGTGGGGCAAGGCTTGCAACGACGATGGAACGTTCAAGCCGGTCGAAGATCTCGAAAAGCTGTACGGCGCCGAAGGCGTCAACAAAGGGCAACCGGTGATCGCGTATTGCCGTATCGGCGAGCGCTCCAGCCATACCTGGTTTGTTCTCAAATATCTGCTGGGCGTGGGCAACGTCGTCAACTACGACGGTTCCTGGACCGAGTGGGGCAACCTGGTGGGCGCCCCCGTCGAAAAAGGCGCGGCGAAATCGGCGGGCCAAGCGTGAAGCCGGAAAACTTCAGCGAACGCGTGGTGGACGTCGACGGCTGGCAGGTAAACCTGACCACGTATCAACTCGGCGAGAAATGGCACACCAAGGCCGACAACGTGTCGCCCGGCGCGGCGCTGGCGCGCATCGTCGCCGACACGCGCGAGGACGCCGAGAGCCGCGCTCTGGCCCGCGCCAAAGAATTGCTTTCCCGCACCAAGCGCCACGCGGTGTAGCGCGGCCTGCATGTTAGACTGAAGTGCGCGGGCTTCCCGCGCGCTCTTGTCGTGCCCCGGAGAGATGGCCGAGTGGTTGAAGGCGCACGCTTGGAAAGCGTGTATAGGGGAAACTCTATCGAGGGTTCGAATCCCTCTCTCTCCGCCACTGTAAAATTGTGCGGCCCGCACACACGGGTAACAGAACGTTCCTAAGACATAGGTAACGGCCAGGCACGGAGTCCTCGCGATCATGGCCATTCGTCCGTATTCCGCCGGATCGCTCAGGGTTCGTTCCCGGAGGATGGGACCCGGGAGCGTTTCCGTTCTTGAGGGAGCGGCGCGGACCCGACGGGACGAAAGCTCGCGCCGGGCTTCCACGCGTTTACTTCTTTCGGACGCGTCTACGCGTCCCGCGAATCATTCGTTCGCCGAAGCCGGGACGCGACATTCATGCCGGTTGCACCATCTTGTTGAATTGCGGTGTGAACCGCTTGGGACCGAAAATGAGGAAGAGGTGCTTCCAACACGAAATGAGCCCAGATGTCGCCATTCGAACGCGGGGCGAGGGGCAACGCTATGAGGCTTTGCTTCGCATCAGTGAAGCACTTTCCGCATGCAGAGAGCCCGAGGATCTGACCAGAATCCTCTCGGAACAATTGGACGAGTTCCTCGACTTCTTCCAGTTCTACATCCTCGTTTATAAGGAAAATTCCACCGAAGTCGAATGGGCTGTCGTGGGGTCCGAGAAAAGCCTCATCAGCGCATACGCCAATGTGCCGGTGCAACAGCGGCCATCCTGGCAGGCATTCGCCACGCAGGAGCCGTTCCACATTGCTGATTGGGACCAAGATGAAAGGGTTCCCGCGCGACTCAAGCAAGGGATCGCAGCCCAAGGTCTTCACATCGGACCGCTGGTTTTTGTGCCCCTCACGACACCGCATCGGCGCCTGGGCGCGCTGGGCATGTCAGGACCTCCTGGAACCGTTTACAGTGCCGACGACATTTCTTTCCTGTGTCTCATCGGGCGAGTGGTTGCCTTCGCGATTGATGACAATTTCAATCTCCGGCAGGCCGAGGCCGCACACCGAGAATTACAACGCCAGAATGAGCGGCTGCAACGCAGTGAGAGAGAGCTTCAGGAAGTCATTGAAACCATTCCAGTCATGGCTTGGTCGGCGGCAGCCGACGGCGCGGTCGAATTCTTCAATCGACGGTGGCTGGATTACGCTGGCCTATCCGCGGATCAAGTACGAGGCTGGGGTTGGACAAGTGCGGTTCATCCGGAGGATCTGAACAGGCTCACGGATTACTGGCGCGGCGTGTTGGCTTCCGGGCAATCAGGAGAAATTGAAGCGCGCCTGCGCCGTTTCGACGGAGCATACCGGTGGTTTCTATTTCGCGCGACACCGTCCCTGGACCACGGAAGAGTCATGAAATGGTACGGAACAAACACCGACATCGAAGCACGTAAGACTGCTGAGCAAGCGATTATCACTCAAAATAGCCGGCTCCAGCTTCTCCTGAAGCTAACGAAGGAGATCACTTCAAACCTGGAGCTTCGCGAATTGCTGCGGGCAATCTCAGCCAGTATTCGTGAAGTTATGGATTGTGACGCAGTCCAAATTTGGCTCGCGGATTCGGCTTCGGGTAAATTCCGCTTGTACGCCCTGGATTTTCCAGAGGGAAAGGGCTTTGTCAAGGAGGGAATCCTTATCGAGTCGGTCGGCGCCTGTAAGCGAGCTTTGGAAACCCTGCAACCGACAATCAGGAATATTGCCAATCCCCAGGAATTCCCGCCCGATCTGTACAAGTTGATGCTGGCCGAGGGGTTGAAGACCCAATGCGTGATACCGCTTGTCAGCCGCGGCCGCGCAGTCGCGGCGCTGACCATTAATGTAACCAGCCAGATTCTCTCCCCCGTAGCAGACCGTTTTTCTCAAATTGAGTGCGCGTTGAGCGGAAGCGGTTGTGCGTAAATGCCGGCCTTGAACTCGGGAGTCGGCGCCGGGCTTGCGTCCGATTTCCGATTGGGCGATACTGTTGTCGGTAACCGAGGGAAGGAACATCCGGCATGAGTAAACCAACTGAGCTTGTTCAGGGCACCGTGGATTTGTTGATCCTAAAAATTATCGCCATAGAGCCGATGCACGGCTGGGCTATCGCACAGCGAATCCGCCAGATGTCGAATGATGTTCTGCAAGTTGGCCAGAGCGCGCTTTATCCTGCGCTCCACAAACTGGAGCAGCAGGGCTGGACCGAGGCGGAATGGAGAATGTCGGACAACAACAGGCGCGCCAAATACTATTCGCTGACTCGTGCTGGCCGGAAGGCATTGGCGAAGGAGGCAAATCAATGGGAGCGACTCTCGGCTGCCATTTCTCTGATCGTGCGGACTGCATGAAGGAGATATGAGATGCCACACCCTCTCTCAACTTCGCCTTCGGTTGATGGGCCTGGAGAATGGCCTTTCTCCTGAGGAGGCACGGCAGGCCGCGTTGCGCGCTATGGGCGCGATCACCCAGAACAAAGAGGAGTGCCGGGACATGCGCCGTGTGAGTTGGATCGAGCACACTGTTCAAGACCTGCGGTACAGTGCCCACACACTCCGTAAGAACTTGGTCTTCACCATCGTCGCCGTTTTAGCGCTAGCGCTTGGCATCGGTGCAACCACAGCGATGTTCAGTATGGCATATGGCATGCTGCTTAGACCGCTCCCTTACGTGGATGCCGATCGTCTGGCGGTTGTCTATATGAGCTATTTCCCGCGAGATTTTCGATTCGGCACGATGTCTGTACGCGATTACCTCATCTGGAAGGAGGCCAATCGAGCGTTTGAATCTCTCTCTTTGTTCCGTGAGATTTCGGTAAGCGTGCGTGAAATCGACTGGCCTGGCCTGCTAAGGTCATGGAGTTGCCGAGGGGCAACTACTATGAACCGTAAAAGT
>JASHQT010000465.1 GCA_030039005.1 Bryobacteraceae bacterium
CTGCGGACTCGGGACCGAGGCCTTTTCCAAAATGTCCCGCAGGACCATTTGATTCTGCTCTTCGAGCTGGCTGAACGTGCCCCAGCGGGACTGGTCCGGCGGAATGGGATTCTTCACCATCCAGGTTCCGCAGGCGTATTGATAGAAATCGACGCAGGGGTTGGCGGTGAGATCCATGTTGGCGGTGCTGAACGCCGCGGGATCGGATTGTGCCAGGGCGGCGACGGTGGAGAATGCGAGAGCGAGGAGAGAGAGGTAGATCGCACGCATGATTTCATGGTATCGCGCCAAAATGCTTGTCATAATGTTTTCAAGAAGCGGTTTTCCACACGCCGATGACCGGGTTGCGATTTCAATGTCAAGCGGGCTGCACGCGCTGCTGCGAACAGCAAGGGTTTGTCTATTTGACGCCGGACGATCTGATCCGTATCGCGAAATATATAGGGGTGGCGGCGCGGGAGTTCGAGCGGCGATTCGTGTATCGCACCAAACATCTGTTGCGGCTACGGGTTCCGCGCGACCGGCAATGCCATTTCCTTGAGAATGGCGGATGCTCGATTCACGCGGTGAAACCGGCGCAGTGCCGCGCATTTCCTTTCTGGCCGGAGCTGGTGGATGCTAGGGACGCCAAGCGGGAATGGAAGAAGACTGCGCGCTGGTGTCCGGGGATCGGGCAGGGCGAACTGGTGCAGATCGAGACCGCGCGGGAGCAGGCGGCGGAGATGCGGGCGGCGTATCCGAGAATGTACTAAGAGCGTTCACACGGGCCCAGAGGGCGCCCCTGAACGGCACACTATTTGATGACGACTTTGTCGACGGCCTGATTGTCGAATTCGTCGCTGACACGCACGGCGATCACCTGCTCGCCCGCCGAGGGCCGGTCGATCTGCAGATGATATTCTTCCACCGGCGAATCGGAAAGCCGGGTCACCGGATCGATCAAAATCCAATCGCCGCCGTTGACCGAATACTCGGCATGATCGATGATGGCGCGGGCATCGCGTGCCGTCCAGCGAACGTCGAGCTTGTTGCCCGCCAAGGCTGTGCCGGTGAGATTCACGATTTGCGGCGGCGAATTGTCGATGAGGAATGGATCGCTGACGAGGGAACCGCTGAGCGCCTGGTCGGGCGGATTGCTCGGTGAGTCCGACGCCGTGACGCGCAACACGTACTCGCCGTCGGGAAGAGCAGTGGCGTCCCAGCTCAAGTACCTGTCTTTGACGTTGTCCTTCAGCAGTTTCCAATCGGATTCCTTGACGCCCTTGATTTCGACGCGATACACGAGCGTGTCGTTGTTTTCGTCCGAGGCGAGCCACCGCGCGCCCTGGTAGCCTTTGGCGTAGCTGAGGGTTTGGCCCACGTTGCCTTCCAGCGCACCGGAGGAGAGGTTTCTTTGTTGGCCGATGGGCGGCAACGTGATGGAGTTGGAGGGCGTGAGCGAAAGACTCTGGGGAGGGAAGCGATAGTTCGGCGGCGTGATGTCGACGGTCTCGACGATGGGGGCGACGTTCTTGGGAAGATACGCTACTTCCACATAAGACACTTCGGGCTCGGGCTGCCCGGGCGCCGGGGTCAGGTCCAGCTTGTATTGCAGGAATCGCGCGGAGGGCGAAGCAGTCCGGCCGGCGCCGCAGGATTCGCAGCTCGAGGCCGCGGCATCGGCTTCCACCGGCGCCCAGGGGCTCCAGTTGCTTTCCGGATGGCTGCGGTTTCCGCTGCGGGTAGAGACCGCGATTTTCCCCAAGCCGCGATAGTTGATGCGGCCCCAATAGGTGAACGCGCCGGCGTCGAGCACGGGGCTTTCAAACGAGCCGTTCTTTTCGAAGGCCGGGCCGATGCGAAATACCTTGCCGATGTTTCCCGTGATGGCATAAAGATCGCCAACCTTGGATCCGCTGTTGGGGGCGCGCCCGAAGCCGGTCACTTGGGTGGGTGAGGCATCCAGCAGCAGCGTGCTCACCGTGTCAGAATCCAGCCGATAAATTTTGCCGCGGTTGCCGGTGCCGATCAGCGGCAGGCCACCGGCATCGAATCCGATGGCGTAGACGATATCCTGCGGGCTCGACCAAACCTTGCGCGGCGACCCGTCGGGATTAATGCGGTACACTTCCGATCCGCCGGCGATGGTGGGTGCGCTGGGGGGCGCGATGTGCGCGCCCGCGGATGACGCCACGGCAACAGCCGGGGAAGCCGGAGGGGGCGGAGGCGCCGCTTGGACTATCGCGGTTTTGTTGCCTATGCCGGAAGCGTAGATGGCGCCGTCGGGTGTGACCGCCACGGCGGTGATCTCGCGCTTGGGCGATTGATACAGCACGAAGCCTTGCCCGGCGGGCGAGATGCGTAGGATCAGGCCGCTGGGTTCGGTTCCGACGATCAGGTCGTCATGCGAGTCCACGGCCAGGGAGCGCGCGTGAGTTTCCTCGGTTTTGAAGAAGACCGAACCCACGCCCGCCGGCGTGACGCGGTGAATCTCGCCTTGATCGCCGGTGGCGACGAAGAGATCTCCCTTGGAATCGAAGGCCATGGCCCAGATATATTTCTGGTGCGGGTCGTAGAACAGCGCGGGCTTGCCGTTGGGGCCGATTTTGTAGATTTTGCCGTCAGGATCGGTGGCGGCGTAGACCTGGTCCTTGCCGTCGAGCACGATCGCGTGGATCTCGAGGCCATCCAACTCGGCGAAAGGCCGGCTTTTGCCGTTCCGGTCGATGACGAAGATTTTCGCCGTGCCGCTGCCAGTGCCGCCGCCCGCGGTGTAAAGGTTGCCTTTGGAATCGATGGCCAGGGTCCAAAGATAAGGCGTGGAGGAATCGAAGACCTCGTTGAATTGAGGAGCGAGAAAAATGCGGCCGTCAGCGCGCAGGGAGAGGTTCTTGAGTGTGCCGGATTCAAAATCGGAGCGGTCGTCGTGTATCCAGAAATGAGTTTCGGTAGCGAAAGCGCTGGCCATGGCGGCGGTCGCCACCAGGAGGAGTCGAATTGTTTTCATTGGTAGGTCTTAAAAAATGACAGGTCTTAAAAATGAGTACTACTTTACGGTAATCCGAAGCGAGTAACTGCCGTCGATGAGCATGTCGAAAGGAATGCTGCCTTCTTCGATCGCGCTTTCGGCGGAGGCTTGCAGGTGACGGCTGGCCGTGCGATCCGTCTGCATCACGTTCATGATGGAAGCGGGCAGATCGGGCAGCGTCTTGTCCTCATAAAATACAGTCGGGCGGGGCTCGACCAGTGAAATATAGAGCTTGTTGTTGCTGCGTTCCTGGTTCATCAGCGAAACGGTCTGCCTAATGTCGATGAATGGCTCGGACGCCGTGGCGGCGGTCTGCATGCGGTTCAACGTTTCGGCGTCGCTGAACAGGATGCGGTGCTCGCCTTTCGGCAGACCGGCGGGAATCTTCAGCGTGAAATCCTTCTCGATGCGGTCGCCGCGATAGGGGCGCACGAAAACCTTCACTGGGACTTCGGAGCCCGCTTCCACTTCACTGGCCGGAACCCAGGCGTTCTCGATCATCGCTTCGCGCCGGTCCGGCAGAATGTCGATGGTGGCATCCACGGATTTCAATTTCGGAATCTGCACGGGATTCAGGAACAGGCGATTGAATTTGTCGCCCCACCAGCCGGCCAGTTGATTGGGAACCGGCGCCGGGCCTTCATTGGCCGCCAGCATCGTGGAGATGGAGACGCCGGGCTGTCCATCGAGCGC
>JASHQT010000466.1 GCA_030039005.1 Bryobacteraceae bacterium
CGTGATCTTTGGCCCGCCCTTGGCCACGACCAAATCGTAAACATTCGATAGTTTACTCTCCCGATGCACTGCAAGCTTGAATCGATCCGCAAACAAGGACTGCAGCATGAGCCGCAGCCGGTCTGGAGGGGTCTTCGGGTCCGCCGCCCTCGCCTCGATGTCGAAATGGTCGGAGCTAATCCACCCTGGACCGTCAAGGATCTGGTACTGCTGAAGTCCATAGGCAAAGGCGATCAGCGTCTTCAGCGTCACATTTGTCCCGCCGCCTTCTCCATTGCCAACTCCAAATGTGGAGCGGGTATCAGGTTTGCTGGGCTTGATCGAGGCTACTTCAAATTTGGGACGGAACCAGTCTGACTGTGCCCAAGCCGAGGTGAACGTGGCCGCCAACACGGCTGCAAACAGATTCCGTTTCATACAGCCTAACATTAGCTAAGGACGTCTACGGGCTAAAAACATTTACGGCGAATGATCTCTAGTGCGCTCTATCGCATACCGCTTGCTAACGCGCGCGCGGCTCGGAAGCCTCTGAGCCGCGACCGTCAGGAATCGGTTGTCAAAAACGAGCCGTGACACTACTCTAGCGCGCGGCGAGCAGGGCCCGCAGGTGCCGGGCGCGCTCCGGCGATCGCAGTTGCCGCAGCGCCTTGGCTTCAATCTGGCGGATGCGTTCGCGCGTGACATCGAATTCTTGCCCGATTTCTTCGAGCGTGTGCTCGCGCTCGCAGCCGATGCCGAAGCGCAGCCGGATCACCTTCTCTTCTTTGGGCGACAGCGTCTTCAGAATGTTGGCGGTCTCATCGCGGACGTTGGAATCGATCACCGCATCCACGGGCGAACCCACCCAACGGTCTTCGATCAGATCGCCGAGCGCGGATTCGCCGTCACGGCCCACAGGCGTTTCAAGCGAAACCGGATCGCGCGAGATGGTCTTCAGCTTCTGAACTTTCTCCACCGGGATATCCATCCGGCGGCTGATTTCTTCGTTGGTGGGAGCGCGGCCAAGTTCCTTTTCCAGCTCGCGCGTGGCGCGCAGGAACTTGTTCATGCTCTCGTTCATATGCACCGGGATGCGGATGGTGCGCGATTGGTCCGCGATGGCGCGCGTAATCGCCTGGCGAATCCACCACGTGGCGTAAGTCGAAAATTTGTAGCCGCGCCGGTACTCGAACTTGTCGGCGGCGCGCATCAAGCCGATGTTGCCCTCCTGGATCAAATCCAGCAGGTGCAGCCCGCGATTGACGTACTTCTTGGCGACCGACACCACCAGCCGGAGGTTGGCTTCCACCAGATCCTTTTTGGCGCGTTCGGCTTCGATTTCGCCGTGCCGGATCACCGACAGACTGTGCCTGAGATCGTTCAGCGACGCTCCGGCCGCGCTTTCGAGTTTCCGGACTTCGCGCCGCAACTCGCGCGTTCGTGCTTGAGCGGCTAATCCAGAGCGGCCTTCGAGCTTGCGCAATTCGGCTTCGAGGTGGGCCAACTGCTCCACCGCATGCTCGATTTCCTTGGCAAACTGCTTCCAGCGCGAGGGCAGCCAGGGCAGACGGCGAATGGCCTGCGACATCTCGACTTTGGCGCGATTTACCTTGCCTTGCGCGCGCCGGCGCAGCCTTTTGTTGCTGAGGGGCGCCGTTTCCAGCTTGTCGACCAGTTGGAGCTCTTTTTTGTGCAGCGCGATCAGTTCGCCGAACTGGGCGCGAACCTCGGCTTGTTTTTTGGTATCGGCGGGACTGCCTTCCTCCACGTCGCCGAAATCCACAAAGTTGTCCAACTCGTCATCGCCGCGCTTGAGCAACTCGGCGATCTCGGACACCCGCAATTGAACCAGTGCCGACCGGCTGATCGACTTTTGCATCCGCAGCTTGCCCCGCTCCATCCGGCGAGCCAAATTGACCTCACCCTCACGGGTGAGCAGGGGGACAGCACCCATTTCGCGCAGATAGACGCGTACCGGATCGTCGGTGTAAATCGACTCCTCGGCCTGCTGGGCAGGAAACTCTTCCTCCTGGACTTCCTCAGGATGAAAGAAATTTGCCTCTTCGTCGAACGGAAGCCCGAGCGGCTCGTGCCCTTCTGCTAAAAATTGATCCTCGAATTGATCCACTTGGATGCTCACCTCCCCAACCGGGCACAACACTTCGCACTGATTCTCACCTGGCGGGGCATGTTAACCTGTTTACAAACCACTAGCTTAGGCGCGCCTTCAGCCACCGTGCCGACCGTAGATATTAGCAATCGATTATAGCATCGAACCGATCGCGAAGTTAAGTCCTAAATAGAAGATGTTCCGATTCCGGATTGGTTACACCATCTTTGCCAGCCTTCCCTTCCGCTTGAACGGGTTCTACGACCGCTTGTGCAGAACCAGATTCTTCAGTTCATTCAAAAAAGCCTCCACATCTTGAAAGTCGCGATAGACCGACGCAAATCTCACATATGCGATCTTATCGAGAGTTTTGAGGTGCTCCATGAGCATCTCCCCGATCTCGGCGGTCGAGATTTCCCGATCGGGATTGTCAGCTAATCGGGCCTCCACGGCGTCTACCACCTCAGCCAGCTTGGCCATAGGCACCGGCCTCTTTTCGCACGCTTTCAGTAATCCATTCAGTACCTTCTGACGGTCGAACTTCTCTCGCCTTCCGTCCTTTTTGACCACCATGTAGGGGATTTCGTCGCTGCGCTCATAGGTGGTGAAACGCCGCTCGCACCCCATGCACTGCCTGCGCCGGCGGATGACGTCGCCTTCCTTGCTTTCGCGCGAGTCGATCACTTTGTCCTCTTTGTGGCCGCAGAAGGGGCAGTTCATGCTTCGGATTCGTCCAGTATCTGCTTTGCTGACAGTAGCTTAAGTTTACTCCAGTTCAGCCCCTCGTGGAAGGCGCAAGCCAGGCCAAAAGGCACGATCGCGAGCGTACTCACGATCCAGAGCCATACCGCTACCCCCGACGCCGTCTCCAGCGATAGCCCATACAGTTCCGTAAGTGCAAGAATCAGAGCAGCTTGTGCCCCGCCACCGATTCCCGGTACTTGCACCACACTGCCCAATGTCATAAACGCCAGCAACACCAGGATATCCAGTAGCTCCAGATGGCGTGTTGCGGCGAAACCCCGGAGCAGGGCGGCGCTCCCCGCCACGATGATGGCCCAGAGCAGCCCGGTATAGCCGGCCAGGAGGATTAACGACTTCGCATCGCGGGTGCTTTCCAGACCCTTAGAGAAGGCATCCAGGATCCGCCCAGCCCGATCCTGTTGATGCCGCGGAAGGAAGCTGAGCGCGCCCGACAGCCGCCGCCGCGCCCACCCTGACCCATGGCCAAACGCCAGCATAACCACCACACAGACCACCCCGGCGGCGGCGAGCGAGTACCCGCCAGCCGTCACTGCGTTCTGGATTTTGGCGCCCAGATGGCGGTGGTAAGCCGGAAGTGTCACGAAGGCATACGCGCACAGCAGCAGAACGGCGAGCAGATCCAGCACCCTCTCCAGCAGCCACGCGGCGAGCTGCGATGAGAACGGAAGCCCGGCCTGGACTGCAATCAGATACGGCCGGATCACCTCGCCCGCGCGCCCCAGTAGCGCGCCGGCGGACAGTCCAATGGCCGTGTCGGAGGTGAGCCGCCACACTCCTAAAGAGCGGCCCAGCGGCTGTCCAAGGGGGGCGAGCATCACCTGCCAGCGCGCGGCGCGCACGACGTTCGTCAGTAGTATCAAGCAAATAGAAGCAGCCAGCCAGCGCCAATCGAGGGTCTTGAGCGTGGCCCAAAATAAACCCCAGCGGAAAGATAGCCCTCGGGTTCGGTAAGCTATGAGAACAAGCAACACGAGAATTGCCGCGGCGGCGAGAAGGAAGACTCGCGACGGGCGAGAGCGGGTTGTAACGGATTCCGGAGGCAAATTGGCCAAGCGCGGCGTAAGGCTTGGATTCGAGTGAACTTCTTATCATAAATCCTCGTTTTCACTGGTGGAAGCAGGAGATACGAGGCAGCATGGCAACGGTGGCGATTCCGGCGGCGAAATGGAGCTGGCAGTCACCCTACCCGCAAGTCCGGACGAGCGATAGCTTGGATGCGGATCTTCAACTCGTAGAGCGGTGCCTCAGCGGCCAGGAAGCCGCATGGGAGGACCTGGTGAGGGTACATACCCGTCGTGTGTACTCGATTTGCTATCGTTTCACCAGCAGCGATTCAGAAGCGCAGGACCTCACCCAGGAGGTGTTCCTGCGAGTGTTCAAGAACCTCAAGAGCTTCCGTGCCGGCGAGGGGCTTTTCATTGTCTGGCTAACCCGGTTGACGAGGAATCTGCTGATCGATCATTACCGCCGCACGCGCATGGACCGGTCCACCGAGTCGATAGAAGACCATGCCGCGATGCTGGAAGAAAGCACGGCCGCAATCGCCCGGACCGAAGGCCTGGTGGCCGGGCGCGAAGCGAGCGAGCTGCTGCAAGCAGCTTTACAAAAATTATCACCAGAGCTGCGGGAAACGGTGATTTTGCGGGACCTGGAGGAATTAGAATATCGGGAGATCGCGCAGATTTTGAACGTTCCCGAAGGAACGGTGAAGTCGCGATTGAATCGCGGGCGCGCCGAACTGGCTAAGGCGCTCCGCAGGCAGAAGATTAGCATATGACGTGCGCGGAGTTGGAAATCCTGTTGTGCGATTACGTGGACGGTACGCTCCGCGCCGAGGAGAGGACCGCCCTCGAGAATCACCTCACGGGTTGCCCGGCTTGCCGCCAATTGTCCGAGGACGTTGCGGGGGTCACGGCCTTCTTCGAGCGCGTGCCTGCGCCCGAGCCTCCAGCCGAGCTGCTGACGCGCATCATGCATCACGCCCCAATGGGCCCTGGAGCGCTTCGCGAGCGGGCGGTGGCCGATGGTGCACACAATGATGTGCGCCCGTCCTGGCTGCGGCGGCTGTTTGGCGGCTTGTTCCACGGCTGGCTCCAGCCGCGGTATGTGATGGGGATGGCGATGACCATCCTGTCTTTCTCCATGCTGGCGCGCTTCGCGCATATCCAGCCTCGCCAACTGCGTCCTTCCGATCTGGATCCGGTGAAGGTCTGGCAGGGGATTGACGACCATTCGCACCGCGTCTACGATCGGGCGATGAAATATTACGATAATCTGCGGCTGGTGATAGAAATTCAGTCGCGTTTGCGAGAGTGGTCCGATCAGGATGCGGCCCAAAGCGCCGCAGCCCAAGCAACACGGACCGGCGGACGGGTGAATGCCCAGCCCTCCGCGAGTGAAAGAGGTAGGCAGTAATGAATTGTGCGAATCATCCGGAGGCTCCGGCCGTCGCTTATTGCCGGGAATGCGGAAAGGCGCTGTGTGATATGTGCCGCCGCGAAGCCAACGGGACGATCTATTGCGATGCGCATGCGCCCGGAGTAAGTGCGGGAACGGCTTGGTCCGCCGCCCCTCCTCCTCCACCACCCCCGCCGCAGGCATCCACCTACACGGCGCCCCCTCCGCCGCCGGAGGCCAATCCGTATACGGCCCCTCCGCCTCCACCGCGGCCCAATCACGATATGGGAGCTTCCCCCGGGCTCGCGTTTCTTTTGGGCTTCATTCCCGGCGTGGGTGCGATCTACAACGGCCAATACGTAAAAGGCCTGGTCCACGTGGTGGTTTTGGGAATTCTCATCAGCTTGGCCAGCAGTGACGATCTGAGCGGAGGTTTCGAACCGCTCTTCGGCATGTTGATCGCCCTGTGGGTGTTCTATATGGCCTTTGAGGCGTATCACACGGCGAAACGGCGTCAGCTCGGCGAGCCAGTGGACGAGTTTTCGAGCATCCTGCCGCGCAAAGGCCGCCCGAGCCAATTTCCGCTTGCTCCCACGGTTCTGATCGCCGTAGGGCTGCTGTTTCTGCTGCACAATTTGAACATCATCCGGATCAGCGAGCTCCTGCGTTACTGGCCGGTGGCGTTGATAGGTCTGGGCGCGTACATGCTGTACGAGCGTCTGGCGGGTCATTCCGACAGCGACCGCTCCGCGGCATCCCACGGAACTTCCCCGGAGGTAACCGGTGAACGACGCTAGCGCTTTTGTGCAAGCCATTCGGGGCCCCGTGATGCTGATCACCCTCGGTGCCCTGGTGGCGATCGATTACGCGGGGATCTACGGCTTCTGGCGCACCTGGCCGATTCTGATCATCTTGTTCGGACTGCTGAAACTGCTGGAACGGGCGGTGGCCAAACCCGCGCCGCCGGGCTCTCCTGGGTCCTATCCCGGCGGCCAACCCGGCACTAGACCTCCGGGAGGCAACGTCATATGAGAACCGGAGGCGACGTATGAGACGAGGTTCGGTGATCGGGCCGCTCATCCTGATCGGGCTCGGCGTGCTGTTCCTGTTCCGCAATCTGTTTCCCGAGATTCCTCTCGTGGATCTGATCTCGCGCTATTGGCCCTTCCTATTGATCGCCTGGGGTTTCATCCGGCTGGTCGAGATTCTATTTTGGACCATCGCCGAAAAGCCGCTGCCGCGCAACGGGGTCTCGGGCGGCGAATGGACGCTCATTTTCATCATCTGCATCGTCGGCGCGACGATGTATACGGCGCACAACGCGCCCTCCTGGTTCCCCACGCGAAACGCTTGGCGGCGCGTCGTGCTGCCGATGGGCGAAAGTTATGACTATACGCTCGCGCCGGTGGCGAAGTCCTGTGCTAAGAATTGCCGCGTCGTGATCGAAAGCTTCCGCGGCAACGCGAAAATCAGCGGAAGCGCCGACGCCACGGCCGTCCAGGCCAGCGGGCAGGAAACCATACGATCTTTTCAACAAACCGAGGCCGACAGCGCCAACAAGCAGACGCCGCTCGAGCTCGTGCAGCAGGGCGATCAGATCATCGTGCGAACGAATCAGGACAAGGCGGGCGATCGCGTGCAGCCGAGCGCCGATCTGGACATCACCGTTCCGGCCGGCTCCTCCATCGAAGCGCATGGACGTTACGGCGATTTCGATATCCAGGGCGTCAACGGCAATGTCAATATCTCGAGCGACAACGCGGGCGTGCGGTTGGAGAACCTGGGCGGCAGCGTGGAGATCGATACGCGCGCGAGCGACCTCATTCGCGCCGTGGACGTGAAGGGCGGCGTGACGCTGAAAGGCCGCGGCGAGGACCTGGAATTGCAGAACATCGGCGGCCCGGTTCTGGTGAACGCGATCTACGTCGGCGACATTCAGTTGACGAACCTAGCTCAGCCGCTGCGCTGGGACGACACCATCAACGCGTTCAACTTCGAGAAGCTCGTGGGCCAGGTGCGCATGAGCCGGGGCGACTTCACGGGGAACAACATCGTGGGTCCCATCCGGCTGCGTACGCGCTCGAGCGATGTGCAGCTTTCCGATTTCACGCAGTCACTCGATTTGACGGTGGACCGCGGCGACATCGTTCTGCGGCCCGGCAAGAGCGTGCCAAAGATGGAGGTGCATGCCCGTTCGGGCGATATCGAGCTGGCCTTGCCGCCGGGCGCGAAATTCGACCTGCGCGCGTCCACGGACCATGGCGATGCCAGCAACGAATACGGCGATCCCTTGCACCAAGAAAGTTCCGAGCGCGGTGCGACGATTTCCGGCGGAGCGGGCGGCGGCCCTGAGCTGCGGCTCGAGACCGGACGCGGAAGCATCAACGTGCGCAAGGCCGGTCCGGAAGAGACGACGGAACTGCCCGCACCTCCGGCCGCTGCGGCCCAGCCTGCAAAGCCGGCCAGGCCAAGTGAGCCTTTGAAAGTGGAGCACGAATAGTTAACGAATCAGAATGAGCTGAATATCGGCGACATTGGTGCCGGTGGGTCCGGTCTTGATCAAATCGCCGGTGGCCTCGAAAAAACGATACGAATCGTTGTTTCGCAAAAAGGCGGCCGCGCTCAAGCCCAGCGCTTCGGCGCGTTCGACCGTCGTGCCATCGGCGATTGCTCCCGCGGCATCGGTTGGCCCGTCGGTGCCGTCCGTGCCCGCACTGAGAATGATCGTGTCGTGCAACCCGGCGATGTCCATCGCGGCCGCCAGAGCGAATTCCTGATTGCGCCCACCCAGGCCTTTGCCGCGAATGGTGACCGTCGTTTCGCCGCCGGAGATGATGCACGCGGGCGCGCGAAGCGGCCGCCCGTAGGATCGAATGTCCCGGGCAATGGCCGCGTGCACGCGCGCGACTTCACGCGCTTCTCCCTGCACGGAACTCGAAAGCACCATCGCATGGAAGCCGAGCCGGCGCGCTTCTTTCTCCGCGGCCTCGACCGCAAGAGCATTGCTGCCCACCAGCACGTTCGTGACCTTCGCAAAGATTCGATCGCCAGGCTTCGGGGTCTCCGCGGCGTTATCGAGATGCACGGTGATCCCGTACTTGGCGCAGATTGAGCGCGCATCGGCTAGTGTCGAGCGATCCGGCACCGTCGGGCCCGAGCCGATGACGTCCAGATCGTCGCCGATCACATCCGACAGGATCAGCGTGATGAGCGT
>JASHQT010000467.1 GCA_030039005.1 Bryobacteraceae bacterium
TTTGCCGGTCCTGGCGAATCGAACCAGAAACGCGATCCCGGCCAGCGCCAGTAGATGTTGCAGCGCTACGGGGCCCCAGTCGTAGCAGGTGGTCAGCAGAAATATGGTGTCAGTGGCGAGCAACGCTCCGCCTACCAACGCGACTTTTCGGCCGTGCAGTTCTTCGAGCAGCCGGAAAAAAAGGCAGACGGTCACGGCGCCGATCAACAGAGCCGGTAATCGAAGGGTGATGTAAGACGGCCGGATGCGGTTCACGATGGGAAAGAGAATCCAACTTTTCAGAGCCCCCAGGTAGGAGAGCAGCATCAAAGGGATTTCTCGGCCGAAGGCGTGAGTGTGGAAGGTGCGGGCCTCGGGCAGATACCAGGCTGCGGCAAATAGGGTCTCGTCGCCTTGTATACCCGCCAGCGGGAGAAAGGCTAGCCCTGAGCAAAAAAACAGGAGAGAAAGAATGGCGGCAGGCCACCTGATTCGCTGGAAATGGAAGGAGGCCTTCGCGGAAGGAAGAGCAGGGGGGAAGGGTAGCATTTACCGGCTGGTTGGTTGCGTGAGGTTCCCCATGCGTAGCGGAATAATTTCTAGCCAGAAGGTAATCAGTATACAGCACCGATTGCCAGGTTTTCCGTTACGAGTGACAGCCTTCGTACGTCTTTCTGCCCTAGAGTCGGAAGTGACCCATAAACGTTTGGACCCTGGCCGTCGATATGAGGCAGAACGCCGGTAAGTATAAAGGAGAACCTGAGCCTTGAAAGTGCCATTACCATTAAAAATTATTCTGGCACTTGAATTGCTTAGCGGATGTGGTATGATTCTCAGAGCGAGACTGCTGAACCCCTCTCCGGCTGGTGGGCGCTGCCATCGGCTGTTAAGCTTCAGAGTTCACCCTAGTTCAGTAATTTGCTGTAACGACTTGAACCTTTCGAGAGGGTCCCGCGTCTAAACCAGTTGAAAGTGCCCGTGAGTGAAAGTGAAGTAACCAATAAGAAAAAGGAGAGTTAAGCCCATGACGAAGACCGAGCTAAACAAATTCAAAGAAGCCCTGGAAGCAAAACAGGCCGAGTTAGCGCAGGTGTTACGAAATCGTGAAGGAATTACGATCGAGAAGAGTCCCGACGCTCTGGATGAGGTCCAAAACGCAGCGGAACGCGAACTCGCCATTCGCAATTTGGATCGCGAATCTAACCTTTTGCGTAATGTCCGCGCCGCGCTGCACCGCATCGAGGAAGGCAGCTTCGGAGTTTGCCTGCATTGCGAAGAAGACATTAGTATCAAGCGTTTACATGCTGTGCCCTGGGCTGCGTACTGCATCCAGTGCCAGGAAATCGCGGATCGCAATCAGGAAGACGGATCGGATTCGCTCGACGACATTCTCGTTCACGCAGCCTAAGCCGTACTTGGACGCCCCGCACGGGCGTTGGTTTGTGCTCGGTTTTCCCCCGGGCAACACAGGCCTGGGCAGCGAAAGAAATCAAAGGGGGGCGCGTCAGCGCCCCTTTTCCTTTACTCCTATCATCGCGGTCATCCTGCCGGCAGCCTCGTGATCCCTTCTATACGACTCAAACAGTTCAGCGTCGCAGTAAGTACATAAGCCCGAAGAGAAAATTTGTCCTGCCTTGACGCCATTTCGTCTCAGTTGCCGACACGTCGTCTCCACTAGATCGACCTTGGTGCGGCCGGATAAACCGAACTGAGCCGCAACTTCAGGCCCGACTTCAAAACAGCACGCGCCGATTCCAGGTCCGATCGCCACCACCAGATCCTCGGGCCTGCTACCGAAATGCTGTGTCATCGCTTCCACAGTTTTGGCCGCAACTTCACACACCACGCCGCGCCATCCTGCGTGGACTGCTGCAACCGCGCGATGTTTGGGATCGGCGATCAGAATCGGCAGACAGTCGGCCGTTCGAATCGCCATCCCGACACCCGGCTCGCTTGAGATGAGCGCGTCGCCTTCGCCTTGCTTTCCTTCGGACCCAACCACCAGCACATGGTTGGAATGCACCTGCTTGGCCGTAGCCAAACGGGCGTGCGACGGCCATCCCGGACTCAGTCGCGTGCCGAACCCGTGCTCCAGCCACTCGAACTCCGAGAGCGCTTCTTCCCGATACACACCGTCGCTCGCCCGCTGGAACAAATCGTATTGTAACCGCGTTCGCCCATGCATCTCCGGCGTATAATGCGATAGCGCTGGTTTGAATTAACAGGAGACACATGCGGAGCGGTTCAGCCTCTCGGTTAATTCCACGGTCAGTTCCATGGATACTGGTCCTGGCCGGCATTTTCCCGCGGCAGATTTCGCCTCAAGCGCCTGGCCGCGCGATAGCGCCGTCGTCCAGCCTGACCGTATCCTTGGCGGGAACCGAGGAAGCCGAACTCAAGATCGGTGTGCCGGAAGGTGAAACACTGGAACTTCAGGTGGTCGAACAGCAAGGCGACGCTGGCCTCTTTCTCATGCAGTCGGCCGGCGGTAACACACTGGCTACCCTCAATCAATACAAAGCCAGAACCTGCGCCCGAAGCGCGCTCGTCCCTCCGGGTACCGTGCTCATTCTTGCCAAGCCGCTGACACATTCGGCGGGCCAACGAGTCTTCGAGATCAAAACCGGACAGCTCCATCCCGTCGGCTCCGAGGATCGCTTGCGCCTCGCGGCCGAACGACTGCTGACCGAGGCGGAAGGAATCGATCGCGAGAATGGCGATGTTCACGCCGCTATCGCGGACTACGAAAAGGCCGCTGCCATCTGGATGGGGCTGCCGGATCGCAGCCGTCAGTCCTATGCGTTGCTTTTGGCGGGTGAGGACGAAGAGGGCGCCGGCGACATGCAATCGGCCCTGGCCCACACCCGGCAGGCGCTGGATTTCTGGACAAGCTCCGGCGACACTACCTGCCGCGGCGAAGCACTCCGGCAACTAGCGGACGTTCAGACCGCTACCGGACATAAGCGCGAGGCGGAAGAATCGGTGGTCTCGGCGCTGGCTCTGTCGCGCGCCGCGGGGGACGCGCCGGGCACGATGTACGGCTTGGTCATCGAGGGAGGGCTGCTCGAAGCGCGCGGCGAAATCGAGAAAGCGCGTGCCGATTTCAACGAGGCCCTGACGCTCGCCGAACGCACGGGCAAGCGGGTCCTCCAGTGCTCCGCGCTCACTTGGCTCGGCGAACTCGAATATAAGCAGGGCGATTGGAAAGAAGCGGTCCAATACGATTTGCGCTCGCTCGAAATTGCCAAGGCCGACGGAGAGCGGGCATATATTGCTCTTAACCTGAACGACCTCGGTGCGAATTACCGTCAGATGGCCGATATGCGCGCCGCCCTAAGCTACTTCGAGCAGGCGCTGCCCCTTCTGCGGGATGTTTCCCAGTCCCACTACGGAGCCGGCCTGTACAACATCGGCACCGCCTACATGGCGCTTGATGATGATTCGACGGCGCTCAAATACCTCGACGAGGCATTGCCCGTTTTGCGCAAATCCGGCAATCCCCGTGGCCAGGCTTTTGCGCTGCAGGCCCTGGGAGATGTGTATGCCGGAATCGGCGACTACGACCGCGCCGAGTCCTATTACCGGCAATCGGACGAGCAGTGGCGCCAGGCTTCCGAGAAATCCGGTGAGATTTTTGCGCTTGCCGCCACCGGACGAATGGCTGCTCGAAGGCGGGAATTCTCCAAGGCGATCGATTTGTACCGCCAGGCGCTGTCCATCGCCCACGCGGCCGGCTATCAACTTCAGGAGGGAAGCACGCTGGGCGCGCTTTCCGATGCCTACTTTTCTTCTCCCGACCTGTCTGCGTCGCTCGATGCGGCCACCCAGCGCTTGGAGGTGGCGCGCAAGATTGCCGACTCACAAGAAGAGGGCCTGGCGCTCTACCAGCAGGGCCGCGCCTGGCGCGCTTTGCGCGATTCTCCGCGGGCTCGCCAGGCGCTGGAGCAATCGCTCGCTGTCCTGCAGTCCAGCGGTAACGGGGTGCAGCGGGCCAACGCGGTGTACGAGCTGGCCTCTATCGATCGCGATTCGGGAGAGCTCACGGCCGGCCGCGACCGCATTCTGCAAGCCCTGGACTGGCTCGAACAGGTCGGAGCCAACGCGGGAAACTCCGAATCGCGCATGCTCTTTGCCGCCTCGCATCGAAAAAGCTTCGACCTCGCCGTGGATATCCAGATGCGCCTGCACCAAACCGCCCTGGCGTTCGAACTCGCCGAGCGCGCCCGGGCGCGCGAGCTGGTGGATCTGATTCGCGCCGCCCGGCTGGACATTCGCGAGGGAGCCGATCCCGCGTTGCTGGCCCGCGAACGGCGAGTTCAGGAATTGCTGGACACCAAGCAGGAACGCCTGATGCATCTTCTCGATTCATCCCACTCGGCGGCCGAGGAGGCCCAGGATCGCCAGGAAATAGGTAGCCTTTTACAGCAATACCGCGATATTGAAGACGAATTTCGCCGGCAGAGCCCGCGCTATGCCGCGTTGATCGAGCCCCGTCCGCTTTCGCTCGCCGATGTTCAGGCCCAGTTGCGTGGATCGGGCGCCGCCCTGCTCGAATTCTGGCTGGGAGAAGAGCGCAGCTACGCCTGGCTGGTCACGAAAACCGGCGTTCAGGGCTTCGAACTGCCGCCGCGCGAGCAGGTGGAGAACGCGGCGCGGCGCGCCTATGCGACCCTCGACGCCCGCAACACGGACCGCCAGGAGTCTCTGGAGGCCAGAGCGCAGCGTCTGGCTGAGGCCGATCGCCAGTTCGCCGAATCGGCCACCGAACTCAGCAAGACACTCCTGGAACCCCTGCGCGGCCTATCCCGCCTGAATAGTTTATGGATCGTGAGCGATGGGGCGCTCGAATACTTGCCGTTCGCGGCGCTTCCCATTCCAGGCACGCATACGCCCCTGGTAGTTGCGCACCAGATTGTGAGACTTCCCTCGCTTTCGGCGGTCCGCGAAATGAGAAGCGAAGTCGCCAGCCGCGGCCCGGCTCGGCTCAGTGTCGCCGTTTTTGCCGACCCGGTCTTTCGCGCCGACGACGAGCGTGTGTCCAACCTCGCCGTCCGTCAGGCTTCCGACCCTCCGCGCGCAGCCTCCGACGTCGATCTGTTCCACCTGCCGCGATTATATTTTTCGCGCCAGGAAGCCGATGCCATTCGCGAGTTGGGTGGTCAAGAAGCGCGCGAAGTTCTCGATTTCGACGCCACCCGCGCCGCCGCCGAGAGCCCATCCTTGCGCGATTATCGCGTGATTCATTTCGCCACGCACGCCCTGGTGGACAGCAAGAACCCCGAGCTCTCCGGCCTGGTGCTTTCCATGATCGACCGCCAGGGACGCCCCGAAGACGGCTTCCTGAGGCTGCACGAGATATACAATCTAAAGCTCAATGCCGATCTAGTGGTGCTCAGCGCGTGCCGCACCGCGCTCGGCCCCCAGGTGCAAAGCGAAGGTCTGATCGGTCTGACTCGCGGCTTCATGTACGCCGGCGCCCCACAGGTGTTGGCCAGCCTGTGGAGCATCCGTGACAATGCAACCACCTCGTTCATGCAGAAGTTCTACGCTGCTTTGCTCGAGCGTCACGAGAGTCCCGAAGCCGCGTTACGCTCCGCCCAGCTTGCGATGATCCAGGATCCTCATTGGAACCAGCCCTATTACTGGGCTGCGTTCACCGTGCAGGGCGCGCGCTGATATTATCGGGTGATCGCCAAGTTGTAGTAGGCGGCCGCGGCGCTCCCGGCCTCGAGAATGAGCGTGTAGTGGCCGGATGGCAGAATGTCGGCCGGAATCCATACCGTGACCAAGGATGCCTGCGCCTGTGGGGCGACCGGTTCCTCCCGCCAAATTCTGCGCCCCGAGGTCGAGAGCGTCGCGGCATAAGGTCCACGTTTCTCCACTTCGCTCAGGTCCAAGTCCAGCCGCAGGATACGGGCGTCCCTGGGCACAACGATCGAACGTTCTCCCGCTCCCCCGCGCAAGCCGCCTGCCACCATGGACGCTGAGTAGATCCCGGCGCCCTCCGGCTGGGCGTTCTGCTGAAGCCTGGCGACCTCCCTACCGAGCTCGCGATTTCGAACCGCCATCCATAGGGTGGCGCCGGCCAGTATCGCGATGACGGCTGCCGCGGCGAGCGCCCACCACGAGATCCAGCGCCGCTGCCGGAGCGGAAACGCCCCCCGCAGAGCCGCCGCGAATTCCAGTTTTCGCCGCTGGTCTTCGGTATTCAGCAGATAACGTTCCACCTGGGTACGCTGGTGGCGCGGCAGTTCGCCACGCACGTAGGAATCGAACAATTCCGCCTCGGCAATGCACAACTCTTCGTTCAGCTCGGGTTCGACGAACCAACGCGCGGCGAAGTCCAGCCGTTCCGGCTCCCTCATTTCGTGCAGCAAATACGCGATCAACTCTTCTCTATTCACCATGCCTGGAACTCACGATTCATCACGCTGGCCTGAGATACAGCGAAATAGTTCGTCGCGGATGCGCATCGCGCGATTACGCAGCGCGTTGACCGAAATTCCCAGCCGGCGCGCGAGCGTGGCGCGGTCCTCGGTGTAATAGCGTTCGATCAGTTCGCGCCGATCCGATGGCAGGCGCTGTAGACATCGCTGCATGGAGTCCAGCGTGGTCCAATCGTGGCCGGGCTGGACGGTCCCTTGCAGCTCCCGGACGGCCTTCTCCTGATTCTTTTGTGCGCGCTTGTGCTCCTGAATTACGATACGCGCAATTCCGAAGGCAAAACGATCCAAATGCGGAATCTCCGCGCCCTCCATTACTTTCCTGGCTAGCCGGTTTAGTACTTCATCGGCCAAATTATCTGCGCCATCGCACTGCTCCCACGTAAAAAGGTTGATCAAGCGGCGGCGCAGATCCTCGTACTTTCGCCCGGCTAATTCGCGGTCCGGCGCGAAAGCCAAGAGTAGAGCTTCCCAGGCCTCGCGGTCCAATTCCCAGCGCTTTCGTCCTGGGGAGCTCTGAGGATCGAAATCGGTCACGACTCTTCCGCAGAAATAGTACCAAATCGCCCGAGATGTTTAGCTTGTCTTCGACATAGGATTCAGAATGCGTCGACGCCGGGCCGTTCCTGGCGTGCCACGCTCGGTGAAGCAGTTCGATTTCTTTAAGGAGATTGCTATGATTCAGATCTTGCCGCGAACTTTTAAGGTTGATCTCCGGCTCGGGGCTTTGGTTGCCATTCTGGCGCTCGGAGCCATGCGGGTCAGCGCCAGTACCATTATTGCCGGCGACCTCAGCACCCAGAGCCCGCCCTTCGATTCGGGCACAGGCGATGCTTGGGCGGTAGGACTAAGCTCGAATATCGAGCTCGCGGTCGGCTTTCAGGATTCGTCTTCGTCGTCCTACCTGTTAAGTCAGATCCAGGTTGCCGACAACTTTTCCGTCTCGGACCCGAACTCCAGCAGCAATCCTGCTCTGAACGATCTGATTGTAACCCTCTGGGTGAATACAGTAGATGACCCAAATACCGCCACTGAATTGCAAACCTGGGATATCTCGGCGCCGGCCACGACCGGGCAGCCCGGGCAATTGTACACACTCGATTCGGCTACGCCCACGACCATCAATCCCGGCGATTACTACTTCATTACCGAGAACGTGACCCCCGACGATTCCAATACCGCCGAATGGGGGTGGCAAGATAACAACCTGACGCCGCAGGAGAACGGCCAGTATTTTGGCACCTATGGTACGGCGGATAGCTTGAATTACAGCGACGATTCCACGACTGCGGCCTATAGCGTGAGCGGCACCCTCATCACAACTACGACCCCCGAGCCTGACAACTATGCCCTGCTGCTCGGCGCCGCATTCGCCGGCATTCTTATGTTCAAGCGCCGAAGCGCGCGTGTACAGGATCGCCGCTCATAGCAAACCGGCGCCGCCCTAACCACTTGGCCGTTTGTAACCAGGCACCCCCGCCGAACCGTCGTTTAGATTAAGATACGAAGAGAGGGTGCCTCACGATGCTTGATTCCATAGGAATGCCCGAACTGCTGGTGATCCTGGTAGTGGCCGTTTTATTGTTTGGCGGCAATAAGATCCCGGAACTTGCTAAAGGTCTGGGTGAAGGCATTCGCAATTTCAAGAACGCCATGAAAGAGTAATGGGTACCGGAGTAACGGCGAAGTAACTTCGGTGCCTGCCTAACGCGCTGGCGCGGCTTCTTCCAGATGTTTCTCCACCGCCTGCACCAGGTCTCGTGTGCGGACGGGTTTGGCGAGGAAATCCTGCATTCCACACTTCACTGAGCGGGCGCGATAGTCGTCCGAGCAGTTGGCCGTTACCGCGATGATGGGAGTCTGTACGTAGCCCGGCAATCTTCGAATCTGTTCGACCGTTTCGAAACCATCCCACCCCGGCATCTGCAAATCCATCAGGATCACGTCGAAGCGCGACCGCGCCGCCACCTCTAGCGCCAGTTTGCCGCTACCCGCGCACTCCACTTCGAACAATTGCCGCCGCAACGCGTGGCAGGCGATAGTTTGGGCGATGGCGTTATCGTCCACCACCAGAACGCGCCCCCGGCTTTTCTTGAGCTCGATGGGTGTGACGGCTACGGTTTCGGCAGCCAATTGCAACGGCAAGGTGACGGTAAACGTACTGCCGGCGTCCGGTTCGCTGGCGACGTCGATCGATCCATTGAGCAATGCCACCAGCTTCTTCACGACCGCCAGGCCCAGTCCCAGCCCGTTATGGTTCCGCGCGAGCCCGGTTTCCAGTTGCCGGAAGCTCTCGAAAATCTCCGCGAGCTGATGGGCGGCGATTCCGGCGCCTGTGTCCCGAACCCGTACCGCCAACTCCACCCCGCGCCCACCGCTGGTGCGGGCCGAGGCAGCCACTTCCACCAGGCCCTCGCGCGTGAACTTTACCCCGTTGGCTACCAGGTGCCACACGATCTGCCGCAGGCGCACCGGATCGCCCATCACCATCTCGGGCAGGCTTGCGTCCAGGGCCGTCTCCACCCGCAGCCCCTTAGCTTCGGCTTTGGGCGTAAACTCGGCCGCCACGCCTGCTAGCGTTTCTCGAATCGAGAACTCGGTCTCCTCGAGCACCACTCGGTTCCCTGAGAGCGCTGAATACTCCAGCGTGACGTTCAGGATCTCGAGCAGATTCTCCGCGCACAGCCGCGCTGCGTCCACATACTCGCGCTGATCCTCCGTCAGACGCGTTTCCAGCAGCAGATCCGTCATCCCGAGAATTCCGCTGAGCGGCGTGCGGATTTCATGGTTTAGGCTGGCAAGGAACTGGCCTTGGACTTCCCGAAGATCGTCGTTTTTCAACGCGGTTCCGCCTATCTCTCTTAACTCTAGACATCGGCAAGGAAAGCACACGTCTTTAGCGGGTGTGCCGGCGCGCCGCGCCTTCAAAATACGAAAGCCGCCCACGCCAAAACCGGCGAAAGCACGGTCGTGAGCAGGCAAAAGAAGCAGTACGCGCCCAAGCGCGCCATATCGACGACACCGAGTACGTTCGCAACCACTGCCGCGAGCGCCACGCCGCGAACCGAGTATCGCACCCAATGCATCTGCGGACCGATCAGCGCGAGCAGAATCAGCAACCCGTACATTCCCGCTGCAATCAGACCGTCCGGGATTCCGAACGGGCGTGCGAACGGCGCATCCGCCACCGCTTCGCATCCGCCCTTCAGCAGCGGGCATTTCAGATGCTCCACCGCGCGTACCTGATATGCGCCCACGTACAACATCGCCGCCGCGCTAGCCGCGGAAAGGATCAACACGGCATTGCGGGCCGTCAACATGGCTTCGTGGCCGTGATGAGAGTGTAGCCGAGCAGGCCCGCCCGCACAGCGTGCGCCGCGCTCGCCGCCAGCGCGTTTGCTTCCCGAAACTCCACGCCCGGCAAATTCACTTTCTCCAGTTTCACCATCACTTCCGTGGCCAGCAGCCGGGCCTGGATATCGCGCACCATGCCCGCCAGCGCATCGTCGTGCGCCTCCGCAACGACGGAGTGAAACCCCGCCATTTCCAAATGCGCGACGTACTCGGCGGCAGGCCGCGCGTCGCCGATGCACGCGATCCAGGCCAGCAATCCGGTGAATTCCCCGGGCAGGTCGCCGGACCGCGTCAGGTCGCTCAGCCCCAACCGACCGCCCGGCCCTAGAACGCGAATCAACTCGCGCGCGGCCGCACGCTTGTCGGGGAACGTGCAGTAAGCGCATTCGCACACCACGGCATCGAAACCAGCGTCTGGATAATGGAGCCTCTCGGCATCGCCGGTCTCAAACCGCACCGAATCCGCTAACCGCGCCTGTTCGGCGCGCGCCTTGGCCTCGGCGATGTTCTCCCGTCCAAAATCGATCCCCGTCACCCGGCACCCGAAGCGCTGGGCGAGGAAGATCGCGCTAGCGCCTCGCCCGCAGGCCACATCCAGAACGCGAGCGCGCGCGGAAAGCCCCAGCCGTTCCCCGAGCCACGCTGTCAGTGCAAGTCCGCCGGGATGAAAGGATCCGCCCAGCAGCAGACGCGCCAAATCACTTTCATACGCCGCCGCGCAACACGATTTCAGCTCGGCCGCACCGCTCATTTCCCGATCTCCATCAGCGCCGGGAACGAAAACGTGACCGGCTGCACGCGATAGCGCACGCCTTTCCGTCGCGCCTCGCGCCGCGCTTCTTCCTGCGCCATCAATTGCGCGCGCGCCTGCTCGCGGTAGCCCACCGTGTTGTACGCGCAGAACGGGATCTGCCGCCCGCCGGGCAACAGGAATTCCTTGCAGCACTTCATCAGGTTTTTCTGATTGAACGTCCAGACGTCCATGAAATCCTGCAGCATGATCATGAACATGAACTTCGAGAGCTCCCGGATGTCCAGCCCGCCATCCGCCAGCCCGCAGGCCGAGCAGGAAAATGCGAATTCGCGCGCCACTTTGTCCGAGCCCAGCGCCGCCGAGGACGACCACAATCCTTCGAGCGCCCTCCGGATTTCGGCCCCCAGGTCCGGCATCACGCGGTTCGAAATATAGTCCAAGTAATCGTCCACCTGGAGAATGCGCGGCAGCGGCGTAACGTTTTTCTCTGCATCAGTGTACGCGTAAGTTACCGAATTGCACGTCGGAAAACAACACGGCACCGGCACGAAGTCCGTCACGCGAAACATCCCTGCGGTTTGTTCTTCGATGTGGCGTAGAATATCGGGATTGGTCATGCGCTGCATCGGGTCGTGCGCCCCGTGCCGCCCGGCATGAAACGCGGGCTGGAAATTGATGCCCTTCACCGCCGGATGCTCCAGGCCAAAGCGCACAATGGCGCCGATTTCGTGCTCGTTCACGCCGCGTTCGATGGCCGGAACCAGGATCACCGCGCAGCCGATCTCCGCCAGCCGGTCGAGCGCCCGCAATTTCTTCGGAAGAATATCGGGCTCGCCGCGAATGGCGCGATAGGTCGCGCTTGCAAAACCGTCGAACTGAAAGTAGATGTTGGGCCGTATCTCCGCAAGCTGCGCGAGGAAACGGTCGTCGGCGGCGATTCGCTTGCCATTGGTGTTCAACATCACGTTGGCGATGCCGCGCTCCCGCGCCGCCTGCATCATCGCGATGATCTGCGGATGAATCGCGGGCTCGCCGCCCGAAAACTGAACCACTTCGGGATTGCCCTCGGTTTCGACCAGATGGTCGAGGATCTCTTCCACTTCCTCCAGCGCGAGGCTGAAGCCCGGGCCCGCTTCGGCGAAACATAACGGACAATTCATGTCGCACGCGCTGTTCACCTCGATGATGCCCAGGCAGGCGTGCTGCTGATGATCCGGGCACAAGCCGCAATCGTACGGGCAGCCGTGCTCCCGTTCCGTCGAAAACCCGAGCGGAATGGTGCCGGGCTTATTGAATTTCGTGGATTTTGTGTACAGGTCCGCGTCGCCATACACCAGCGCTTCGAACAGCCCGTGGCGCGCGCAGCGCTTCCGCATGTAGACTTTGTTTCCGCGAATCAGGATCTGGGCGTCGATCGCGGTGCGGCAAACCGGGCAAATGCTGCGCGTCAGCTCGTAGAATACATAATCGGCGTCTCTCTTCACGCCCGATGTGCGGAGAGAAGCGGCGTCGGGGTTCGTCATCGCTAATCTCAGGATACTCTCGGAGTCCGAAGCGCTGAGGTCCGCGTGACGGGTCAGCCCTTGATCACGTAGTAAAGGCCGATAGAAAACATAAGTACGCCGAGAAGCAATCCCACCATCTGCCCGGCCGCGTAGGAGCCGCCTCCCGAAAAGGTGCGAAAGAATCCGGAGATCGCGACGGCTCCGCCCCAAATCACGCCGATGGATCCCAAAATCCTATTTCGGGTAAGTTTCATTTGTGAGCGCCAATATACCAAAACGCGCACCGCTTCTCGCTCGTCCGCTGCCACGGTCGACTGGGAATTCTCACGGCCGGCCAGTCGCGGTGCCCGATCGTGTCCCGGTAAAATGGAAACGCATGAGCCCGCGCCTGCACGCCTGGCCCGCTCTACCCCTCGCCGACTGGCAGGACACCTACGAGACGCTGCACATGTGGAGCCAAATCGTCGGCAAGATCCGCATGGCGCTCACGCCGCTCGTCAACCATTACTGGAACGCCACGCTCTATGTCAGCCCGCGCGGCCTCACCACTTCGGCCATCCCATACGACGGGGGAATCTTCGAAATGGAATTCGACTTTCTCGCGCATAAACTCGCCATCGATACCAGCGCCGGCGACGTTCGCGCCCTCGATCTCGCGCCGCGTACCGTGGCCGACTTCTACGCCGAGCTAATGAGCACCCTCGCCGCGCTGAACATCCAAGTCCAAATTACCGCGCGTCCCGACGAAGTCTCGAAGCCCATCCCCTTCGCCGAAGACACCACGCATAAATCCTACGACCGCGAATCCGTCGAGCGCTTCCACCGCCTGCTCATCTCCGTCGACCAGGTCCTGAAGCAGTTCCGCGCGCGCTTCCGCGGCAAGTCGAGCCCGGTGCATTTTTTCTGGGGCAGCTTCGATCTGGCGGTTACGCGATTTTCGGGCCGCATCGCTCCGCCTCGTTCGGACGTCCAATATGCGGCCATGATGCGCGAAGCTTACTCGCACGAAGTATCGAGCGCCGGGTTCTGGCCCGGCGGCGGCGACATCTCCGGCCCCGCGTTCTATTCCTACACCACGCCCGAGCCCGCCGGATTCAAAACCGCCGCCGTTCGCCCCCAGCCCGCGTCCTACCAGCCCAAACTCGGCGAATTTCTTCTGATGTACGACGACATCCGCGGCGCGGCTTCTCCGGACTGGGAACTCTTGAGCTTTTTACAGAGCACCTATGAAGCCGGCGCGAACCTGGCCCACTGGGACAGGTCTGCGTTGGAGAGGCCGGCGCTTGAAAGATCGACCGGCCGTCGCACCGGCGCCGGAGAATAACCATGGCTAAAACCTGTACGCATCTGAATGAGGTCTCCTTTACCAAACCTTCCAAGCACGTCTGCGAGGACTGTATCAAGACCGGCGATTCCTGGGTGCACCTGCGCATGTGCCTGGAGTGCGGCCATATCGGCTGCTGCGATTCGTCCAAGAACAAACACGCGACGAAACATTTTCATTCCTCGCATCATCCTTTGATCCGCTCCATCGAACCCGGCGAGCGCTGGGTCTGGTGCTACCTGGATGAAGTGGTCGCGGGCGAAATGGATTCTTGACGAGCAGCCGCTAATCTCTGGCACTCGCGCGCGATCTCCCAATCTTCGTCCGCCCGAATCACCAGCACCTGCACCGCCGAGCCTGGCGCGGCGATGTTTTGATCCACCGCCCACCGTGCGTTCTTCGCCGCGTCCAGCTTGAGCCCCAGAAATTCGAACTGCGCGCAGACATCCTCGCGCAGCGGCGCGCAATTCTCTCCGATCCCGCCGGTGAACACGATCGCGTCCACGCCACCGAGCACCGCGAGCATCGCGCCCACCTCCCGCGTGAGCCGGTGCGCGTAGATGTCGTACGCCAGCCGCGCGCGTTCGTTGCCTTTTTCGATCGCTTCCAGAATTTCGCGCATATCGCCCGAAAATCCCGAAATTCCCAGCAGCCCCGATTGCCGGTTGAGCATCGTATCCAGATCTTCGACGCTGGTTCCGTGGCGCAGCAGATATGCGGGAATGGCCGGATCGATCGACCCCGAGCGTGTCCCCATCATGATCCCTTCGAGCGGCGTAAAACCCATGCTGGTGTCCACGCTCTTGCCCTGCGCGACGGCCGTCACCGACGCGCCGTTTCCCAGATGGCACACGATCAGCCGCAGTGCCTCGCGTGGTTTCGCGAGAAGCTCCGCCGCCCGCCGCGTCGCATACTGCACGCTGATCCCATGGAATCCATAACGCCGGATTCCTTGTTCCAGCCATGTATAAGGCCCGGGATAAATGTAAGCCGCGGGCCCGAGCGTCCGGTGAAACGCGGTATCGAAAACCGCGACCTGCGGAACCTGGTTTCCCACCAGCCGCGCGATGATCTCAATGGCCGCCAACTGCAGCCGGTTGTGCGCCGGCGCGAACTCGGCCTGTTCGGCAATGGCGGCGCGAACCTCTCCGGTAATGAAAACACTGTCGCGATACCTCGGCCCGCCATGCACGATGCGATGCCCCACAATCTCCACTTCACGCAGAAACGGCAGCGATTCGAGTAGAGCCCTGATTTTTTCTTCGCCGTTCTCCGACGACTTCCATTCTGTACGCGCGGTCTGAATCTTACCGTCCGGCACGTCCTGATACCAGCATTTGCAGGTGCTCGATCCGACGTTCAGGACCAGGGTCTTCATGCGTCATCCTTCACGCAGCAGGCCATCTCCAGTTGCGGATCTCCGGCATGTCTTCGCCATAGCGCGCCACATACTGCTTGTGCTCGATCAGCCGGTCGCGCAGCCACTGCTTGGGATAACCCGCCACGCTCCGTAACCGCGTCACGCGGTCGATCGCGTCGCCCGCCAAATGAAAGCGGTCCAGGTCATTCAGCACCGTCATATCGAACGGCGTCGTGGTGGTGCCTTCTTCCTTATAGCCGCGCACGTGCAGATTGTTGTGATTGAACCGGCGATACGTCAGCCGGTGGATCAGCCACGGATAGCCGTGGAAAGCAAACACCACCGGCTTATCGCAGGTGAAGATCGCGTCGAAATCGCGATCGGGCAATCCATGCGGGTGCTCGCTCTCCGGCTGCAGCGTCATCAGGTCCACTACGTTCACCACCCGAATCTTCAAATCCGGCACCAGCCGCCGCAAAATATCCACAGCCGCTAAAGTTTCCAGCGTCGGAACATCGCCGCAACACGCCATCACCACGTCCGGCTCGCCGCCCTGATCGTTGCTCGCCCAATCCCAAATCCCCAGACCCGCCGTGCAATGCTTGATCGCCGCGTCCATATCCAGATATTGCAGCGCCGGCTGCTTACCCGCCACGATCACGTTCACGTAGTTGCGGCTGCGCAGGCAATGATCCGCCACCGACAGCAAGCAATTCGCATCCGGCGGCAGGTACACCCGCACCACGTCCGCCTTTTTGTTGACGACGTTATCGATGAATCCCGGATCCTGATGGCTGAACCCGTTATGATCCTGCCGCCACACGTGCGACGTCAGCAGATAATTCAGCGATGCGATCGGCCGCCGCCACGGAATCTTATGGCACACCTTCAGCCACTTGGCGTGCTGGTTGAACATCGAATCCACAATGTGAATGAACGCTTCGTAACAGGAAAAGAATCCGTGCCGCCCGGTGAGCAGGTAGCCTTCCAGCCACCCTTGGCACATGTGCTCGCTCAGCACTTCCATCACGCGGCCGTCGGGCGCGATGTGATCGTCGTACGGGAAAATCTTCGCGGTGGACTCGCGATTCGTCACATCGAACACCGCGTTCAATCGATTGGATGCCGTTTCATCCGGCCCGAAGATGCGGAAATTGCGAAACGGCGCATTGAGCTTCAGCACGTCGCGCAGCATGTCGCCTAGGATGCGAGTCGC
>JASHQT010000051.1 GCA_030039005.1 Bryobacteraceae bacterium
CGCTGTGGCAGGCGACGCAGCGCGCGTGGCCCGGGCGCTTCTTGACGAAAATGGGCTCGACCGTGGTCTTGAACGTTTCGTAGTCGAGCGTCTGGGCGCTGGCCACGCAGGCAATGCAGGCCGCAAGAATCAGGAGCTTCATTAAGGCAGCACCGCCGTGATGTTGCGCTTGGGGACTTCGCCGACGGGAATGCGCGCGATCTCTTTCCGCGATGCGATGTCCACCACGGACACCGAGTTCGACGCCGCATTGGCCACATAGGCCGTCTTGCCGTCCGGTGTCAGCGTCACCCAATCGGGCGACCGGCCCACTTCCGTGCTGCCGAGCAGTTTCAAGTCCGGCAGCGAATAGAAATAAATGGAGCTGTTCAGGCGGCTGTTCACCACCAGCGTCTTTTCGTCCGATGTGATGGCCATGCCGTGCGATTCATTCCCGCCCCAGCGATACGGTTTCTGTCCCGGCGGAAGATCGGGCAGCTTGACGCGATTGATCTCCTTGCGCGTCGCGAAATCCACCACCGCGAATCCGTTCAGGCCGGTGAGTTGGGCGAAGATCCACTTGGTCGAGCCATCGGGATTGGTATAAAACGCCATGGGCCGGATGCCCAGGTCCATTTTCAACGTCCAGAGGGGCTCCTCGGTCTTCTGATCGATCACCGTAATGGTCCTCCCGGCGATGGAGCCGGCGACGACATATTTGCCATCCGGCGTGACGTAGGTGTTGTGGACCGCGCCTTGCACCGGGATGCTCTTCACGCGCTCGAGCGATGCGGTGTCCACCACGTCCACAGCGCCTGGCGCAACGGCGATCGATACGTACACACGGCGGCCGTCCTTACTGATCGCGATGTTGTTCGGATGGCCGCTCAGCGGGATGCGGCGCGTGACTTGCAGCGTTTTGCAGTCGGCGACGTCCAGCGTGCTTTGGTCTTCGTCGCTGATATAGTAGCGGCTCCCGTCCGGAGAGGCCGCGGCGCCGTGGTTGACCTCAATGCCCTGGATAGTCCCCACCACCTTGTTGGTCGTGGGATCGATGATGGAGACGTTGTCGCCGGCGCTATTGGTCTGGATAATTCGAACCGTGCTGGCGGACAGCTTTAGGGCAGGCAGTGTCAGCACGAGAACGGGCACGGCGAGCAGAAGCGTTGGATACATCGAACGGCGCATGAAAGCTCTCCTTTCGAGCGGCAGCCAACGGGAATTATACAGCAGCCGGGTCTACTTGCTGTCGCCGATCTTTTCGTCCGGATTTGAGCCGATGAACAGCTTCCGGCCGTCCGGGAACGTCAGATCGCGGCCGTTGGCGCGATTGGCGCCGTCCTTGGCCTGGTAGCCTTCGACGACAATCTGGGTGCCCGGCAGCAGCGAATTCTTGGTGAACCCGCGCCGCAGCAGGGAATTGGGGCTGCCGCCTTCGATCATCCAACTGGTCACCGTGCCGTCCGGATTCTTCACGTCCATGTGAATCCAGGAGTGTGGGTTGATCCATTCCATCTTGGTGACGGTACCTTCGAGCTTCACCGGCTTGGTGGCGTCGAACTCGGCCGCGAACGAATGGTGCGCCCACGCCGGAACGGTGGCCGCAGCCAGAAGACAAACCGCTACTGCTTTGATCATTTCGCTTCTTCTGCCTTCTTCTTTTCCTCGGCTCGCGCGCCGCTCAGGTTGTTGGCCATGCCGTAGTTGCCTTCGCTGCACGCGTATTCATAAATGGGGCCCTGGATCTTGGTCATGGGGACATCGGCGCTCCAGGGCTGCGCCCAGGTGTCCGGATCGCTGACCGTGAAGCTGTAGTCGATGGTGTCGGCATCCGTGCGCCGGAAGCGCTCCACCACGTGCAGATTCTTGCTGGAGCCGCGGAAGGCCGTCCGATCGGTGAAATTGGTAGTGTCCACCACCAGCGTGTCGCCTTCCCAGTGGCCCGTCGAATTGCCCATCCATTGGTGGATAGCGGAAGCCAGATGCGGGCGGCCGTCAGTGGGGATCACCCGGACATCGTGAATCATTTCCTGCAAAATCGCGATGTATCCGGGACCTTGGACGATCTGAAGATTGCTGTTGTAGCCTACAGGCATCATCGGCGGGCCTTCGTTCGGCCAGATGATGCACTGCTCGGCCAAACCACGGTTCTCCGGGCCGTCGAATTCGTGGCCTTTGTTGGCGGCCACTCGATCGGCGTTGCGCTTTACCGCCTCTGGGAGCATGGCAGGAAGGCGGCCGTCGGGCGGATCGGTGATTAACGAGGTGCGGATATCGGTCGCCACTTTCGATTGGGTCTTATCCAGCCCGAACTGGGACAAGTTGTAGTGCACGTCGTTGTAGGTTCCCTTGCCGGTCGGCTCCGGAATGGCCAGTTGTTTCTTTTGGTAGGCCGCGGCTTCTTCGGGAGTAAAGAATGCCTTGTTGCCGAGATCCTTGGGCCGCTCCAGCGGGGTCACCGAGGCGTTGGTCCAGTAGCCTTGAAGGTCCGGCACACCGTCGGGCGTGCGCATCACAGGCGCGGCAGCCGATGTCGCCGGCTTCGGCGCGGGTTTGGCCGCGGCCACCAGCGTTTGGGCCGCTCCCGGCAACGTTGCACAAAGAGACGCACACACGGTCAGAGTGATCTGAAGGCGACGAGTCATGGTAACCCCTCCTAATTATTCCGCCGATTTTGATCGTATATTCTCGCCGTCCCGGTGTCAATCGTATGGTTCCGTGGGCGTTGGGCCTGTCCTTTGTGTGCTGAGCGCCGGCGCCGGGGCCAGGTAAAAATCCCCCGGCGGCGCCGGTTTGATATGATGCCGAGCACTCCAAAGGAGGCATCTCATGGCCGTTCCCGAGCGATTGAAGTACTTACGAATTGTCTTGCTCCTAGTGGGCCTGATTTTCATCTTCGGAATCTACCCACTCACCGTCGTCTGGCCGTCTGGTTGGTCTTGGAATACGGGTCAGTCGGAGTACCTCCAGATGATTCTTGGCATTTACGCCACGCTGGGGGTGTTTCTCGTAATCGCGTCCCGGAATCCGCTGGCGCACCGCAGTCTGATTTGGTTCACGGTGTGGTCGAGCGTAGTGCATGCGGGAATTATGGCGGCGCAGGCGATTGGAAATAGCATGTATATGGGTCACCTGTGGGGCGATGTGCTCGCCTTGTTCGTGGTGGCGGCTATTCTTGCCGCCTTCACTCCGCGCGGGGAGGCGGTGGCAACGGTTTGATGAATATGTGATTTCCAATCATCGTGCCAAAGTCTCGCAATCGGGACTGTTGACGGCGCGGGCGTTAGGGTAAGATTGAACGCATGCCGCGACCGATTGTACCGAGCCTTTTCGCAATTCTGGCCAGCATCGTGCTGGCCTTCGCTCAGCCGCCCGCTCCAGGACCGGGAGCGCGCCCTCCGCAGCCGCAGGCCATCGAGCAGGTCAAGCCGGGGCTCTTCATGATCACAGGCGCGGGTGCGAACTCACTGGTCCGCATCACGAGCGCGGGGCTGATCGTGATGGATGGGAAGCTGCCGGGCCAGGAAAATTACGATAAGCTGATGGCTCTGATCAAGGGAGTCTCGGATCAGCCGGTAAAATACCTGATCGTCACGCACCACCACGCCGATCATACCGGCAACAACCAGCGTTTCCTGGACGCGGGCGCGCAGGTGGTGGCCTCCGATGGGCTGAAGACGTATCTGGAAACGTACCAGTTCAATCCTAAGCCCGCGCCGCCCAGCATCACGTATCCGGGCGCCGAATACACGTTGACGCTCGGCGATGCGAAGGTGGAGCTGCACCACTTCGGACGCGCGCACACCGGCGGCGATTCGGTGGTGTACTTTCCCGATCTGAAGGTAGTGGCGGTGAGCGACGTGGTCACCACGGGCAAGACTGGCCCGCTGATCGACTACGCGGGCGGCGGGAGCGCTGTGGAGTGGAGCAATGTGCTGGCGAGCATCCTGGCGCTGGATTTCGACGCGGCCATTCCGGGCAACGGTGGCGTGCTCACGAAAGCGGATGTTGAGGCTTATAAGACCAAGTACGACACCGTGATGGCGCGCGCCCGGGAACTGGTGCGCCAAGGCGTGCCGCAGGACCAACTGCTCGCGAAGTTGAAGACCGACGATATCGGCTGGACGCCGCGTATCCCGAAGATCGATGCGTTTTATGCGGAACTTTCGGAGGGCAAGTGATACGGCGAGCGCTGGTACTGTTCTTCGCGGCCCTCGGGCTTGCGCTCGCGCAGGCCAATCCGGATTGGCACGCTTCGTTTCCTGCGTTCAAAATCGCCGGGAATTTGTACTATGTGGGCACCGCGGACTTGGCCGTGTACCTGATCCACACGCCGCGCGGCAACATCCTGATCAACTCGGATTTCAAACAGGATCTGCCGACAGTCAAGAAAAGCATCGAAGAGCTGGGTTTCACGTACAGCGACACCAAGATCATCCTGATCAGCCACGCGCACGGCGATCACGACGAAGGCGTAGGCGTCATCCAGAAGGAAACGGGCGCGAAGCTGATGGTGATGGACGCGGACGTTCCCCAAGAGCAGAGCACGGCGCCGGGCCGTCCGGGTGCCCACGTGGATCGAGTGCTGCACGACGGTTCGACCGTCACGCTGGGCGATTCGAAGCTCGTGGCGCATCTCACGCCGGGGCACACTCGCGGCTGCACCACGTGGACCATGCAGGTCATGGACGGGGGACGCACCTTGAACGTTGTGATTGTCGGCAGCCCGAACGTGAACCCCGGATATGTATTGGTAGGGAACAAAGATTACCCGGGGATCGCGGACGACTACGTGAAAACTTTTACGGTCCTGAAGAGCCTCCCCTGCGATATTTTTCTGGGCGCGCACGGCGGCTATTTCGGCATGAAAGCCAAGTACGCGAAGATGAAGGCCGCCGGCGGCGAAAATCCGTTCATCGACCCCGATGGCTA
>JASHQT010000052.1 GCA_030039005.1 Bryobacteraceae bacterium
CGCAGCTTCAGCCAAACCACGGGTTCGATCACCCACTCTCTACCGGCGAAGGTTCCGAAGCCACAGTCGCAGCCGGCGATCACGCGCTCGCGATCGCCAATGGCCGAGACCGCCGCCTCAATGCGAGCGGCCACTACTTCGGGATGTTCGACGAAATTAGTGGTGGAATCGATGACGCCGGGGATCAGCAGCATGTCCTGCGGCGGCCGGTGTGCGCGCAACGCGGCGTACTCGTGCTGGTGGCGGGGATTGGCGAACTCGATGCTGAGCGCGCCCACGTTCGCTTGATAGAGCACGGGCAAAATCCGCGCCAGCGGCACATCGTGGATGTGCGGGCCTTCCCAGTTGCCCCAGCAGCAGTGCAGGCGCACGCGATCGCGCGGAATGCCGTCGATGGCTTTGTTCAGCGCAGCCACATTCATTTCAGCGGCGGCAATGAACTCGGCCTCGGAGCGGTCCTGATAAAACATGGCGCGGTCCATGGCTAGGTCCGGCGAATCGATCTGCAGGATGAGCCCGGCCTCGTGGATCGCCAGATATTCATTGCGCATCTGGCGCGCCAGCGCGCCGAGGTAGGATTCTTGCGAATCGTAATGCGCGTTCAGCATGGTGGTGGAGATGATGCCCGGCGACGGCGCGGTCATGAACGTTTCCGCGAACGCGCCCGTCTCGCGGACGCTGCGCTGGAGCCGGCCGATCTCGCCCTCGATCGGAGCAGTCGACAGATAGTGCAGCTCGGCGCGAGCTTCGGGCGCGCTCTGGGATCGGCTGCGATGCGGGAAACGGCGCGCTAAGTCCTCCATGAGTTGGGGAAAGTCGTTAAAGTCCTGTGGCCGCGGGCGCTTCGACTCGCCGGAGAATCCGGACATGCGCTGCGGAACGTAAGTCTGGAAGCCGGCGCGCTGCTGCTCGCCGTCGTTTCCGATGTCGATACCGGCGTTCTTCTGCTCTTCGACCACGTGGCGGACGGCGCGCGTCACTTCCTGATCGAACTGGTCTTGGTCGAGTTGCGCTTCGTCCAAGGGTTCCCGCGCCTCGCGCGCAAGTAACAGCGTGGAGAGAGCAAGAGGGCGCGGCAGGCTGCCCACGTGGGTGGTCAGGATTCGATCTGCGCTCGCGAGCATATCAGCAAAGCCAAAATACTACGCGAGCGGCTATCGCACAAGATAACTGGCGCACAAGATAATAGGTGCACGAAGGAGAGGAGAAGATGGCGGATATCGGATTTGTCGGCCTAGGCGCGATGGGCGGAAATATGGTCGAGCGGCTGCTGCAACAGGGGCACAGCGTTACGGGCTACAACCGGACGCGTTCGAAATGCGAATGGCTGTTCGGCAAAGGAATGAAATGGGCGGCTTCGCCGCGCGAGGTGTGCGAAGCGGCGGAGGTGACATTGTCCATGATCACGAATTCCGCCGCGCTCACCGAAATCGCCGAAGGCCCGAACGGAATGCTGGCCGGGATCATGCCCGGCAAGGTGCTGGTGGACATGAGCACGGTGAGTCCGGCGGTGAGCCGCGCGCTGGCCGAGAAGGTGAGAGAGAAAGGCGGCGACATGCTGGATGCGCCGGTGCTGGGCAGCGTGCTCACGCTGCAGCAAGGCAAGCTTTCGATTATGGTGGGAGGGCGGCTGGAAACCTTCGAGCGCGTGAAGCCGATCCTGGCCGGCATCGGCAAGAAAATCACTCGCGTGGGCGAGAACGGGCAGGCGCTGGTGATGAAGATCGCGGCGAATCTCAATCTGCCGGTGCAACTGCTCGCGTTTTCCGAAGCCGTTTTGCTGGCGGAAAAGAGCGGCATTCCGCGTGAGATCGCGGTGGACATTCTCACCAACAGCGCCGTCGCCTCGCCCATGCTGCAATACCGCGGGCCGTTCGTGCTCGAGATGCCGGAAGAGGCGTGGTTCAACGTGAACATGATGCAGAAGGACATGCTGCTGGCGCTGGAACTCGGCCGTCAGGTGGACGTTCCGCTGAGTGCAGCCGCGATGGGCAACGAGATGCTGACCGCGGCGCGCGCCATGGGCTTCGCGGATAAAGATTTCGCCGTGGTGTTTGAAGTAGTCGCGCGGATGGCGGGAGTTGTGAAATAATTTCGCATTGTGGAAACGGCGCACCCAGGTATCGATCGCGTGAGGAAGATGTTCGCGCGCGATGATGATCGCGCCTTGCGCCGTCTCGCCACGCGCATTCGCTTGAACGCGACGCGCATGGTCGCGATCCAAGGCTTCGGTTATCTGGGGCAGGCGTTGTCGTCAGCCGAAATCTTTGCGGTGCTGTTCGGCGGCGGGTTCCTCGATTTCGGCCGGGACCGGTTTGTGTTGTCGCCGGGGCATTACGTGATTTCGCTTTATGCCGTCGCGGCCGAAGTGGGCCTGCTCGATCCGGCGGCACTGGCGACGTATGGAGCCGATGGTTCGGAGCTCGAAGCGATCGGGACCGAGCGCACGCCGTTGGTGGATCTGGTATGCGGGTCGCTGGGCCAGGGATTGTCGGGCGCGATCGGATTTGCACTTGCGGCGCACTACGCTGGCGAGGACCGCGATACCTGGGCATTTCTGAGCGACGGCGAGATGGAAGAAGGCCAGGTGTGGGAGGCGGCGATGTTCGCTTCGCACCATCGCGATCGCATGGGCCGGTTGATTGCGGTCATCGACGCCAACAACTCGCAAGTGGACGGGCCGGTCACCTCAGTGACAACGCTCGAGCCGTTGGCGGAGAAATGGCGCTCGTTTGGATGGCGCGTGGCGGACGTGGACGGCCACGACGTGGAGGCGTTGTCGCGCGCGCTCGCAGGGCGCGGAGACGATCGCGCGCCGTTCGTTTTGATCGCGCGAACCGAAACGTCCGGCCGGCTGCGGTCGATTCCACTCACCGTGGACGGACATTTCATCAAGCTCGACCCGGCGCTGGAGCGCGCCGTGACATCGGAATTGCAGGCCGCACTTGCGTGAACCTCCTTATCCCACGGTGCTCAAGCCGTACGGCGAAGCGTTGCTGGCGCTCGGGCGCGAACGGCGCGAAATCATTTGCGTGGGCGCGGACCTGACGCGCCAGACCGAGACGGATTTTTTTCGCGACGAGATCCCCGAACGTTTTCTGAACACGGGCATGGCCGAAGCCAATATGATCGGGATCGCAAGCGGCCTGGCGCGCGCCGGTCATGTCGTGTTCGTCAACACTTTCGGTGTTTTTTGCACGCGCCGATGCTACGACCAGATCGCGATGTCGGTGGCGTATCCGGCGCTCAACGTGAAAATCGTGGGCTTCATGCCGGGTGTTTCGAGCCCCGGCGGCCCGAGCCATCAGGCGATTGATGACCTGGCGCTGATGCGTGCGCTGCCGAACATGACAGTGATCGAGCCGGCGGATGCGATCGAGACGAGGCAGGTGGTCCGAGCGATTGCCGATCATCCGGGCCCCGTTTATCTGCGTTTGAAGCGCGGCGAGATTCCGCTGATTTTCGACAACGGCCATCGCTTCGAAATCGGCAAAGCCCAGGTGCTGACGGGGGGCGCGGGCGATATTTGCATTGTGGCGGCCGGCATGATGATCCCGGCGGCGTTGGCCGCGGCCAAAACGCTCGGTGAGCACGGGGCGCCGGCGACGGTGATCAATTCGGCGGCGATTAAGCCGCTCGATGTCGCGACGATCATCGCGGTTGCGCGTGAGAGCCGGATCGTGATTTCCGCGGAAAATCACACGATTATCGGCGGGCTCGGTTCGGCGGTTGCGGAAGCGATGGCGGAAGCAGGGCTCGCGGTTCCACTGCGGCGCATCGGCATTGCGGATCGATTTGCCGAGTCCGGGAGCCGGGAGTTTTTGTTCCAGAAGTACGGGCTCGGAACACAAGACATCGTGCGCGCGGCGTGGACGGGCTTGGGAATCAGCGGTCCCGTGCCGCAGGCCGCCGTCGTCGAAACACCCGCGGGGGCGTACGCTCCCGTCTAGCCGAAAAAACAAAAAGGACCGGTCATGTCACTGACGAATTTTATCCCTACGCCCAAATTCGAAGAGTACAAGGAGCGCTTCCAGGATTTTTACAAGCTGGAGCGGCGCGCCGACGGCGTTCTCCTCGTGCAGGCACACACTGCCGGAGGGCCGATCCAGTTGAGCGTGGAGAATCATCGCTCGGTGGGCCAGCTCTTCAAGACCGTGGGCGCCGATCCGGAGAACGAAATCATGATTTTCACTGGAAGCGGCAAGGAATTCATGATGGACTCGGACCCCGAAGGGTTCAAACTCGAAGAGGAGAACCTGGATTATTGGGCGTACGAGTACGCCTATAAAGACGGGCGCATCAACGTCAGCTCGCTGGTGAACGATCTTGAAATCCCGACCATCGGCGCGCTGAACGGCCCCGGTTTTCACACCGAGATTTGCCTGATGTGCGATATTTCCATCTGCACCGAGGATACGGTGATTTTTGATCTGCATTACGACATCGGCTCAGTGCCCGGCGACGGCATCCACAGTTGCTTTCAGGAACTGCTGGGCGTGAAACGCGCGGCTTACGCGCTGCTGACGGGCCAGGCGATCGACGCCAAGACGGCGCTTGAATACGGGATGGTGAATGAAGTGGTGCCGGGCGAGAAGCTGATCGAGCGCGCGTACCAGATCGCGGATCACATCATGACTCAACCGCGGACCACGCGCCGGCTGACCACGCAGATCGTGCGGCGTCCCTGGCGGCAGCGGATCACCAACGATCTGGACGGCGGCTTCGGAATCCAGATGTTCGGCCATCTGGCTAAGAAGCGCGCGATGCACGGGCGGAAACACATCGGCTCGACGGTGGATTACGTGCGGGAAGGGCGCAGAAACAATTTCGATTGAATTTCGTTTTGTCGGGCGTTCTTAACGAGCGGAGCAGGGGCGCGGGTTCCAGTGATAGTCGTCGGATTGCTTCTTGAAGTTCGAGCTGGTGACGAACGGCTCCTGCAGGTACAGCGGGTCCTGGACGATGGTGGTGACCACAAACCAGGGCTGGCCATTGCGCTCGGTGAACAGATCGAAATCTTCCTTCACGATCGCGTTGCCGCTCACCGGGAATCCGTTCTTACGCAGATAGCCGGGCAGCAAATGCGTGGTGGTGACTTCGAGCGCGCGGCCTTGATTGCCCACGCGCGTGGCGCCGAATCCGAATTGCGGCTTGGCCATTCCGTGTTCGGGCTGCTCCCAATTAGCGACCGAAAAGCCCTGCCGCGACGGCGCGAGATCCGCGGGAGGCGTTGCGCCGAATTTCAGCAGGCGCGTTTGCATGCCCGTGTCGGTTTCGATTTTGAGCGTGGAATCGTCCTGCCAGGTGATGTGGACTCGGCCGGGCAACCGCATGATGGCGGCCATGCCGTAGGCTTTGCACACGTCTCCCGAAGCTTCGTCTTTGGCCGGATCCCATTCATCGCCGACGCGGCGGCCTTCGGGTGTGAAGGGGATGCCCGCGAAATCGTCCTTGGCGGGCGTGACCATGCGCCAGCGCCAATCCTCGGAAATGACGGAGACCCAGTAGCCGGTGAAATCGACGGGCGCGGCTTCACGCGGCGAACGATTTGGTGCGGGCGGACGCGGCGGTTGGGCGAGCAGCGTTTGCGCGAGTGCGGCTGCGGCAAGTAGAACAAGCGAGATTCGTACGGTCATTTCTTGTTCGCTACCGTCTTGTAAATGGCTTCTACGAACGCGTCGGCCGATGCTTTGTCGTACTGCGTGTCGTAGTCGCGCGTGGGACGCGCGGCCTTCACTTGTTCGAGCGTGTTGTCCTTGGCGACGAGGGCGCGTACGCGGTCGCGCACGATGGTCGCCATGTTGCGATATTCCACCACGTCGGCCTCGTCGCACAGACGCCCGCGGCCTGGGATCACGTAAGTTCCGGCCTCTTCGTATTTCAACGGCACAGTGATGCGCAGGATTTCGTTCAGAGCGTCGAGCTCGCCTTGTATTGTCCCGCCCTGATCGGTGTGGATGACGGGATAACGGTCCGGCGTGAATACGTCGCCCGTGGCCAGTACATCCGACCGGCGGAAGTGGACCAGGCTGTCGCCGTCGGTGAGCGCGTCCGGAACGTGATACACCTCGATGGCTTCGCCATTGAACGAGAAATCCTTCACGGGCCTAAAGTATTCGTCGTTAGGCCAGAGCACATCGGGAACCTTCGGCTGACGATGGCTGACGCGATCCAGCACGTTTTCATAAGCGACGATACGCGGGTCCTGGCGAGGGGCAAGTCCGCTCAAATGCGGCAGCACGGAATTTCCGCCGATGTGGTTTGGCGCGGCATCGGTATTTACCACCCACAGGATCGGCTTGTCAGCTAGCTTCTTCAGCACCGCGGCCACTTTCGGCGCCAGCTCTTCGGTGCCGGTGTTCACCACCAGGATTCCTTCGTCGCCCACCTGCGCGGCGATATTGCCGGCATCGGTAACCAGCATGTAGACGTTGCCCTGCACCTTGAGGACGCCGATGTCGTCTGAGGACACAGGCGCAGCCGATTGCGCATAGGTACACGCGGAGGCGAGTATCGCGATCAGGATCACTTCGAGTTTACGTTGCATTCGAATAGTCCCAGGCAGCGGCAATAGCGTTCACATTTGGCCGGCGGCTTGTAGTCCTTCAATTTTTCCTGATACTCGGGGTACAACGTTTCCTTGCCGCCGCGCGTGGATTCAAACGGGAGCCCGTAATAGTTCGCGAACTCGTGCAGGAACGGATTCTGGCCGGGCAGAAAGTTCGGCACCGTGCCCTCAGGGCGGGGAACTTCGGGTTCATACTCGCAGCCGTAGGGCTGCAGATGCTGGCCCGGGTCGAGATACCAGTTGGTGCTGCGCACCATCGGCTCTTCGAGGAAAGCCGGATCTTCGGTGATGGTGATCACGGTCAGGATATCGCCGTGGCGAATCCAATGCTCGGTGATGATGGCTTGATCGCTGCGCGGCAGAGCGTTACGGCGCATATAGCTGGTCTTCAGGTGCGTGGTGGTGATGGTGAGCATGTTGCCTTCCCATTTCGCCGTAGAAAAGCCTTGCCAGGTGTGCGCGGCGTAAGGGGGCGGGTGCGGGCGGTCATCGATGTAAATGGTCCGTTCGTTGTCGTAGGCGAGCGTGTGGCTGTGGAAGGCGACGACGCGCTGCGTGCGCGAATCCACCTCGCTCCAGATGCGCAGATTGCCCAGGCTGCGGAATCCGTAATCTGGCGAGTGCGGGCGGCATTGGTATTCTTCAACCACCGAAATGCGGTCCGCATCGTAGCTGTCGGCCTGCATGCGCGCGGCGTCGTTGATGGGCAGCTCGGTGTAATCGCCGAGCTCGGCGCCAGGCCCGCGCTCGACCGGATCTTCGTGATAGAAGGGCGCCCATTCGCCGCTGAAATCCACCTGCGACCAGGCCGGAGCGGCGGCCAGCAGCGCGATCAGCCCAGCGAAGATCGCGGTTGTTCGGCAGGACCAGTTCCTCAAATAACTACCCTCCAATGCAGTCACCGATTATATACGACACAAGCGAGAATGGAAGCTGCATGGAAGTGTACCTGTTGGACGGGACGTATGAACTGTTCCGGCACTATTACGCGCTGCCCAAAGCGCGCGATTCCGAGGGGCGCGAAGTAGCGGCGGTGCGCGGCGTGGTGCGGAGCGTGCTGGGGATGATCCAGGGCGGCGCGATCCATATCGGCGTGGCGACGGATCACGTGATCGAATCGTTCCGCAACGGATTGTGGCCGGGCTACAAGACAAGCGCCGGCGTTCCGGCCGATCTGCTGGCGCAGTTTCCGCTGCTCGAAGAGGCGCTCGCGGCGATGGGAGTGGCGGTGTGGCCGATGGTGGAGTTCGAAGCCGACGATGCGCTGGCTTCCGCGGCGGAGACGGCCGCGCGGGACGATCGAGTGGAGCGCGTGATCATCTGCACGCCGGACAAAGACCTGGCGCAGTGCCTCCGCGGGACGCGCGTGGTGCAGATGAACCGGCGGACGCGCGAGATTCGCGACGAAGCGGGCGTGATCCACAAGTTTGGCGTCGCGCCGGAATCGATTCCGGATTATCTGGCGCTGGTGGGCGATGCGGCGGATGGATATCCGGGACTGGCAGGCTGGGGCGCGAAATCGGTGGCGGCCGTACTCGCGCGATACCGGCATCTGGAAGCGATTCCGGCGGATTGGCGCGAGTGGCACGTGAACGCGTCGAATGCGGGAGCGCTGGCGGCGACGCTCGCGCGGGAACGCGATCTGGCGTTTCTGTTTCGGACGCTCGCGACGCTCAAGACGGATATTCCGTTGTTCGCTTCGATGGATGAACTGAAGTGGAAGGGGCCACAGCCCGAGTTCGAAACGCTAGGGACAAAGCTGGATGCGGCGGTGACAGTGAGCGGCGCGTCGCGGACATCCGGTTCGCGGCAATAACTGAACGAAGGGGATCAGCCGAGTTCGCCGCGTTTGGCCGCTTGGATGGCCCAGTCCGCCGCGCGATAGGCAAGCGCCTGGATGGTGGCGGTGGGCTGCTGGCGCGCCGAGGTGACGAAGCTGCTTCCATCTGCGATCACGAGATTGGGGACGTCGTGCGCGCGGTTGTTGCGGTCAACGACGGATTTCGCAGGATCGTTGCCCATGCGGCAGGTGCCCATCAGGTGGCGCGACGGCAACATGTCTTCAAACGCGATGCCGGTGGTCCAGACCTTTCTCGCGCCGGCGGCCTGGAGGATTTCGAGTTGTTTGCTCAGCACCCATTTCAACGCCGCGGCGTCGTCGGCATGAAGGTCGTAGGTGACGCGCATGGCGGGCAGGCCCCAGGTATCCTTGAGATCCGGGTCGAGCGAAATGCTGCTGCGCGATTGGGGCAGGGAACTGGTGTGGCCGAGCAGCGTCATGGTGTGGTTGAAGTACTCGCCCAAAATCTTTTTGTACCCGGCGCCCCATTTGGGCGCATCCGGCGGCAGGGCGTGTAAGGCGAAACTCGCCGGATAATAATCGAAGCGCGCGTCGATGCCGCCGCCTCCGTAAAATCCCCGCTGGGGATCGGCACGATAGTAATCGTGGATGACGCGCGTAGCCTGAATGCTTTTGTACTCGTTCAGCGGATGTTCGAACAGCCCCAGGGCTTCGCCACCGAGATCCCACATCAGGTGCGTGCCCACCAACCCGCTGGAATTGGCGAGACCGTGGGGAAAAGCTTTGGATTTGGACATCAGCAACAGGCGCGCGGTTTCAGCGCCGTTGGCGCACAGCACCACGGTCTTCGCGCGTTGGAAAATTTCACGGCGGCGGGAATCGAAATAGACAGCGCCGGTGGCGCGGCCGCGTGCGTCCGTTTCGATTTTTCGAACGTAGGAGTTGGGTCGAATCTCGCAGCGGCCGGTTTTTTCGGCGATGGGGATCACCGAAACCAGCGTGCTCGATTTCGCGCGCATCTCGCATCCAAAGGATTCGCAGAAACCGCAGTGGGCGCAAGCGGCGCGGCCTTGATACGGCTGCGACAGAATGGCCACCGGCGCGGGAAACGGATGCAGACCCAGTTTCTTCGCCGCGCGCTCGAACAACACGCCGGATGATTTCACGGGCATAGGAGGCAAAGGATAAGGTTTGGAGCGGGGCGCTTCAAACGGGTTGGCGCCGGCGAGGCCGGAGATGCCGAGATCGTACTCGGCTTTCGTATAGTAGGGTTCCAAATCGGCGTATCGGATAGGCCAATCGGCCAGATCCGCCCCGGGCACATCGCCGAACAGACTGCGCTCGTGAAAATCGTCTTCGTGGAAGCGCCAGTAGTTTGCGGTGAAATGAACGCTGCCTCCGCCTACCTGTCGCCCGTATTCGATGGCCTTGATGGGCTTGGCCTGTTCCGATTCGGTGCGGCGATACGTGACGGGTTGGATCTTAGGGTCGTTGGTAAGACCGGGAAGATAGGTATAGCGGATCTCGTCGTGCCGGTAGTCGCGTTCGGTGAGATAGGGACCTTGCTCCAATACGACCACGCGAAAACCGGCAGTGGAGAGTTCCTTGGCCATCACGCCGCCGGCGGCGCCCGCGCCGATGATCAGGAAATCGACGGGGTCCGAGGGCCGGAACCTCGCGTTGCTCATGAGCCGCCGCCATTGGCGGGATCGTCGTAATAGCCGAAGGGCGGGGTATAGACGTGACGATCGTCAAAGCCGATCAGCTTCCAGCCTATGCGATCGCGATTGCCGCCGTAGCCGGGATCGCCGAGCAGTCCGTAGAGCGTGTGGGTGCGAAGGAGCTCGAAGAAGTCCGTGGCTTCGATGGCGTGGATCAGTTGGATTTGTCGATCGTTCGAAAGAGCTGCCGCGCTCGATGAACCAGGGAACATTTCCCGGCGCTTTTGTTGAATCGCGGCCATGCCTGCGCGGTAATTTTCGCGGAGGTGGGCATCGAACGTGGCGAGCGCGCGATCGATGAAGTACACCACGCCGGCTTCGTGCGCGCCAGGACCGTCGGTGGACGGGACGATCTGCGAGGTAATGGCGTCGATTTCCTGGGCCTCGTTGGCATCGAGCGTTTGGAAGGGAGGGGGCGTCTTCGCGCTGACGGCTCGGTGAGCGTGTTCTTGCGCGGCGGCGATCTCGGCGAACGCGGCCAGACCGGCGCACTGGGAAAGCCAGTCCCGGCGCGTTTGGTGCACGCTACTGCGCCTCTTCGATCACGCCGTTCAGGCCGCGCGCCAGATGCAGATCCGCCCAATGGAATTCGGTGCGCAGCATCTGTGCGATGTCATCTTTCGATTTCTTGGCGCGATTCATTTCGCGCACGCGCTGGACCAGCCGGATGGTGCTTTCACGGTAAGCGGCCATCTCCTGTTTGGTAGCGATGGGGCCGTGACCGGGCACCACGGTATCGAAATCGAGCTGTAGCGCCGAGCGCAAGGTGCCGGGCCATTCCACCGCGCTGCCGCCGCCGGAATAATCGATCAGCTCGGGCACGTCGTCGCCCTTGGTATACATATCGCCTGCGGCGAGAACGCGCTCGGCCGGGAACAGAACCACCACGTCGCCGTTGGTGTGCGCGCGGCCATAATGATACAGCGCGACGTTCTTGCCGCCGAGGAAAATATGCGCGTGATGTTCAATGACGATATCCGGAAGGCCCGGCTGATTGTACGTCACCATCTGCTGGCGCGCTTCCTGAGAGGCGACGATGACTGCGTTCATGGCCTGGAATTTCGCGTTGCCGCCGCTGTGATCGGCGTGATGGTGCGTGTTGACGATGTACTTCACCGGCTTATCGGTGATCTTCCGCAGCTCAGTCATGATGCCTTCGTGATCGATATCGAACTTGTCGTCCACCAGCAGAACGCCGTCGTTGGTAACGAGCACGGTGGTGTTGCCGGGGACGAAATCGTTGTGGATCACATAGAGGTCGTCCTTGAGTTTGATGGTGGTCAGCTTCGACGGCTGATTTCCAAACTGCGTGTAGGCGGTGAACAAAGCGCCGCAGGCAAGGACGGCTGCGGACAGTCGTACAACGGTGCTCGTGCGCATATTAGCGGAGAGTATATCAAGTCCGCTGCAGCAACGGGCGGAGTTCGGCCACCGATTTCATGCGTTCCAGGTGCATGGTGGCGTCGATCAGCTTGCCGGTGCGTTCAGCGCCGAGCACGGGCGTGATCAGGTCGCGGGCCTTGGAGATCACTTCGTCGCGCGGCATGGGATTTTCGGCGGTGCCGCGGACGGCCTTGACAGTTTCGGTGAGGTGCGTGCCGTCAGTTAAGACCGCTTCGACGATCGCTTCGCGCGCCGGCAGGTGGCGTTCGAGCTCGGCATCGGCGACCAGTTGCACTTTCGCGCGCTGCTTCAACACGGCGGGATCCTGCATGCGCGCCTTGTCGTGCGCGGCCTGGAACGACGCGGTTTTGTCGAGCAGCATGATCGCGATCATGTGCTGCATACAAATGTCGGGCATCTCGCGGTTCGTTACCAGCGCCGCTTCGCTCGAAGCCACGCGCACCGTGATGGACTGCACCTGATCGGGCTCAAAAGGATGATGCTTCCTGATGAGCTCCAGCGCGTCGAGGGGCGCCTGAATAGGCGAGCCGACGGTCCATTTCTTAATGTTTGTGCGGGTGATCTCGTAGCGCTCGCCGAGTTTTTCGATCAGTTTGTCAGCATCGGCCTGTGGCGCATAATCGGCGAGGAAATTATCTTGTCCGGAGAGAACGTCATCGACGCCGGTGGCGCCGGCCTGCACGAGCAAGGCCGCGGTCACGCCATTGCGCGCGGGCATGCCCGCGAACAAGAACGCTTTTTCGATGTGATCGGTGTCGCGCTGCCAGGTCTTGATGCCGGAGCCCTGTTGCGAGGCATAGTCGATCAGCCAGCGCATCTGCTGCTGGTTTAGATTCGCGGCGCAGCCGGCGGCAACCGCGGATCCGAACGTGCCGGCCAGCGCGTGGGTGCTGATGTGGGTCGGGGTCTCGAACGCGCCCGCGCCGACGGTCATCGTAAAGCGCGTGCCGACGTCGTAGCCGAGCGCCACTGCACGCACGAAACGTTGGCCGTCGATATGAAACTGCTCGCCGGCCGCCAGAGCCGAAGGCACGATGGAGCAGCCGGGATGCGATTCCGAGGGTGCGTGCGAGTCGTCGGTTTCGTCGGAGTGCGCGAGCATCGCGTTGGCGAAAGCGGCTTCGATGGCGCCGCAGGTGATCTCGCAGGCCGCGACTGTCGCGATGGTTTCGGCTGAATGCAGGCGCGCGAATTGGATAGCGAAGCGTCCGGGCGCAAGATCCGAGCCCGAGATCATGGCGGAGAAGGTGTCGAGGATATGCTGCTTGGTTTTTTCGAGCGCTTCCTCGGGTAGCGGATGCGCGCCGGCTTCGGACATATAGGCGCTGAGCCGTGCCATCACGGGGCTGATCGCCGGGGCTGCAGCTCTTAGGCGGGTCGCGCAAGACGCGACGGTTGCAAGCGTGAAAGAGCGGCGCGTCATTTTAGAAGCCCGGCGCGTGAGGCTAGTGGATTTCATCGCGAAAAACGACGCCCCCTTTCATGACAAATTTGACGCGTTGCATTTCGCTGATGTCGGCCAGCGGATCGCCGGAGACGGCCACCAAGTCGGCGAATTTGCCCGCTTCGATGCTGCCCACTTCCTTGCGCAATTCGAAGTTCAGACTTTCCGCGGCGCTGCTGGTGGCCATCTGCAAAGCCTGCACGGGGGTCATGCCCCATTTGACGTAGTAAGCGAACTGGAACGCTTGCACGCCGTGGCCGTAGGTGTAGGCGCCGCTTCCGAACACTTCTTTGACGCCCGCGGCGACCAGCCGCTTGAAGCTCATCTCGGTGAGCTGGAAACGCGTGGTTTTGCCGCGCGAGGCCTTCAGATCGCGCGTTTCCAGATCGCCGATCAAATCCCAGAGGGTTTGCATCACCGGGCGCTGGGTTCCATCCCACAGCGGTTTCTTGAAGAGCCGGATGGTTTCGTCGTCGAGACCGGGCGCGCCGGTGACGCCCACGATGACATGCATGGGCATATCGACGCCCGCCTCCAGACAATTGCGCAGGCCTTCGCCGCCGTAGGCGTGACAGGCGACGCGCAGACCACGGCGATGCGCTTCGTCGACGATGGCTTGATTTTCTTCGAGCGTGAGCGACGGCACCGTGATCATCTTGCCATCGGGCGTGAATACGCCCGAGCCCGGCGGATCGGGATAGCCGCCGCCTTCGTAATCTTCGGTTTCGTAGACCTTGATCCAATCCACGCCGTAATGCGAATGCTCGCGCACAGCCGCTCGCGCGAGCCACGGTGAATTAACGTCGCCCGAAAGCTGCCAGGCGTTCTGACCGAGATTTTGGCCGAACGGCATGACGACCGACGGCGCGGGATAATACGCGGCGGCGCGCGGGTTCAACTGCGGCCCGGCGACTTGCAGGCGCGGCCCGGGAATTTGGCCCTTATTGATGGCGTCGCGCAGTTCGACGATTGCGTAGGTGTACGGCGAGCCCATGTCCTGGAGCGTGGTGAAGCCCGCGTCGAGATCCTTCATGGCGTAATGCCAGCCGGAGAAGGCCGCGCGCGCATCGTTGGGCTGCTGCTCCTGCATCAGGTGCACGTGGCGATCGATCAAGCCTGGGAGCACGGTGGCGCGGCTCAGGTCGATCACTTCGGCACCTTGCGGAATGCGAACGCTCGCGGCGGGTCCGGCCGCCGTAATGCGGTCGCCCTGGATGATGATGACTTGACCCTTCAACATCACGCCCGCATTGGAATCGAACATGCGTCCGGCGCGAATGGCCACGCCTTGCGCGGGCGGGGCCTGCATGGTCATGCGCCCGGCGTCGAACGGGCCGGCTTCGGGACGGGTACCTTGGGCGAGCGCGGCGGCGCCTACGAATACCCAGCACATTAGTCGCGCGAGGAGATTTCGCATATCCTCGCGTAAGTATATCGCCGCCTACGCGTCGCGCGGGACTGGCGACTGGGGATTGGGGACAGTGGCAATTTCGTTCGGAATCAGGGGCAACCCGGTGTTGTAGGCCGCGGTGAAGGCGTCGAGTCCGTGGCTTCCGCCGTTGACCAAGCGCCGGGCCGCGGCCAGATCGTTCGAGGCGAGCGCGGCGCGAATTTTCTCTTCATGAGCTTTCAGAAAACTCGCGAGCAGTCGCGCGGCGATTTCTGGATCGCACGCAAGCTCCGGATCGTCGATCAGCTTGTCGCCCAGCCCGATCGCAGCGCCGTGCAGTGCGTAATTCGCGCGCCCGGTGAGTTGGATGAAGCCGCGGCCGCGGAAGCGCTCGCCGTCAGGCGGACCGAGGTTGCCTAGATCGGCGCGATCGTCGTAGAGATCGAAGGGATGGCCGCCGGGTGACGTGTTGTAACGGCTTTGGCCTTCCGCGATGGGCGCGAACGAGGCGGCTTCCGCGCGGACGGTCGCCAGGGCCATCAAGATCATGGGCTTGTCGGCCAGATCCGGCGGCACCAGAGCGTTCAGGACCAATGGAAGGTTGGATTCGATATTGACGGGCGGCGCGCCGGGGAGCATTCGCGCCGCAATCTCGGCGGTAATGTCCGGAATGAGGGAAAGGATCATGGCGCTGCCTAATTTTAGGCCCTGCTGTCAAGTGAAGTGGTGTCGGGTGGAACGCCAAAAAAGCGATAATCCTGCGAACCGAATCGATCGGGCCACGTATTTATGTCCATGAGATCCCTGCGGCAACTCTTCCGGCGATTCGGCCGGGCCCCCATGTTCACCGCCGTTGCGCTGCTCACCCTGGCGCTGGGCATCGGCGCCAACACCGCGATTTTCAGCGTGATTAACGGCGTGCTGATCAAGCCGCTGCCCTATCCGCGGGCGCAGCAATTGGTGGGAGTCTGGCAACTGGCGCCGGGCATCGTCGGATTGAGCGGACAAGACATCAATTGCGCGCCGACCATGTATTTCACCTACAGCGAGGAAAACCGCACGTTTGCGAAATTCGGGCTCTGGTCTAACGGGGGCGGAACGGTCACGGGCCTCGGCGAACCGGAAGCCATCCGCGCGATCGATGTGACATACGGGACGCTCGATGCCTTGAATGTGCCGCCAAAACTAGGGCGCTGGTTTTCGAAATCCGATGACACGCCGGGGACGCCGGAAACCGTGATCCTCGGGTACGGCTACTGGCAACGGCGCTTCGGCGGGAATCCAGCGGCGATCGGGCGCGCGCTCACCATCGATGCGAAGCCGCGCACGATAATCGGCATCATGCCGCAGGATTTTCGGTTCCTGGACGCGCAGCCGGACGTGCTGCTGCCGCAGCGCTTCGAGCGCAGCAAGCTATTCCTAGGCAATTTCAGCTATCAAGGCATCGCGCGGCTGAAGCCCGGAGTGACTCTCGATCAGGCCAACGCCGATGTGGCGCGGATGCTGCCGATCTGGATACGGTCCTGGCCCGTGCCGCCCGGATTCAGCCGCACCCTATTTGAGAATGCGCATCTTGCTCCGAAAGTCCGGCCGTTGAAGCAAGATGTAGTGGGAGACATCGGCGCGACCCTGTGGGTGATCATGGGGACCATCGGGCTGGTGCTGCTGATCGCTTGCGCGAATGTCGCGAATCTTTTGTTGGTGCGGGCGGAAGGCCGGCAGCAGGAACTCGCTGTTCGCGCGGCGCTAGGCGCCGGATGGGGGCGCATCGCTCGCGAGATGCTGCTCGAAAGCCTGACGCTGGGCGTCCTGGGCGGCATCTTAGGCTTGGCGCTGGCGTATGGCGCTCTGCGCTGGCTGGTGGTGAAGGGTCCGCAATCGCTGCCGCGGCTGAGTGAAATCGGAATCGATCCGCTTGTGCTGGCGTTCACGCTTGCGATTTCGCTCGCGGCCGGCTTATTCTTCGGCCTTATCCCGGCGTTCAAATATGCGGCTCCGCACGTGGCGGCGGCGCTGCGCGGTTCCGGCCGCAGCCTGACGCACGGCCGCGATCGGCATCGCGCGCGCAACACACTGGTGGTGGTTCAAGTAGCGCTGGCGCTGGTGCTGCTGATCAGTTCGGGCTTGATGATCCGGACATTCCAAGCGCTGCGCGGCGTCCAGCCCGGCTTCACGCGTCCGGCCCAGCTGCAGTTGCTGCACGTTTCTATTCCGGACACCGAAGTGAAGGATATCGAGCGCGTGGTCCGGATGCAGAACGACATGATCGACAAGCTGGCAGCGATTCCCGGCGTCGCCTCGGCCGGATTCATTTTCGGAGCCCCCATGGAGGGGTTCACTTCGAACGACCTTGTGTATGCCGAGGATAAGAGTTATGCGCCCGGACAGATTCCGCCGATCCGCCGCTTCCACTTCATTTCGCCGGGTTATTTCCGGACGGCGGGAACGCCTTTGATCGCCGGCCGCGACTTCACCTGGATGGATGTTTACGGCAAGCGGCATGTGGCCGTGGTTTCCGAGAACCTGGCGCGCGAGATGTGGGGGTCGCCTGCGGCAGCGCTCGGCAAGCGTATCCGGGAAAGCGCGGCGAATCCGTGGCGCGAGATCGTCGGCGTGGTGGGCAATGTTTACGATGATGGCGTACAAAAGCCGCCGGCCAAGATCGCCTATTGGCCGATCCTTGCGGAGAACTTTGAAGGCGACAAGCTGTTTGGGGCTCGTTTCGGAGCGCTGGCCGTGCGCACCGACCGCGCGGCTACCGAGACATTCCTCAATCAGGCGCGGCAAGCCATCTGGTCCGTGGACCCGAATCTGCCGGTGTTCCTCGTGGAGACGCTGCAGGATGTTTATGCCGGCTCCATGGCGCGGACGTCGTTCACGCTGGTGCTTTTGGGAATCGCGGGTGCGATGGCGCTGCTGCTGGGCGTGGTGGGGATTTATGGTGTGATTGCCTATGCGGTGACGCAGCGCACGCGCGAGATCGGAATTCGCATGGCCTTGGGCGCCCAACCGGGGACGCTGCAGAAGATGTTCGTGCGCCAGGGACTGCTGCTGGCGGCCGTGGGCGCGGCGATCGGGCTGCTCGCGGCCGCTGGGCTCACGCGCCTGATGTCGTCGCTGCTGTTCAAAACGCCGGCTCTCGACCCCGCGACATACGCGGCCGTTTCTGTTTTATTGATCGCGGCGGCGGCGCTGGCGAGTTATGTGCCGGCCCGCAGAACGACGGCCGTGGATCCGGTGGAAGCGTTGCGGACGGAGTAGTCGCGCAAAGGCGTGTAAGAATAGTCGTATGGAAGTACGCTTCACGCCCGAGCTCGAAGCGAAAGTCGCGCAGTCCCGCGGGGCGTGATGCAGATTCGCTGATCGCCCCCTACAACGGGACGGATCGTTCCCTTGGCACTGAAGCGAACACCAGGAACGAAAGGCCTGGCGTTGCCGCCAGTGGTTTCCCGGCACGCACGAGTCCGTGCGCCACACGGGCGTTCAGCCGGGTTCCAATTATGATAAAATTTTCTCGCAAGCCGAGGTGTGCGACGCAAGGCCTCGGTGTCTGTGGAAAGTGCTGGTAAGTAACTTTAAATGAGCAAGATGCAGGAGTGGGATGCGGAGCGGGCCAAAGCCCGGATTGCCGAGCTGGAGCGGCTCCCCGGCGCGCTGCTTCCCATTTTGCATGCACTACAGGAAGAGTTCGGCTACATCCATCCGGATGCCACGCCGCTGATCGCGAGCGCGCTGAATCTGTCGCGAGCCGAGGTCCACGGCGTCATCAGCTTTTATCACGACTTTCGTCATGAGCCTCCGGGACGGCACGTGCTGCGCATCTGCCGCGCGGAGTCCTGCCAGTCGATGGGTTGCGACGCGCTGATCGATCACGTGGAAAAGAAGGCCGGCGTCACGCTGGGCGAAACCACGCCCGACGGCAGCCTCACCATCGAGCAAGTGTTTTGCCTGGGAAACTGCGCGCTGTCCCCGGCGGTGATGATGGACGGTGAACCGTATGGCCGCGTGTCGCCGGGCGTGGCTGACTTTTTGGTCGATAGCGCCCGGAGGGCGCAATGAGGAAAGACGGGCGCGCGCAATGAGTATCAAAATATTTGTTCCACGCGATTCGGCCGCGCTCTCTGTCGGCGCCGAAGGCGTGGCGCGCGCCATCGCCAGCGAAGCTTCGTCGCGCAAACTGGATATCACGCTCGTCCGCAATGGATCGCGCGGTATGTTCTGGCTGGAGCCGCTTGTCGAAGTGGAGACGCCGCGGGGCCGGATCGCCTATGGGCCGGTGACCCGGGAAGCCGTCGCGGGGTTGTTCGATGCGGGCTTTCTCGATGGCAAACCGCACGCGCTGTGCCTGGGGCCCACCGAAGAGATTCCCTACTTGAAACGGCAGGAGCGGCTGACGTTCGCGCGCTGTGGGATCGTCGATCCCCTTTCGATCGGCGACTACATCGCGTACGGCGGTTATCGCGGGTTGCAGAAAGCGCTGGCGCTCGAGCCGCAGGCGATCGTGGATGAGGTCCAGAAGTCGGGCCTGCGCGGGCGCGGCGGCGCAGGGTTCCCCACCGGCATCAAGTGGAACACCGTCCTCTACGCCAAGGCCGATCAGAAATATATCTGCTGTAACGCCGACGAGGGCGATAGCGGCACTTACGCCGACCGCATGATCATGGAAGGCGATCCTTTCGTGCTCATCGAAGGCATGACGATCGCGGGCCTCGCGGTGGGCGCGACGCAGGGCTACATTTACAGCCGCTCGGAATACCCGCATGCCTTTCGCGTGATGCAGCAGGCCATCGCCATCGCCTATGAGCGCGGGTATCTGGGCTCTAACGTCGCGGGTTCCGGCAAGCGCTTCGATCTTGAAGTCCGGTTGGGCGCGGGCGCGTACATCTGCGGCGAAGAGACGTCGATGCTCGAAAGCCTGGAAGGGCGCCGCGGGCAGATTCGCCCCAAGCCTCCGCTGCCGGCGCTGGAAGGTCTGTTCGGAAGGCCCACCGTCGTCAACAATCTGATCACGCTGGCCAGCGTGCCGATTATTTTGGACAAAGGCGCGGAGTATTATCGCGACTTTGGGATGGGCAAATCGCGCGGAACGCTAACCATTCAACTCGCCGGCAACATCAAGCACGGTGGGCTGGTGGAAAAGGCGTTCGGGATCACGCTGCGCGAAGCGATTTACGATTTCGGTGGCGGTACTGCGACCGAACGTCCCGTGCGCGCGGTGCAGGTGGGCGGGCCGCTGGGCGCGTACTTCCCCGAATCCCTGCTCGATACGCCGCTCGATTACGAAGCGTTCGCCGCCCAAAAGGGCATGGTGGGGCACGGCGGCGTAGTAGTGTTCGACGACACGGTGGATCTGGCGCGGCAGGCGCGCTTCGCGATGGAATTTTGCGCGATTGAAAGCTGCGGCAAGTGCACGCCCTGCCGCATCGGCTCCACGCGCGGCGTGGAAGTGATCGACCGTATCATCGCGAATGAAAATCGCGCCAAGAATCTCGAAGTGCTGGATGATTTATGTGAGTTGATGACGGACGGATCGTTGTGCGCCCTCGGCGGATTAATCCCGCTGCCGGTGCAGAGCGCCATCCGCCATTTCCCCGAAGATTTCGACAAACCGGCTGCGCCGGTGAACCCGGACGTTCTGAAGTCCAACCGAGAGACACACCCATGGCGTTAATACAAGAAATCGATTACGGCACTCCCGCACGAGTGTCCGACACACTGGTGACGCTGGAAATCGACGGCAAGCCCGTGACGGTGCCGCGCGGCACGTCGGTGATGCGCGCGGCGGTGGAGGCCGGCATTCAGGTGCCCAAGCTGTGCGCGACGGACAACATGCAAGCGTTCGGCTCCTGCCGGCTGTGTCTGGTGGAGATCGAAGGGCGGCGCGGCACGCCCGCTTCGTGCACCACGCTGGCCGAGCCGGGGATGAAGGTGCGGACGCAATCGCCCAAGATCGCGAAACTGCGGCGCGGCGTGATGGAGTTGTATATCTCGGACCATCCGCTCGATTGCTTGACGTGCTCGGCCAACGGCGATTGCGAGTTGCAGGATATGGCGGGCGCGGTGGGGTTGCGCGAAGTCCGCTATGGTTATGAAGGCGCCAATCATCTGAAGGCCCCGAAGGACGAATCGGCGCCGTATTTCACGTTCGAGGCTTCCAAATGCATCGTGTGCTCGCGCTGCGTGCGGGCGTGCGAGGAAGTGCAAGGCACGTTCGCACTGACGATCGACGGCCGGGGCTTTGCCTCCAAAGTCGCGGCCGGCATGGACGAGACCTTCCTTGCTTCCGAATGCGTCTCCTGCGGTGCCTGCGTCCAGGCCTGCCCAACCGCTACCCTGATGGAAAAGTCCGTCATTGAGGCGGGCCAACCGGAGCATTCGGTAGTCACGACCTGCGCCTATTGCGGCGTCGGCTGCTCGTTCAAGGCCGAGATGAAGGGCGATCAGGTCGTGCGCATGGTGCCGTGGAAGGACGGCGCCGCCAATCACGGTCATTCCTGCGTCAAGGGCCGGTTTGCCTGGGGCTACGCGAACCATAAAGACCGCATCCTCAAGCCGATGGTCCGCGAGAAGATCACCGACCCGTGGCGCGAAGTGACGTGGGACGAGGCGATCGGCCGCGCCGCCTCCGAGTTTCGTCGCATCCAGGCGCAGTACGGACGCGGCGCGATCGGCGGCATCACCTCCTCGCGTTGCACCGACGAGGAGACCTTCCTTGTGCAGAAGCTGGTTCGCGCGGTCTTCGGTAACAACAACACCGATACTTGCGCACGCGTGTGCCATTCGCCCACCGGCTACGGCCTCAGCAAGACCTTCGGCACCTCGGCCGGGACCCAAGACTTCGACTCGGTCGAGGACGCGGACGTCATCGTCGTGATCGGCGCCAACCCGACCGACGCGCACCCTGTCTTCGCTTCGCGCATGAAGAAGCGGCTGCGCCAGGGCGCGAAGCTTATCGTCATCGATCCGCGCCGCACCGATCTCGTGCGCTCGGCGCATATCGAAGCGCAGTACCATCTGCCGCTGCGACCCGGCACCAATGTCGCCATGCTTAATGCGCTGGCCCATGTCGTTGTCGCCGAAGGTTTGATCAACGAGACTTTCGTGCGCGAGCGCTGCGAGGGCGACGCCTTCGCCGAATGGGCGGCATTCATCCGCCGCCCCGAGAACAGCCCCGATGTGGTGGCCGGGTTCACCGGCGTTCCGGCCGAGACCATCCGTGCCGCGGCGCGACTCTACGCGACCGGTGGCAATGCGGCGATCTATTACGGGCTTGGTGTGACCGAGCACAGCCAGGGCACCACCGCCGTGATGGGCATGGCCAATCTCGCGATGGCGACCGGCAATATCGGCAGGCGCGGCGTCGGGGTGAACCCGCTGCGCGGCCAGAACAACGTCCAGGGCTCGTGCGACATGGGCTCATTTCCGCACGAGCTTTCGGGCTATCGCCACATCTCTGACGCGGGCGTGCGCGCACTCTTCGAGAAGGATTGGGGCGTCACGCTTGATCCAGAGCCGGGCCTGCGCATCTCCAATATGCTCGATGCCGCCTGCGACGGCTCGTTCAAAGGCATCTACATCCAGGGCGAGGACATTCTGCAGTCCGACCCGGACACCAAGCATGTGTCAGCAGGTCTGGAAGCGATGGAATGCGTCGTCGTGCAGGACCTGTTCCTCAACGAGACAGCACGTTTCGCTCATGTGTTTCTCCCCGGCTCCACTTTCCTTGAGAAGGACGGCACGTTTACCAACGCCGAGCGCCGCATCCAGCGCGTGCGCAGGGTGATGTCACCGAAGAACGGTTATGGCGACTGGGAGATCACACTGCTGCTCGCCAAGGCGCTGGGCTACGAAATGCACTACGACCATC
>JASHQT010000468.1 GCA_030039005.1 Bryobacteraceae bacterium
CTGTTCTTCCCACTGCTGGCCTTGCCGGGTGCGCAGGCGCGCCGTGCGAAGATTCGCGACATCGGTTACGGTGTTCGAAGCGACTTCGAATTGAACTTCGGCCGGTACCTTCCTTCGTTCGGGCGGGCGGACGAGGATGAACTTCATCACTGAAATCGAGGGGTTCGAGAAGGCCGCAGACTGTTTTCAGAAGAGATTCGCGCCGGGTCCCGATCGCTTCGCCGATCGTCGCCCAGCATGCATTTAATTTAATTCCCGCGTCATTGAAAGAACAATCACTTGGAAAGAGGAACCACTTTGAAAAAAATCAGTTTCATGTTGCTTGCCGGTGCAGCACTGGCCGGCCTTGTCACGCTTGGAACCGGACACGCTAAAGAACAGTCCGCCCCGCTCTTCGTAACTAAAATTCCGCCCGGATACCGCGACTGGAGGTTGGTCTCCGTGTCCCACGAAGAAGGCAACCTTCACAGCATTGGCGCCGTCTTGGGCAACGATCTGACGATCAAAGCCTACCGCGAGGGGAAGCTTCCGTTCCCGGACGGCGCCATCATTGCCGCTTTGCACTATCGCCACGTACCGTCGGAGGAAAACGACAAGGTCTTTGGCCGAGCTCAATCTTTCGTTGCCGGGCCGCCCACGAACATTCAGTTTATGGTGAAGGACTCCACAAAGTACGCCGCGACGGGTGGCTGGGGCTTCGCTACTTTCATAGACGGCAAACCCGCTCCAGCTGCCTCAATGAAAAGCTGCTTCCCCTGCCACAGTCAGGCCAAAGCTAGCGACCTAGTCTTTACCCATTACGCACCGTGATACGGAGACCGAATCGAGCGTTGACTCAAGATCCCGAACAGCGTCGATGTCACGAATTGGGCCAACGCCGAGCGGGCATCGCTGGATGCCCCCGTGGCACGTGGACTATGGTTGTTTTCCAACCAAATGCTGGACGTCTCTATTGTTTTCCTGGCAAATGTATTCCATCAGGTCGCCCTTTAGCATTACCGGGTGCGTGGTGAAGCTCCAAGGCTTGGTGTAGGCCTTCGGATCGTCGACGGTGTTTTCGATTTCCAGATGGCCCAGATCAGGACGGCGGAAGCGCTCGATGACGTGCAGCGATTCGGTGGTCGGAAGACCGGATTCGTCCAGCCAGGATTCGCCGTTAAACCCGACCGAATCCACCACTAGCGTGTCGCCTTCCCAGTGGCCGATGGAGTCGCCGAGCCAGGTCGGATTGGGGTCTGCCGGATGCTGGCGCCCGTCCATGAAGATCTGCCGCCAAATGTGCGCTCCGCCTTCATACACGATGAGAATCAGCTTCGGCGTCTGCATGATGCGGAACGGATAAGGAGTGGTGGTCATGCGCGGCACGCCGGGCGGCAGGCAATGCCCTTCCGGGTCGTCCTTGGAAAAATTCGCCTTGCGCTCCAAATAGAGCTTTTCGGCCCACGGCTGAAATGGAATGACCTCGCCGATATTCTTCAGCGAAGCGCGCAAATCCACATTCTGACGGATCGCGTTGGGCGCCCAGGCGCCGGACAGATCGGGCTTTCCATCCTCAGTTTTGGGCGCGGGGCCCTCGGGAGGCCAGCCCTTGGGCTGGGGCCGGTCCTTCACCGGACCGGTCAGAGACGGGCTAAAGTCGGCGGGAGCCGGCGACGTCGCTTGGCCAAAGGCCGTCACCGCCAGGAACGTCAGAGACGCTGTCGCCAAAAGACTATATCGCAACATGTGATTTGGATTATCTGCAATTTTCACGTGGTCCTACTATTCCGAACACGATGATATCACTCCGCGCCCCAGGGCACGATGGCGCGAAGCGAGCAGCGGAGAACACGAGTTGCGGTTCACCTAACCCGAGTTGCGGTTCACCTAACCGTTGTCAGCCGCCTTAGTCTAAAGGACGGATGGAAGCGGAAGCCAGCGGCGCTGTCGAACGCGCGCGCCTGGGTGACAGCGACGCGTTCCGGCTGCTGGTGGAGCGGCACGGCCGCGCCATCTTCCGGCTGGCTTACCGAATTACAGGAAACGAAGAAGATGCCGAGGATGTCGTGCAAGAAACCTTTCTGAAAGCCTACCGCGAAATCGACCGCTACGAATCACGCTGCAGCTTTTCGACCTGGCTCTATCGCATCGCTTCCAACTGCTCGCTGGACCTGATTCGCAAGCGAAAAATTCGCGAAAGGAAACGGGAGCGCGGTTCGGATCCCGGCGGGGACATCCTCCTGTCTGTTCCGGCCACCAACCCTGGACCGGAGCGCGCGCTATTCAGCAGCCAGATTTCCGAGAGCGTCCACGCGGCGCTCGAAGAACTCAGCTCGCAGGAGAGAGCCGCGTTCGTCCTGCGCCATTTTGAGGGCCAGTCCATCGAAGAGATCGGACAAGCGCTCGGGACCGGAGCCAGCGCCACCAAACACACTATTTTTCGAGCTGTCCAAAAACTGCGCCGCCGCCTGGAACCGCTAGTGATTTCACCCAAATGAATCACGCAAACGAAGATCAATTGGTGCTTTTCTACTACGGCGAGTCGGCCGATGCCGGCGCGATCGAGGAGCATCTCGCCGTCTGCGAGTCCTGCCGTTCCGAACTTCGGGCGTTGCAGGTGGTCTTGAATACTGTGGATTGCGCTTCCATTCCTGAGCGCCAGGCCGACTATGGTCAAGCTCTTTGGAAACGAATCCAGCCTCAACTGCCGGCGCGCGGGCGAAGAGCGGTCCAGCGCTGGTGGATTTGGGTCCCCGTCATGGGAGGACTTTTGTTCCTGGCGTTCATCGCGGGGAGCCTGTGGCAGCGACATAGCGCGCTATCGGACGCAAGAAATCAAAACGCGAATCAGATCCGCGAGCGCATCCTGCTGGTTGCTGTGGGCGAGCATCTGGAGCGATCGCAAATGGTGCTGGCCGAAATCGAAAATGCACCGGACGGCAAGGGCAAGCTCGACATTTCCGGCGAACAGCAAATAGCCGAGGATCTGCTGGACGACAACCGGCTGTACCGTCTCACGGCGCGAACCACCGGCGACCAGTCGATGGCCAGCGTGCTCGACGATCTGGAGCGCGTGCTACTCGAAATCGCGCACAGCCCCTCGGAAGTCTCGGCCGAACAGCTCAAACAACTTCAGGAACAAATTCAAAATCAAGGCGTGCTGTTAAAAGTACGTGTGCTTGGCTCAAAAGCGCGGGATGCCCAAACGCAGCCTGGCACGCCTACGGAAAAGAATTCAAAGAAATTGTAGGAACATGATGCGGATATTATTTACGTTTTTTGCCCCACTATTTGCCGCGGCGCTCGTAGGCGCGCAGCAGTTTCCCGAGGCGCCCAGCGTCCCCGAGTTCCCGTCGTTTCCAGTCGCTCCGCTGGCCTTCCAGGACTCCGGCCGCGCCCCTGACGCGCAGACGCGCCGGGAACAGGAGCAGGTTCGCCGCCTGGAAGAGCAGTCGGCGTCAAGCTATGCACGCGGAAGGAGCGATCTGGATCGTAAACAATATGACAACGCGATCGATGCGTTCAGCCGCGTTATCGACAACAAAGGAACCCAGGCCGATGGCGCCTATTACTGGCGTGCCTATGCACAAAACAAACTCGGCCACCGCCAGGAGGCGCTCACCAGCCTGGATGAATTGCAAAAGGCTTATCCCAAGAGCCGATGGCTGGATGACGCGAAGGCGCTGCGCGTGGAGATTCGTTCCGAAAACGGGCAGCCCGTGGCGCCCGAGTCGTCGAGCGACGAGGATTTGAAGCTGCTGGCTCTGAACAGCCTGATGAACACCGATCCCGAGCGCAGCTTTCCCCTGCTCGAAAAGCTGCTCCAAGGCAGCAGCTCGCCCCGCATTAAGGAGCGCGCCCTTTTTATCCTGGCGCAGAGCCATTCGCCGGCGGCGCAATCGCTTCTGGCCGGGGTCGCCAAAGGACAGTCCAATCCCGATCTGCAGTCGAAGGCCATCGAATATTTGGGAATTTATGGCGGCCGCGACAACCTGCAGCTCTTGCTCAATATTTACAAAAGCTCCAGCGACGAGCAAGTCAAGCGCACGATCCTCAACAGCTTCATGATCGCTGGAAGCCGCGAAAATCTGCTGGCCGCGGCCAAGGCGGAAACGAACCCGGAATTGAAACTGCACGCGATCCGGCTGCTCGGAAACGTGGGCGACTCGGCGGACCTGACGCAGCTATATTCCCCCGGCGCAACTCCGGAAGTGAAGCGGGCCGTGCTCCAGGGACTGATGATCGCCGGCAACGCCGACAAGATATTGGAGATTGCCAAGAGCGAGAAGGACGATAGCATGCGCCATTTCGCCATCAACCAGTTGGGCGTGATGGGGCGCGAAAAAACCGGCGCGGCGCTGACTTCCATGTATGCCGAGGAGACCAGTGCAGACAACAAGAAAGCGATCGTGAACGCGTTGTTCATTCAGGGCAATGCCACGACCCTGGTTTCGATGGCGCGCAAGGAAACCAACCTGGACTTAAAGAAGGAGATCATCAGCAAGCTCGCGTTGATGCACTCCAAAGAAGCCACGGATTATCTGATGGAGATCTTGACGAAATGAAGCTGGCGTTGCTGTTCGTAAGTGCGGTTCCGTTGCTGGCGCAACAGCCACGCATTTCGAATGCTCGCCTGGAGACGCGCCCGGTTGCGGGTGGTCTCGACGCGACGCTTGCCGCGATCCTCCGGGCGCAAGCATCGCCCGAATGGGTGGGCTACGCGGAACCCATCGTTCCCCGTCGTGGGCAGAGCGGGTGTTGGCTGGAGGATCGCCGGGGCAATCACGACGTCGCCGTCACGGGAACTCAGACCGTCAAGCTGGAAGGCCCCACCGATCTCGTCGTTCTGCTTCGGGTAGAGAACCATCAGATCGACAAGATTGAGATGTTTACACCGGAATGCGACCTCGACGCCGGCGGCTTGCCGTTTGTTTGGCTCGCGGGCGTTGGCGCGAGCGAAAGCATTCGGTTCCTCGAATCGATCGCGAAATCCGATAACGGACGAGTCGCGGATGCTGCGGTCGCGGCCATTGCGTTGCACGCCGATGGGGCGGCGGATACGGCTCTGGAAGAATTCGCCGCGGCCAATCAACCTGAGAAGCTCCGTCGGCAGGCGATTTTTTGGCTGGGCAGCGCTCGCGGCCAAAAAGGATTTGAAGTCGTCAGCCGGATTGCCCGCGAGGACTCGAGCGAACAAATTCGCGAACACGCCGTCTTTGCACTCTCGCTGAGTATGGAGCCGCAGGCGCCGCGTACGCTGGCCTCCATCGCGCATGGCGATTCCAACTCACGGGTCCGCGGCCAGGCCCTCTTCTGGCTGGCGCAAGAGGCAGGGCAAAAGCTCGCCGAATCCGCAATTAGTGACGCGATCGCGAACGATCCCGAGACGGAGGTGAAGAAAAAGGCGGTCTTCGCGCTTACGCAAATGCCAAATGGCGAAGGCGTTCCGCTGCTCATTCAAATCGCCCGCACGAACCGCAACCCCGAGGTAAGGAAACAGGCGATGTTCTGGCTGGGACAAAGCCAGGACCCCCGCGCGTTGGGATTCATCGAGGACGTTCTGAAATGACTAATGGCTTGGCTTCGCGGGCGCGCGCGGAGTGCTTTGGAAGCCGCCGAATAGCTCCCGGCCATCGGGCATCGTGACGTTACGGGCGTTGGCCACATTCCTGCCGTCCTTGGCTCCGTAGCCGTCTATGGTGATCGGATCGCCCTCCTTTAGCTCCCCTTTTCTCCATCCCCGATGAACCAGACCGTTGGGGCTGCCCATTTCGAAACTCCAGTCCGCGACCTTGCCGCTTTCATCTTTGCCGTTCACATACAGCCACGCGTGCGGATTGGTCCACGTGAAACCGGTCACTGTGCCGGAGACCGTGACGACACGGTTTACGTCATATTCGGAGGCGAATGCATGATGCGCCGGGATCGATGCCGTCATCAACATCAGGACGGCTGCCACAGCGCACAAGGTCTTGCCCATCTTCTTTGTCATGGTAGCCCTTCTACCTGTAGAATGATACACTGTGCCTGATGCCGAATCAATCCAAAGAGATCGACATCCTGCAAGGTACCCTGAACATGATGATCTTGCAGGCTCTCCAGCAAGGCCCTGCCAACGGATACGAAATCGCTAAATATATCGAGCGCAGCTCTGACGAGCTTCTGCAAGTGGAACACGGGTCACTCTATCCGGCACTGCGCCGGCTGGAAGCCAAGGGCCTCATCCAGGCCGAGTGGCGAGTTTCGCAAACCAACCGGCAGGCGCGCTATTACACACTCACCAGGGCCGGGCGAAGACAGGCTGTGATCGAGCACTCGCGCTGGAAGACCCTCGTGCAAGCAGTGACCCGCGTGATGAGGCCCGCCTAGGAAATGCCATGCTGAAGCGGATCCGAGCGTGGTTCGCGCGCGCGACAGGCGTGGCGCCGGCCGGCGATCTGGCGCAAGAAATCGATCACCACATCGCCATGCTCCGCGAAGAGCAACTGGACCTGGGCGCCTCACCGGCAGACGCGGAGGCCTTTGCTCGCAGGAAATTAGGAAATCGAACTTCGGTTGGCGAGGCCGTTCACGAAATGCGAGCCCTGGCTTTCTTGGATATGTGGGCCATGCATCTGCGCTTGGCCGTGCGTGCCCTTTGGCGGAACAAAGCCCCCTACGCATCGGCGTGCATGATTCTGGCGCTTGGGCTCGGGATCAGCGTCGCGATGTTCTCGCTGGTCGATGCTGTCCTGCTGCGGCCATTGCCATTCCCCGGCCAGAATTCGATCCTCATGATCTGGAAAACCGACCCGCTGGCCGGAAGTCATGTGGAGGAACTGGCGTATCCCGAACTGCGCGATCTGGAAGAAAGCATCCCCGAGTTGGAATCAGTGGCGCTGCTGCCGACGTCTCTCTACGGCTACTCGCGCGTTCTCCAGAATGGCAAGTCCGATCCGGTCCAGATTGAGAGTTCGCCCGTTTCGCACGATTTCTTTCGAGTCCTCGGCGTCTCGCCCGCTCTGGGGCGCGATTTTACGGCTTCCGACGAGCGCGTCGGCGCGGCGCCCGTGACGATCGTTTCCGGCAATGTCTGGCGCAATCAACTCGGCGCGGATCCCAACATTGTCGGCCGCGTGATTCGGCTCAATGGACAGGGCTATACCGTCATCGGCGTGATGGCCCCTGGCGTTGAGTTCCCTCGCGGAGCCGGCCTGTGGATTCCACTCGGCGTGGATCGTGCGGTAGCCGCGAGGCGCGGCGCGACGTTTCTCCAAGCCATCGCGCGCGTCAAACCAGGCATCTCCAGCGAAAAGATCAACGGCGAGGTGAATGCGCTCTTCCGCCGTCAGGTCGCGGATCATCCCGAGTTCTACCCGCCATCGCAGCGAGCTGTGGTAATGCCTCTGGTTGAATACTGGACTGGGTCGGCGAGGCTTCACCTGTGGACGATGCTGGCCGCGTCGCTGCTGCTGCTGATCGCCTCCATCGTCAGCGCCGGCAATCTGGTGCTGTCGCGCGCCCTCCAGCGCCGGCGCGAAATCGCTACCCGTCTCGCGTTGGGAGCGCGGCGCGGCCAGATCCTGGCGCAGTTCGCCGCCGAGGGCCTGCTGATCGCGATTGTTGCCGCGGCCGCGGGCCTGGCTGTGTCGCAATCCGCGATTCACATCCTGGTACGCTGGGCGCCCGGCGACATTCCGCGATTGTCGCAAGCGGCCCTCCATTTCGAGGCTTTCTCCTTCGCCGCCGCGCTTGCCGTACTTGGCGCTCTCGCCTGTACGGTCATTCCCGGATGGGCAGCATCGCGCCTGGATGTGGACGCCGCGCTGCGAGAAGGCGGGGCGCGGTTGTCGTCCTCGCGCCGCGCCGGAAGGCTGCGCTACGCTTTCGTGGCCGCGCACTCCGCTGTCACGATGATCTTGATCGTGCTGGCGTCCCTCCTGCTGCTGAGCTATCGCGCCATGATGTCCGCCGATGTCGGCTTCGCGCATCGCGATACTGTGTCGATGAATCTGCAACTACATGGTCCGGGATTGTTTTCGGCGCAAGCGTTTGACGCGCAACGCCGGCGCGCGTTCTATCAGCAACTGCTCGATCGCCTGCGCCAACAGCCCGGCGTCAGCTCAGCGGCTGCAGTCCTGCTCCGGCCGCTGGAGGGCGCCATCGGCTGGGATGTTTCTTATGAATTCGAGTTCGAAGCCGCCCGCCGGGACCATCGCGTGCTCCCGAAGGTGAATTATGAGGTGGTGACTCCCGGTTATTTCAACACGGTCGGCACGCCATTGCTGGAGGGCCGTGATTTCTCCGAACACGATTCGGAAAGCAGCCCGCCGGTTGCGATTATCAGCCAGTCGCTCGCAAACCGCATTCGACAAGCGGGCTACACGCCTCTCGGATACAAGATCCGCTTGGGATTGACCCACGATCATTGGACCAAAATTATTGGCGTTTGCGCCGACGCCCGGTACCGGAGCGTCACGCAAGTGGGTTCGGATATTTTCGTGCCCGACCTGCAGGCAGCGCAGCCGACGAATTATGTGGTGATCCACGGAACGCAATCCGAACGCGATCTGGCGAATTTGGTGCGCCGGACGCTCGCGTCCATGGATCCCGGTCAAACCATCGCGGCCGTCGCCACGCTCGGCGAGTTGATCGGGGCGAATTCGGCCCGGCACCGCTTCAACGTGATTCTGCTGTCCTGGTTTGCCGTTTGCGCGGTCATTTTGGCCGCCGGCGGCATTTACAGTGTCGTCGCGGAAGTTACCGCGGATCGCGAGCACGAAATCAAAATAAAAAGCGCCTTGGGAGCTCCGCGGTTCCGTCTGATGCGCGAAACGGTTTCCCTCACGCTGGGATTCGGGCTCGCCGGCGAAGCAGCGGGCGCGCTGGTGGCTTGGGTAGTGACCAGATTTGCCGCGCAGCTTTTCTATGCAGTTTCCGCGCGAGATCCGCTCCTGGTGGGCTCGGCTGCGCTGTTCCTCTTCGCGGTGTCCATGCCGGCGGGTCTGTGGCGCGCCTGGCGGGCGGCCAGTTGAGCACGGCAGATGCACCGCCATTGGCTCGCCCTTCAGGCTATATTATGTCGGTGCGAGAAAGTGCTCTACATATGCGACGGCTTGAACAATCGCATCCACACCGCGCGTGCAGAAATTCGTAAAGGATGAGACCAAATGAAAAAAATAATGGGATGGCTATTGCTGATGCCTTTGCCCGTATTGTTGATGACGGGCGCTGAGCCCGCCGGATATAAATATTGGAGTGCGGCGGAGCTGAAGAACATGTCGCGAACGCTCTCTCACAAGGCTGACGCGCGAACCTCCAACGAAGACCTGGCCAACTGGGGCGCCGACCGCGCGCTCATGGTGCATCGCTCGGGAACCGGTTCCGCTGAGTTGCATGAACACGACTCGGATTTGATCATCGTCATCTCAGGCTCTGGCACGCTCGTCGTCGGCGGAACGATGCCGGCCGCCAAACCCACCGCGCCGGGCGAAGTACGCGGGCCGTCCATCGAAGGCGGCGAAAAGCAAAAAATCGCGGCGGGCGACATTCTGCATATCCCGCCCAAAACGCCGCATCAAGTCGTGCTCGCGGCGGGAACCCAAATCACTTACTACACGTTAAAGGTGAAAGAGCAATAGACGCCGAAGGAAGACCGCCGTCCCGAGCAGCACGAAGAGCAGCGCGGTCGGCCAGGCTGGCTCCGGCACAGCGGTGAAATCCGCGCTCACAGAAAGATCAGCGTCGAACTCATTTGACGTAGTGAATCCAGTAGGGCCGCTGCCAACGTCCAGAACCTCATCGCCGACGATCTGATACGTCCCCGGCGCCAGTGTTATCGAAGTGGAGCTTGTGGAGAAGTTAGTCGGAAACTGATACAAAACGTTTCCGCTCGAATCCTCCAGGTTCAGAAACTCCAGAGCAGCGACATCCTCCACCGTAGTCAAATCGACTACAGATTCCGTTGTAAGGGTGAACTCAGTCTCGAAGAGGTCATCGTCCCTGCCCTCCGCACTCCATTCGGCGCCTACTCCGGTAAAGAGGACCTCCTCATCACGTCGATTCCGATGCTCGTAGAACTGGACGTATTGTTCTGGTTTGTCGTGTCGGTAACGGTTACGCTTCTTCCGGGGATAGCGGTGTATGTCGCCGATCCCACAAACGACGTTGGGGTGCTGCTCTGGCTAGTCATCGTAGGGGTATCGAGGAAGCCACCGGGACACGAGTCACATCGCACTATCGCAAAAGTCATGCCGTCAATCTGTTGGTTAAATTGGACATTCACGATGTCCGGCAAGGCAGGAACCACAACCACTATCGCGAGACTAGCGAGGCGACAACAAACTCGCATGGACGAGTGCTGGCACGAAAATCAATCCGCGTCAAGCGTAAAATACATTTACTTTTCTGTGAACACTATGTGTTTGGGAAAGAATTACCGCGGGAGCCCCGGCGGATCGTTCGTCACCGTGAACAGCTTGCCGTTCTTTAAATACAGCCGCTCGGCTTCCTCATGATTGAACGGCCGCGACCCGCGCCGGTTGAACACCGCGATCTGGTTGCCGGATTCGTCCACCGCGCGGTCGCGATCGATGCCTTTCGATACGGCGAGCGCCGGCCCTCGCGTGCGGTACGTCGCGATCAGCTTCGGAGTGGGCTTCGGGCTGAAACCCTCGTAATCCGGCTGCTCGTTCGGCGCGAACAACTGCACAATGCGCAACCCATTGCGCCCGTCGGCGATATAGGCGAACGCGCTCGCGGCCGTCATCCCCAGCTTCACGTCGCGCGTGTCATTGATCGCGCCGCCTGCCGTGAACACTTGCTCGATCCGCGGATACTCCGGCCGCTCCACGTCCACGATCACCAGCCCCTGCTTGCCGCCCGCTACATACGCGAACGTGCGCGCCACATAGACATTGCGCGCGTCTTCGAGCGCGACGGTCGCGCCCCGGACCACGCGTGGATGCGCCAGCGAGGTGACGTCCAGAACCTTCAATCCCTGGCGATCCACAACAAAGGCGTAGCGGAACTGGATCGCGAGTCCCTGCGGGTCGACCAGATCCGGCGCGCCGATCTCTGATTCGATCTTCGGCTGGAGGGGATTCGAAATATCCACGACCTCTAATCCCCGATCGCACAGAATGTATGCGTACGTGCCCGCGATGGTGATCCTCCGCGCGCCCTTGAGCACACCATTCGGATTAAATGTCGCAGCCCTTTTCAAGAAATTATTCGATGGATTCCCGTCCAGCAACGTCAGCACGCCCGGCGCTTTGGCCTTCAAGTTCGGATCGCCGATCACGACGAGCCCTTCTTCCGCATCCGTGACGTACAGAAATCCGTACATCAGCGCGATCGGCTGCTCCTCGTTCGCCGGAATGCGCGTCCGCAGCGGATCGACGGCCAGCGTAGAGGGCGAACCCACCGCCGTCGCGTTCTTGGTCTTCACATAGAATCGCTGCCCGAGCGGTGACACCGGCGCGGTGGTCATCTTTTCGGAAAAATCCTTGTTGTCGATATTGGCAACGTCGTACACGCGAAACCCATCCTTGCCCAACGCCGCATATAGGTATTCGCCGCGCAACTGCACATCCAGAACATTGCCCGCGTGATGATCCGCCTCACGCAATTCGCCCTGGTGCTTCTCGACTTCTTCGTAGTCCTTCGAATACACGATCTTCTGCAGATCGCTTCCAAACACGGCGGGCGGATCGTCGTGCTCGGCCACCGGCACGGCGTCGAAGCCCTTCGATCCCTCGGCCACGTACACGTAGCGGCCCATGAAATTTACCAGGTTGGTGCCTTGCATCAGAAGCTGCGCCATCCACGCGTTGTTGTCGCCCGCGCTCGAGACGTGACAGTCCGTGCACGTTTTCGTTTCCGTCGCCCGCACCGTGTGCGGATAATACGGGCTGAAACCGAAGCCGCTGAATCCTTCGGCCGAAATGGTCTGCTGCGTGTAGTACAGCCAATCGCGATTGGCGTTCTGCGAACTCACCACCACCGCGCACGTCGATCGCGTGGGCGCGATGCGATGCCGCGTTACCGTGCCGTCGATGCCCAGCATATAAATGTCGTCGCGCAGCAC
>JASHQT010000469.1 GCA_030039005.1 Bryobacteraceae bacterium
GTCATCAAACGCCCGGACGGCTCCGGCTTCTACGACCGTTTTCGCGCTCGCCTGATGTTCCCCATCCACAACGAATCGGGCAAAGTGATCGGATTCGGCGGCCGCGCACTGCGCTCAGGCGATGAGCCCAAATATCTGAACTCGCCCGAAACCGCGCTCTATCGCAAAAGCTACGTGCTCTACAACCTGCATCGCGCGAAAGAGGCGGCCCGCAAGTCCGATTATGCGGTTCTTGTGGAAGGCTACATGGACGTGATCGGCGTCTATGGCGCTGGCGTCCATAACGTGGTGGCGAGCTGCGGCACGTCACTCACGAATACGCAGGTGCGCGCGCTCAAGCGCCACTCCGAGCGCATCGTGGTCAATTTCGATCCCGACACCGCCGGCGCCAATGCCGCCGAGAAATCGATTCAGATGCTGCTCGACGAAGGGTTACGGGTGCGCATCCTGCAGTTGGAAGGCGATCTCGACCCCGACGAGTACGTCCAGGCGTCCGGCGCCGAGGCCTATCGCCAGCGCCTGGAGAAGGCGCCCGCTTATTTCCACTGGCTGGCCGACCGCGCGCGCAGCAAGTTCGACATGCGCACTGCCGAGGGCCGCCTGGACGCCTTTAAGCTGATCGCTCCGGCCATCCAGCGCATTTCGGACCGTCTGGAGCGTTTCGCCGTAGCCAATGACGTGGCCGATTACCTAGGCGTGGACGAAAAGCTGGTGCGCGATCATTTCAGCAAAGGTAGCGCCGAGCGCGCCCCAGCGCCCCAGCGTCCCGCCATCCCTCCCACCGAGCGCCTGCTGCTCAACGCTTTGCTCGCCAGCGCGGCCGCCCGCGCCGGGACCATTCCGGAACTGGCGGGGCTCGCGGCGATCGACCGGTTTGTGTCCCGCAACGTGTTTCAGGCATTGTTTGCCTTGCATTCCGGCGGCGGCGCGTTTCGTTTTTCCGACCTGGAAGGCCGCCTTTCCGAGACCGACCGGGATCTATTGTCGGCAGCCATTTTTGCCGATGAAGTACTAGAGGAGGAGAAGGCCGCCGAGCAGGCCGTGGCCTGTCTGCGCAGTCTGAAATCACAGGATCCGCGCTCGGAAGCCGCCGCGCTCCGCGCCAGGATCAAGGCCGCGGAACGGGAGGGCAATCTCCAGGAAGCGCTGCGCCTGGCGCAGGAATTGGACATGAAATCGCGCAGCGCCGTTAGCACATCGCGATGAGGAATGCATCCCCCAAGCAGGACCACTCGATGCTTGTACCCTTGGCGTTTGTCTCCTTAGTGTTTGTAGCGATGTTGTACACTAAATGAGTTCAGAGCTTAAGGGGTGCGGGGCGCCGGTGAGTAGAATTCGCCGGTTAGCGGGGTACCGGTGGCAACAGATGACAAGTTCGGCCGGGTAAAGCAGCTCATGGAAGTCGGCAAAGAAAAAGGTTTCGCGCTGTACGACGAAGTAAACGACTTGCTCGCTGACGAGTTCCCGTCTGGCCGCGAGTTTGAAGACCTGCTCACCGATCTGGACAGCGCCGGCGTCGAGATCCTGGAAGAGCCCAAGCTCGACTTCGAAAAATCCAAGGAAGAGCCCGACGACTTCGGCGACCTGGAGTTATCCCAGGAAGCCGGCGACAAAACCAACGATCCCGTGCGCATGTACCTGCGCGAAATGGGGACCGTGCCGCTGCTCACCCGCGAGGGCGAAATCGAACTGGCCAAGCGCAACGAGCGCGGCCAATGGGCCGTCCGCAAAGCGCTTTCGCGCTCGCCGCTGGTGATCCGCGAGATCATTCAACTGGGGGAGGATCTGCAGCGCGGCACAGCCTCCGTCCGCGACGTTCTGGTGCTCCCCGAGTTCGTCATCACCGACGAAGATTTTAGCGGCCAATTGAGCGAACTCCTCGCCCAGATCGCCGAAATCGAAAAATTTTATAAAAAGAGCCTGCAATTCCGCCAGAAGCTGCAAGCTGTTTCGCGGCAGATGAAACCCAAGCAGCACCGCGGCCTGCGGTATGGAATGGCGCGCAACATGGTGCAGATCTCCCGCATCATCCGCAACGTCGCCTTCAGCACGTCGGTCCGCCGCAGCCTGGCCGGCCGTCTGCGTTGCTCGGTGGAAGAGCTGAAGCCGCTGGAGCGCGAGATCGCCAAAATCCAGCGCAAACTCGAAGAACCGCCCAATGGCGCCCACTCCTCGCGCGACCTCCGCAAGGAGTTGCGCCAGTCCAGCCAGCGGCTCCAGCAGCTCGAGGAAGATTGCGGCGCCAGCGCTACCGAACTCCGCCGCACGTTGCAAATCGTCGAGCGCGGCGAGCTCGAAGCTGAAACCGCCAAAAAACAGCTCATCGAAGCCAACCTGCGCCTGGTAGTCTCCATCGCCAAGCGCTACACCAATCGCGGCCTCCAGTTCCTCGATCTCATCCAGGAAGGCAATATCGGCCTGATGAAGGCGGTCGACAAGTTCGATTACCGCCGCGGCTATAAATTCTCCACCTACGCCACCTGGTGGGTGCGGCAGGCCATTACGCGCGCCATTGCCGATCAGGCCCGCACCATCCGCATCCCGGTGCACATGATCGAGACCATCAACAAGCTGGTCCGCACCCAGCGCATGCTCCAGCAGGAGCTCGGACGCGAACCCACCACCGAGGAGCTTTCCGTCAAAATGGAGCTGCCGGTGGGCAAGGTCCGCAAGGTGCTGCGCATCGCGCAAGAGCCGATTTCGCTCGAAACGCCGGTGGGGGAAGAAGAAGAATCGCACTTAGGCGATTTCATCGTCGATCGTCGCGTGGTCTCACCGTCGGAAGCGGTCATCAATCTGAACCTGCGCGAGCAGACCGCCGAAGTCCTCAAGACGCTCAGCCCGCGCGAGGAAAAAATCATCAAAATGCGCTTCGGGCTGCAAGACGGCAGCGAGCACACGCTCGAGGAAGTAGGCCAACATTTCGCGGTCACGCGCGAGCGCATCCGCCAGATCGAAGCCAAAGCCCTGCGCAAGCTGCGCCATCCCAGCCGCAGCCATCGCCTGCGGGCTTTTCTAGACACTAGTCTTCACGAGTAGATTTCCCGCACGCGCTCCCGTATCTTCTCCGGGACCAGGTGCTCCCACGCTTCCCCGCGCGCGATTCGTTCCCGCACTTCCGTCGATGAAACTTCCGCGTGCTCCGCGCCGACGGACAACACGTGAATGCGCTGGGCAAATTCGCGGGGCGGCGAAAAGTGCCCTGCGCGGGGCGCAACTAAAAGCTCGAACTCGCGGAACATTTCTTCCACCACGCCCGCGCGTCCATAGTCCCAGCGCAGAATCCGCTCGGCGGCATCGCGCCCGCAAACGAACCGCAATTCGACCGCGCCTCCGTAATGCTCGCGGCATTCGCGCGCGATGTCGATAAACAATCCTTCGCTCGTCGACGCGATCGCGTGCGGAACTTCCAAACCGGCCGCCTCCAGCATCTCGACCCGTTGTGCCAGTGTGGCGCCGATATACTCCTTGTGCGGAAACACTTGCGGGACGACGAATAGAACCAGGTCCACCGTGGCACTGGCGGCGCGCGCCAACTCAATGTGTGCAATCGTAGGAGGATTAAAGCTTCCGGCCAGGATCCCGACCTTACGCGGAGTCAGGGATTCCTGGCGATAGAACTTCAAGCCCTTCCAGTATAGAGTTTTGCGCCGCGGCACCTTAAGCGCCGAGATTGACCAACATAAGGCCACTCTTAGAACAAGGTAGGGTGAGTCACCGACAGATATAAAAGCACTTTGGTTCTAGAGTGAATATATATGCTGTACTGGATTTGTCCCGAGTGCGGGCAGGAATGCTCGCCGGCCATCCGGGAGTGTCCCACGTGTACAGCGCCACCGGCTTCGCCGAGCGCCGCCTCTGGGCCAGCGTCCGCAAATGGCGGGTTACTATCGCTCGCCCAAAATTTTCCGCCGGCTCCCCTGTCCCTTGATCTTGCTTCCGCTCCTCCGTCACGCAAAACTCTGCTCGCCACCAATGGGCACGAGCCTTCCACCGGAGGGGCTGTCGCGACTTTGGAAAATGTCGCGACCCTCGAAGATGAGCCAACCGTGGAAATCGTCGCGCCAGCCGAAAAACAAGAAGAACCGCCGCCGCTATCGAAGAATCTCGCGATGCTCGATCCCGTTCTTTTCCAACCATCCTGCGCGGTTCGCATCGCACCCGTGAAGCCGATCGCCGCAGCCGTTCCCCCGCGGGCCCCCGCTCCCCAAGTACCCTTGCACGTGGCGCCCGCCCGAGCGAGCGCAGCCCTTCCGCTGGGGAAACCGATTCCAGGCGCAGAGATCCGAATGGAACCCGCCTCCGGCGAGGAATGTTTCGCTGCGCCCGAAACGGCCGAACCGCTGCCCTCGCGCCGCCGGTCCGTGGCTTTCGTACGCCCGGAATTGCCCTTGGCCGATTCCAGCCACATTGCCCACTCCGGGCTCGCGCCTCTTCCCCGTCTGCTCGCGCAATCAGTAGCCGGCCCCGCCGGGCACATCTGCGCGCCGTCAGCGTATGGTCCGGGCATTCCTGCCTCGGTGCCGTCCGGGCTGGCCCCGGGAGAATCCCTATCCGCGCTTCTGCGCGGGCTGGAAATAGAGGCCCAAGAGGCGGATCGCCAGGGCGTCCAGGCGATTGAGTCGTCCTTCGCCGAACAGCCGGGAACACTCCTGCTGTCCGCACCTGCGGAAATCGTCCAAGCTCCGGCGCCTCCCTGTGAGCAGTGGATGGGGACGGCCAAGCCGAGATTCACCGCCGTCGAGCCCGAAAGCGGCGGGCGCGCCGCCCTCATCGGACCGCGAGCGCCGACGCTGGCCGGTCCAACGCTTCCGCCCCAGCTTCTCAATTTCGGCCAGCAGCCGGCTGGCTTTCGCGCCCTTCGGAAGCGAATGCCGCTCTGGCCTTTCGCCATGGTGGGCGTCCTCCTGTTGGCGCTGCTGGGCGTTGTCCGGTACTACGGGCAGGATCGCGGCGGCACGCCCATTTCCGCTGCCTTGCCCGCGCCGATCAAAAAAATCCTATCCACCCCCCGTTTCCGCGTGGACGAGGAGCACCCGGCGGCGCGGTCGGTGGAAGTGGCCGGCATCCGTATTCTCACGCCGCCCCGGCGCAAGCCGCAGGTTCAGTTCGTCGTGATCAATCACTCGGCGAGCGAAATTACCGGCTTGGACATTCACCTCGCGGTCAGCTCGGCGGATGCCGCTACCGATGCGCCTTTGTTTACAGTGTCGAGTATCGTGTCCTCGCTCGGGCCGGAGCAGTCCAGGGAGATCCGCGTGGATGTGAATTCGCCCCTTCAACCTTCCGATATTCCGGACTGGCAGAGCCTGCGAACCCAGGTTCTGATCGGACGCGAGTAAGCCCGCCGAATCCGCCGGCCGTCATGCCCCGGGCGTCATGCCCCGGCCATCATGCGATGATAACGGCGTGGCATCGAAAGCGACCCCCCAGACAGCCCCACGGGCAACGCCTCCCAAGCTGGTCCCCAAGCCCAAGACAGCCGCCGAGCGCACGGCGCGGCTGCGCAAAATTCTCAAGCTGCTGGACGGTATGTATCCTCATCCCGCGGTGCCCCTGCACCACCGCAATTGTTGGGAACTGCTGGTGGCCACCATTTTGTCGGCGCAGTGCACCGACAAGCGCGTCAACGAGACGACGCCCGGGCTATTCGAAAAATACCCCACCCTCCAGGACTTCGCCTCCGCCCCTCAGGCCGAACTGGCGTTGGCCATCCGTTCCACCGGATTTTTCAACAACAAGGCGAAATCGCTCATCGGCGCGGCTCGCAAGATTTTGGCGGATTTCGGCGGTGAAATTCCCAAAACCATGGCCGAGATGCTGACCATACCCGGCGCCGCGCGCAAGACCGCCAATGTCGTCTTAGGCGCCTGTTATAACGTCCATGAGGGCATCGTCGTGGATACGCACGTCGCGCGCAATGCGCAGCGTCTGGATCTGACCAAGAACACCAACCCGGTCAAGATTGAGCAGGATCTGATGAAGGTCATCCCGCGCGAGAAATGGTTTGAATTCCCGCTGCAGCTCATTTACCACGGACGCGCACTGTGCGTGGCGCGCAAACCGCTGTGCGCCCAATGCAAGCTCGATGCCCTGTGCTACGCCAAAGATAAAACCGTGACGGAGCCGCGCGCGTGAGCCGGCGGTTTACAGACTCCGCTTCAAAAACGAACAAATGTGATATCCGTCGATGAATTTGAACGGCGCCTCGCCGAGCGTATAGTGGCCGCACGGCAGCACCACTACCTTGTGATCCACGGCGTACTCGCGCATTTTGGCCAGGATCTCGCGCGAAAGCTCCGGCGGAAACGTCGTGTCGTAAGCCGTATAGATGAACAGCGACTTCTGTCTCTTGGCCACGAACCTTTCTAAATAGTTCACGGGCGCGACAGCCATCCAGGCGCGCCGCAACCGATCCAGATCGAGGTGCTGTTCCAGGGTTTGGCGGATGTGCTTTGTCGAGAGCCCGGCCCACACGACGTCAGCCGGGTGCGTGGAGCAGTGGTTGAATACGTTGACCGAAACGCGATCATCGTGCGCGCTCGCCAAATACGCGTAGGCCGAACCCAGGCTGGTGCCCACGATCCCCATGCGCCCGAAGCCTTCGCGCTCGAGCCAGTCCAGGCAGCAGCGCACGTCGATCACGGCCTGCCGCGTCGCATCCATGGTCCGGCAGATGTTAGAGGAAACCGCGTAATCGGCGCGCTTCAGCTCGGCCGGCATGCGGTAATCGTGGTAGGGCAAGCTGATGCGCAGCGCCGAGATGCCCAATCGCGCCAAGCCCCGGCACAGCGCATTGTGCGCGTCGGCCGGCGCGTTCCAATGCGGCAGCAGCACCACCGCTTTCTTCTTGCCGTCCTTGCCGGTTCGCGCGGGAAACCACTGCGAGTGGACCACATTGTTCTCGGGATAGGGGCTGCGCACAGGCGAATGAAATCGCAGGATGCCGTCGCGCAGCTCGAAATCGTTGGGCCGCGCATAGCCGAAGAACTCGTCACTGGCTCGCATCGCCAGGTCGTTCAGACGCGTCACGTATTCTTCGGGAGCGTCGCCGTTCTTGGGAAAACGCCGGGCGCAAGGCCAGTCCCGCGCCCACTCCAGCCCCCACTCGAAATCCCGCACCACTCGATCGGTGGCGCGAAAGCACAAGGCCTCCTCGCGCGCTCGAATCCACTGCTCGTACCGGCGCTGGATCAGTCTCACCATGCGATCTTTCAGGATAACCAGCCGACCAGTGATAATGGAAGTAACCCATGCCCAGTGCGATCAGACGGCGCAGCCCGGAGGAGCTGCTCCAGCAGGTGGAGGCCGAAGAGGATTACGAGCGGCGCGGCCGGCTCAAGGTTTTCCTCGGGTATGCTTCTGGTGTTGGGAAATCCTACCGTATGCTGGACGAAGGGCGGCGGCGTAAAGAGCGCGGCCAGGACGTGGTGGTGGGAGCGATCCAGTCCAAGACGTCGCCCGAAAGTGAAGGGGTGTTGCGCAAGCTGGAAGTGATTCCGCTGCGAGAGGTCGATGGCGTCCCCGTGATGGACACGGCCGCGATTCTCAAGCGCCACCCCGCCGTTTGCCTGGTGGACGGCCTGGCTTACGACAATCCGCCGGGTTCCCCGCATCCTTTCCGCTGGCAGGACGTCAACGAGCTTCTGGAAGCCGGAATCTCCGTCATCACTTCCATCAACATTCAATATATTGACGACCTGCGGGAGCGTGTGTCGCGGATCACCGGCAAGCAGGTCACCCAGACCGTGCCGCACAGCTTCCTGAACTCGGCGGATGAAATCGTCGTCGTGGACGCTCCGCCCGAAACCGCCATCGCGCGCGACGGTCAGAGCGCCAACGGAGGGGAAAGTCCGGAGCAGAAGCTCTCCGAGCTGCGCGAAATCGCGCTGCTGCTGGCCGCCGACGTGGTGGACAAACAGCTCGAAGCCTACCTGCGGCGCAACGGAATCCCGCAGACCTTCGGCGCACAGGAACGGATTCTGGTCGCCATCACGCCGCGCGCCAATGCCGGCCCGATGATCGCCAGCGGCAAGCGCAACGCCGACCGTTTTCATGGCGACCTCACCGTCATCTATGTCCGGCAAGCGGAAATCTCCGCCGCCGATCAGGACGCCCTGGAGCGCAATCTGGCCATTGCACGCGCCGCGCAGGCCCGCATCGAAATTCTGGACGGGCAGGACCCGGTGGAGACGCTGCTCGCTTACGCGCACGAGCACGGCATCACGCAAATTTTCCTCGGACACAGCACGCGCGAGCAGTGGTGGGAACGCTTCACGGGCACGCCGCTCGACCGGCTGATTCGCGGCGCCCATGACATCGATGTGCGCGTCTTTCCGCATTAACCATGCCGCCTCATTAACCATGCCCGATCGAACCGCACCAGGGAAACTGAAAATTTTCCTCGGCTACGCCGCCGGCGTCGGCAAGACGTACCAGATGCTGGAGGAAGCGCAGGAGGCCAAACGTCGCGGCATCGACGCGGTGATCGGATATTTCGAGCCGCACGGCCGCAAGGACACCATCGCCAAGACGGAGGGCCTGGAGCTCGTAGCGCGGCGCAAAATCGATTACCGCGGCGGCCTGTTCGAGGAGATGGACACCGACGCCATTCTTCTTCGCCATCCTCAGCTCTGCGTGGTGGATGAGTTCCCACACACCAACGTGCCGGGTGCGGAGCGCTTGAAACGCTGGCAGGATGTGCAGGTGTTGCTGGAAGCCGGCATCGACGTTCTCACCACCATGAACATCCAGCACCTGGAAAGTTTGAACGACCAGATCTGGAACATCACCGGCATTCGCGTGCGCGAAACGATTCCCGATTGGGTGATGCAGCAGGCCGACCAGGTGGTGATGGTGGATCTGACGCCTCGCGCGCTGCTGAACCGGCTGGCGCGCGGCGTGGTGTATTCGCAGGAAAGAGCCAAAAAGGCGCTCGAAAACTTCTTCCAGGAATCCACGCTGGTGGCGCTGCGGGAACTGGCGCTCCGCCAAACCGCCCACGAGGTGGAAATCCGCCAGGTGGATTACGACGCTCCGGGATTCGAGCCTGAGCCCGGCTATCACGATGAGGCCGAACCGGCGAAGGCCACCATAGACCGCATCCTGATTCTGGTGACCGCCGATCCGGCCACCGCGATGTTGATCCGTCGCGGCAAACGCGTGGCGGATTATCTGCAGGCCGATTGTTTCGCCGTTGCCGTGTCGCGCGAAACGGATCTCGGCGACATGCCGCCCAAGGATCGCGAAATCGTGGAACGGCATCTGAACTTCGCGCGGAATTTGCACATCGAGACGCGCGTGCTGCAGGGCCAGGACGTCGCGAAGACGCTGGTGGAGTTCGCGCATCTAAATGGTGTGACGCATCTGTTTCTGGCCCGGCCGCAGCCCAGCCAATGGCCCGCTTTATCCCGCAGAAGCCTGGTGCAGCAAGTGGTGCATCAGGCCCGCGATATGCAAGTGACCATCGCGGCGGACCGTACCAACCGGACGCAGCCCCTGCCCGCTTAAGGACCCATCATGCCGCAAACGAGCACCGTCTTTCTTTTCGATGTGGACAACACGCTACTCGATAACGACCACGTCACCGCCGACTTAAAACGGCATCTGGAGACCCATGTCGGCCCTGAGCGCTCGCGCTGCTATTGGCAGCGCTTCGAGGAGATCCGCGCCGACCTTGGCTATGCCGATTACCTGGGTGCGCTCCAGCGTTACCGGTTCGATTTCCCCCATGACCCGCACTTGCTGACGGTCTCATATTTTCTGATGCGCTATCCGTTCGCCAACCGCCTGTTTCCCAATTCGCTGGACGCCGTGGAACACGTCGGCCAGTGGGGGCGGCCGGTGATTCTTTCCGACGGCGACGTGGTGTTTCAGCCGCACAAAGTGTATCGCTCGGGGCTGTTTGAAGAATTCGACGGCAACGTTCTGATTTACGTTCACAAGGAACAGGAGCTCGCCGACGTCGAGCAGCGCTATCCGGCCGATCATTACGTACTGATCGACGACAAGCTGCGCATCCTGGATGCGATCAAGCAGATTTGGAAATCGCGCGTCACCACCGTATTCGTGAACCAGGGGCACTATGCACACGATCCGGACATTTGGAAGAAGTTCCCGGCGCCGGATATCCGCTTAGAACGGATTGGCGATTTGTTGAACTACACGGCTGAAAGTTTCGGCGCAGCGCCGGCACCGAGTACGGCCGAAACCATGGCCTGAGCCTCTTCCTGGATCGTTTTCAAGTGGTCCGGCCCCCGAAAACTCTCGGCGTAGATTTTGTAGACGTCTTCCGTGCCTGAAGGCCGGGCAGCGAACCAGCCGTGTTCGGCGATCACTTTGACGCCCCCGATGGGTCTGCCGTCGCCCGGCGCAGCCGTGAGAATCTTCTGAATCTTCTCGCCCGCGAGCTCGGTGACCGTGATGTCCTCGGCCGAAAGTTTGGCGAGCGCGGCGCGTTCGCGCGCATCAGCGGGCGCGTCAATTCGCTCGTAAGACGACACGCCGAATTCGCGCTCGAACGCTTGATAAATTTCGCCAGGATCGCGGCCTACGCGCGCGGTGATCTCGGCCGCCAGCAAGACCGCGATCAAGCCGTCTTTATCGGTGGTCCACACCGAACCGTCGCGGCAGAGAAACGAGGATCCCGCGCTTTCCTCGCCGCCAAAGCCGAGCGATCCCGAGAGCAGCCCTTCCACGAACCATTTGAATCCCACCGGAACTTCGTAGACTTTGCGGCCGAGCTTCGCGGCCACGCGGTCGATCATGCTGCTCGAAACGACGGTTTTGCCCACGGCCGCGTCTTTGGGCCAGTGGGAGCGATTGCCGAAAAGATAATGCACGCAAACCGCGAGGTAGTGATTCGGCGAGAGCAGGCCAGAGCTGCGGGTGACAACGCCGTGCCGGTCGGCATCGGTGTCGCAGGCGAACGCGACGTCGAACTTGTCCTTTAGCCCGATCAAGCGCTGCATGGCGTAGGGCGACGACGGATCCATGCGAATGCGGCCATCCCAATCGAGCGTCATGAAGCGGAAGGTGGGATCTACCGTCTCGTTGACCACGGTCAGATTCAAGCCGTAACGTTCAGCGATCGGCTTCCAGTAATGCACGCTCGCGCCGCCCAGCGGATCGACGCCCAGGTTCAATTTCGCCGCGCGGATCACGTCGAAATCGATCACCTTGCTCAGGTCCGCTACATATTCGGTCATGTAGTCGTGCTCCGAGGTGGTATTGGCGCGTAGCGCTTGATCCGAAGGAATACGTTTCACGCCGTGGAGGCCATTTTCAATCAGTTCATTGGCGCGCTTTTGGATGAAACCGGTGATATCTTCCGAAGCCGGGCCGCCGTGCGGAGGATCGTACTTGAAGCCGCCGTCTTCAGGCGGATTGTGCGAAGGAGTGACCACGATGCCGTCGGCCAATCCGGTTTTCCGGCCGCGGTTAAAATTCAAAACGGCGCGCGACACCGTGGGAGTGGGCGTGAATTCGCCATGCGGCGCGATGCGCACCTGGACCCCGTTGGCGGCCAGCACTTCGAGCGCCGACGAGAGCGCGGGTTGGGAAAGCGGATGCGTGTCGATGCCGAGGAACAGCGGCCCGTCGATTCCCTGGCTCCGGCGATATTCGCAAATGGCCTGGCTAATCGCCAGGATGTGCCACTCGTTGAATGCAGTATGAAAAGACGATCCGCGGTGGCCCGAGGTGCCAAACGAGACGCGCTGGGCGGGAATTTTCGGATCAGGGCGCTGCGTGAAATAGGCGTCCACTAAACGGCTGACGTCGACCAGATCGGATGCTTGCGCGGGTTGTCCCGCGCGCGCGTGAATTGCCATGGTGCGCTCCTCTCATCCAGGGTACACACACCCTGTCTGATTAGAGGGCGCTAGTGGCCGTTTGGTAACGCTCCATTCTGTTCCACGACGGTTTCGACGGCGTCACGCACGGCGTCCTTCACGGCTTCCTTGACGGCGTCTTTCACACTCTCTTCGACGACTGCGGGGTCCAGGTCCATATCGAGCGTGTCACCGACGAATTCGCGGACCAGGACGCGCAACACGGGCGTCACCGGCGGCAACTCCTTCGCCACTACTTTGGCCAGCTTCTTCGCGACCCTGTCGGCCGGGTCAGCCTGCTGCCGCGGCTCCTCCCGCATCCGGCGCTCGATGGCTTCCCAATCGTCCTCAAACAGCTTGCCGAGCTTGGCGACGATCTTCCGATCGCGAAAAATGACACCGACCTCACGCCGCGCGCCGAGTTCCAGCTCCCGCAGACTCTGACTGCCGATGAACGCTTGTTTACCGTCGCGGAGGATGGTGCGGGTATGCAGGCGCATGGTGGAAAGCTTGTGCACAGCAAGCTTCAGATTCGAACGCGTGACGCGGCCGATCACGCGGATCTCGACCCCGCCTTGCGCGCGCGCATCGAGGATTTTCAACATGCTCGGGTCGCTGATTTCCGGATCGTAAATCAGCAATTCTTTCTTGGCGCCCTGCAGGAACCCCGCCAGTTGCTTGCGGGCGTTCAAGGGACTCACGACGAAAGCCGCATGGCCAGGAACATACGGCTGGCGCTTGAAATCGGCCTCAAACAGCTTTACTGCTTCGTTCACGAGCTTGCGATTACGCGTCACCAGGCCGAGGCAGCGGCTGTGATCGATGTCCAGGTAGGTGTAATTAAAGGACAGCAGAAAAAGCTCGCGCCGGTCGATGATCAGAAATTTTCCGTGGTACCGCGCGAGGTCGTCTGACGTACGCGCGACAGTGATACCGGCATCTAACAGACGCATTTCCAGCTTTCGCAGGTTTTTTTCTCCCCCGCGATTGGTATAGGCGATCAAGGCATGCACGAAGATGCCGCGCGCGGCGGCGTTGGCCAGCGCTTTCTCGATTTCACTGCGATCGAAGCGGAAAATAACGATCTCAATGCGGCTTTTGGCGCCGTTAATAGCGTCGAGCAGCGGTTTCACGCCGTCGCCTGGCTGCACTAGAAGTTTCACAGCGACTCCTTGGACCTGTTCACATACCACCTGGCATCACTGTTGCTTACAACAAGACGAGGGCCATTCGGGAGGTTACGGCGTATGCGTATCAGGGGAAACAGACTTGCCGCGATTGGGGTGTTGGCGGTTGCGGGCGCTTGCTCGCTCGCCAACGCGCAAAAAGGTTACATCAGCGTGGGCGCGCTAGGAGAAATTACACGCCCAGACATCGGCGAGCTGTGGCGGCAGCCGGACATTCCAGCGGAGAATTTGTTCTATGGCGTGGGCGGCCAGGAGCATCAGCCGCGTGGGCCGTTCACCTTCCTGAAGGAAGACATGGAGGGAACCAATCCCAAGTTCGACGTGCGTGACGCCGATGGCGTGAAGTGGAAAGTCAAGATGGGCGCCGAGGCTCAGCCGGAAACGGCGGCAAGCAGATTTGTTTGGGCCGTGGGTTACCACGCCGATGAGGATTATTTCGTTCCCGAACTGCAGGTGGAGGGCCTCAAGCATCTTCATCGCGGCCAGGACCGCGTGGAGCAAGGCGGCATCGTGCGCAACGTGCGGCTGAAGCGCGAGAAGGGCGAGAAAAAAGTCGGCGGTTGGAACTGGCGAGATAACCGGTTTTCGGGCACGCAGGAGATGGACGGACTGCGAGTGATGATGGCGCTGGTTGACAACTGGGACCTCAAAAACGAAAACAACGCGGTGCGCGATCTGAAACAAAAGGGCGGCGCTAGGGAGCAGGAGTTCCTGGTCAGCGACCTTGGCGCGAGCTTCGGCACAACCGGCCGCAAAATCTCCCATGAAGCCTCGAAAGGCAACCTGGAAGCGTACAAGAGAGCCAGCTTCATAACGGACGTTCAGCCGCAGACTGTCAGCTTCGCCGTGCCCAGCCGTCCGGAGCTGCTGACGATCTTCGACGCTCCGGAATATGTCAGCCGCGTCGATATGGAGTGGATTGGAAAAGATATTCCGATCGAACACGTGCGGTGGATCGCGGGTCTGCTCAGCCAGCTTTCGGACCAGCAGATTCGCGACGCTTTTCGCGCCGCCGGATATCTGGGGCCGGAGCTGGACGGATTCACTTTCACGATGGAGCACCGGATCGCCGAGTTGAAAAAATTGTAGTCCGCTTGCTCACGCGCGCGGCTCGGCCATTTGAGGTTCTTCGGCGAATTGGATGGCGTGGAGCTGCGAATAGAGCCCGTCGGTGAGCAGCAGTTCGTCATGAGTGCCGCGCTCCACAATCTGCCCTGCCTGCACGACGAAAATGCAGTTTGCCCGGCGGATGGTGGCCAGCCGGTGAGCGATGACGATGCAAGTCTTGCCTTCCATCATGCGGTCCAGCGCTTCGAAAACCAGTTTCTCGGCCGCCGCGTCCAGGCCCGAACTGGGTTCGTCGAGAATCAAGATCGGGGTGTCGCGGATAATGGCGCGGGCGATGGCGATGCGCTGCCGCTGGCCGCCGGAAAGCGTGATGCCACGTTCGCCGAGGATAGTGTTGTACCCGTCGGGAAGTCTCTCGATGAATTCGTGCGCGTTCGCCAAATCGGCCGCGCGCAGGATCTCATAGCGCGTGGCTTCGGGCTTCCCGTAGGCGATGTTGTTCCAGATGGGCCCGTGAAACAGCACCGTCTCCTGGAGCACGAAACTGATCTGCTGGCGCAGCGACTTCTGCTGGAAGCGCCGCACATCCACGCCGTCGATTTGCACCACGCCCGAGGTGGGATCGTAGAAGCGGGGGATCAGGCTAATGATGGTGCTTTTGCCCGCTCCCGTGGGACCCACCAGCGCGGCCACCTGCCCCGGCTCGATGCGAAGGCTGACGTCCTTCAGGACCATGGTGGCCGGCTCATACCCGAAATCCACCTTGTCAAAATCGATGGCGCCGCGGAACACGGGGGCGCGCCGCGCGCCGAGAATGTCCCGGATCTCATTGTCGGTGTCGAGAATCTCGCGGATGCGCTCATAGCCCACCACCGCTTTCGAGTACGCGTCGGTCATCTTCGAAAGCTGCTGCATGGGCTTGTACATCTTGCCCAGGTAGAAGATGAAGACCACCAGGGATCCGGCCGAGAGCGCGCCCGTCAGCACCATGCGCGCGCCGAACCACAGCACCAGGCAGGTTCCGACTGCCACGATGACCTCCACCAGCGGCGCGAGCTTGGCCTTGAGCGATCGGGCGCGCAGCCCGATTTCGACGCCCTCCAGGCTCTCTTCTTCCAGTCGCCTCTGCTCATAATCCTCGCGGGCGAAAGCCTTGACCACGTGGATGGAGGAAAGCACCTCCTGCATCACGGAGACAATCTCGCCTTCTTTTTTGCGGACTTCACGCGCGGCCTTCTTGATGCGGCGGGTGTAGGAGAAAACGACCAGGAACAGAAACGGCGCCACCGAAAGCGCGATGAGAGTGAATTGCCAGTTAAGGTAGAGCATCACGCCCAGCATGCCCACCAGGGTGATGCAGTTGATCATGGAGTCCAGCAGGCCGGAGACGATGAAGCTCTGAATGGCGTCGATATCGCCGGTGACGCGGCTGATCAGGTCGCCGGTCTGCTTGTGATCGTGGTAGGCGAGGGAAAGGCGCTGAATGTGCGAATACAGCGTGCGCCGCAGATCGTGCGTCACCCATTGGCCGACGCTGGTGGTCACGTATTTTTCCACGTACGAGCAGGACGCGCCCACTAGCGCGATCACCAGCACCGCGATCGCGGCAAAGTTCAGCGCGCTGAACTTGTCGTGCCCGAAGGTGGAAAAAATCCAGTGGTTCAGCCAGCCTTGCGCGGGTTTCGATTTGAGGACATTGTCGAGGACAACCTTCAGGGGCCAGGGTTCGAGCAGATTGGCGACGCCCTCGCCGAGCACACCGAGAAGTCCCACCGCCAGCAGCTTGTAGTGCGGCCGGAGCAGGCTGGTGATCTTGAAACGCTTGGAATCGCGACTGTTTTTACCCACGTCCACTGAGTTAGACGCGCGGCGCGCGGCGGAATTATCCCGACGTTCGTGAAACCGTGAGAAAGTGGAAAAATTTCCCCGATCGCGCGTCCAATGAGGAACTTTCTATATGGCGCGGCGTAGCATCCCGGTGGGTTTACGTCGCGGCCATTGGGTTGCACGGAAGGAGATAGCGTGGCAACGTGCGCCGGGAACCCAAGTCCCTGGTGGGAAGGCTATGGTGTCGGTGCACAAACAAACCTCCCCTGGGGACACAAGGAGTCGGTCATGTCGGCGAAGAACAAAGCGGTATTTGGCATTTATGTGAGCCAGTTGGACGCGGAAAATGCGGTGAGCGGACTGAAGCTGGCGGGGTTTCGGAGCACGGATATCTCGATCCTGTTTCCCGATAACGCGGGGACCAAGGATCTGGCGGTGCTGCGCAGCACCAAAGCTCCGGAAGGCACGGCCGCGGGCGCGGGAAGCGGCGCGGTAGTGGGCGGAGTTCTGGGGTGGCTGGCCGGAGTGGGGATGCTGGCAATCCCCGGCCTGGGAATGTTTGTGGCCGCCGGACCGATCATGGCCATGCTGAGCGGCATCGGAGTAGGCGGCGTGCTGGGCGGCATCGCCGGCGCGCTGGCCGGGCTAGGGACCCCGGAATACGAAGCCAGGCGGTATGAAGGTCGCATTCGCAAAGGCGGCATTCTGCTGTCGGTGCATTGCGACGACCGCGAGTGGGCGAAGACCGCGCGCGAGATTCTGGTCCAGACCGGCGCCGAAGACGTTTCGGCTACCAGTGAAGCGAAGGCCGATTTCGCCACCAGCGACCGGCCGCGGCCGAGGACCATACCCAGCAAAGTGTAGCGCTGGCTTTTGGCTGTTAGCTACTGGCGAAATAGAGCGAGGCGCTGCAAGGAGCGGCGGTTCCCGAACCCACCGGCGTGGTGGAGAGCGCGAGTCGCCACGCACCACTGAGATTCAGTGCCACCTGATCGCTCGAAAAATTGCAAAATAGCAGCGCGCGCGAGCCTGCGGGATCCGTTCTCTCCATACGCAGCCAGCGCGCGGCTTCGTCGATTTCCACGCGGGTGAGGTCCTTGCGCCCGTTGTGGAGGCAGGGCCATTCTTTACGGATTCGCAGAAGCGCGCGATACAGATCGTAAATGGCGCGGTGCTTGGAATCGTCCAGCAGATCCCAACTCAGCTTGGACCGATCGAACGCTTCCTGGGACTGCGGATCCACAAAGGCGGCCGGTTCGGTGAATTCTTCAAACTCTTTCCAGCGGCCTTCGGTCACCGCTCGCGCGAGCGCCGCATCGCCATGGCTGGTGAAGTAGAAGAACGGATTGGTTTCGGCAAACTCCTCACCCATGAACAGCAAGGGCAGGCAGGGGGAACAGATCAGCAGCATCACGGCAATCTTGCACTGCTCGATGGACATCAGGTGCGACCAGCGGGCGCCCTGGCTGGTGTTCGCGACCTGATCGTGATTCTGCAGGAATGCGACGAAGCGATCGCCCCCCAGCTCGCGCGAGGAGCTTCCAAAATGACGGCGTCGAAAGGCGGAATAACAGCCGTCGTAAACGAATCCTTGGGTGATCGCCTTGCGGATGTGCTGGAGCTCGCCGAAGCCGGCGAGGTAGGAGCGGTTCGCGCCGGTGAGGTAACTCCGGACCGAGTGATGGAATTCGTCCAACCATTGGGCGTCCAGGGCATGCCCGCCGGCCGAGCGCGGCTGGAGCAGGCGAACGTCGTTCAGGTCGCTTTCGGCGATGATCCACGCCTGGCGCCCCAGTTTGGCCGCCTGTGCATGAAAGCAATCGCGCAGCTCGGCTAAAATATGGCGCGCGTTGAAATCGAAGATGCCGTGGATGGCGTCCAGGCGCAGCGCGTCGACGTGATATTCGGTCAGCCAGTACAGGGCATTGCCGATCACAAAGCGGCGGACACCGTCGCTGAAGGGCCCGTCGTAGTTGATCGCGCGGCCCCACGGCGTCCAGTATTGATCGGTGAAATAGGGGGCGAATTCAGCCAGATAGTTGCCCTCCGGGCCGGCGTGATTGTAAACCACATCCAGGACCACGGCCAGGCCCTCACGGTGGCACGCATCCACAAACCGCTTTAGCCCTTGCGGCCCTCCGTAGGCCGAGTGCGGCGCGAAAAGATCCACCTGATCGTAGCCCCAGTTGCGCGCGCCCACGAACTCACCCACCGGCATGAGCTCCACGGCGGTGATTCCCAGATCCTTCAAGTGTCCCAGCTTCGAGATCGCAGCAGCGAAGGTGCCTGCGGAAGTGAAGGTGCCGATGTGCAGCTCATAGAAGACGTAATCGGAGAGCGGAATTCCCTTCCAATTTTGGTCGCTCCAACGGAAGCCATTCGCATCGACGACTTCAGACGGGCCGTGGACGCCGTAAGGCTGCGAACGCGAGACCGGATCCGGGCGGACGCGGCCATCGCTGAAGATGAAGGAATACAGGTCACCGGGACGGGCGTCGCGAACGATCAACTCAAAATCTTCGCCCATTCGCGTCATCGCAGCCGGCGCGCGCTGCCCTAGCTGAATCGCGAGGTTTGCCGCCTCCGGCGCCCAGACGCGAAACTGCACGCCGCCGTCCGGGAGCGGGGTTGCACCGTACTCGAAGCGCCGCAGCGCGGTTCCTTGCATCAACGGGCGCTCTCGGCGAACAGCAGCGCGACCGGGGAGCGCGCGAAAACTTTGTTCAGCGGCAGAAACAAACCGTTCTCGCGCTGTTCCGCGCAAACCTTCTGGCCGCTGAAAATCTCGCGAAAACTCATGGGAGCCGTCTTTTTCGGAAGTGCGATGGCCGTGTTTCCCCACAGATCTCCGACCGGCTGGTTGTGGGAGTTGCAGAGCTTCAAAAAGAAGCGCCCCGTTGCGGCGACCATGCTTTGATCTTGGATGCCGCGCGCGAAAGCCACGACGTGACGCGCCCGTGCTCCTTCGGCGGCCAAGCCGGCGTACGAGCCGCGCGCGAACAGATCCCGATGCTCGCGACGGAATCGCAGGGCTTCGCGCGTGATGAACATCTTGATGGCGCCATCACAAAGATTGTCGCGCAGACGATCGAGCAACGCGGCCCGATCCCGGCTGGTATTCTCGCGAAGGCTCTCGATCATCTGGCGGCGGGGCTGATAATTCACCGGCCGCCGGTTGTCGGGATCCACCAGATCGAATGCCCAAAGCTCGTTACCTTGATAGAAGTCGGGAACGCCGGGCGCGGCAATCTTCAGCACCAATTGCGCGAGCGAGTTCCATAACCCGGCGCGCGCGATCGGCGCCTGAAACTGGCGCAGATCCTGGAGAAAGGCGTTGCCGGGCGAGGCATCGAGCACTCGTTCGACGAAATTGGTGATGGCCTTATCGTAGGCGCTGTCGGGGTTTACCCAACTGGTGTGAATCTTGGCCTCGTGCAACGCCTTCTGCATATATCCGTCGATGCGCCGCACATAGGCTGTATGCGCTTCGGCATTCATGGGGTACAAAGGCCAGGTGCCGACCAGGGTCTGATACAGCAAATACTCTTCATTCGCGTCGGGCGCATAACTGCCGTTGACGGGTGTCCTCGCCGACCGGTTCAGGTCACGCCAGCGGCGAATCGCACGATACCATTCCGCCGGCGCCTCCGAGAGCACGTTGATGCGCGCGCGAACATCCTCGCCGCGCTTGGTGTCATGCGTCGAAGTCGCGTTCATTTCGTTGGGCCACACCTCCCGGCGAATGAGATTGCGGCGGTGAAACGCATTCACGGAGACGCCAAAATGCGCCAAGTCTCCTCCGACCTCGTTCAGGGAAGCCAGCGGATAATAGCGATAAAAAGCCGTGTCCTCCGCGCCTTTGGCCATCACGGGCGCAGACAATTGCTGGAAGCGCACAGCGAAGGTCCGGCGCTCGGCGCGCTGGGCATCGTTGGTTCCGTTGGGATCCTCCAGCAGCAGCAAACTTTGGATGAAATCAAATACGGACTCGCTGGTGGCGGGGTTACGCATCTTCGCCGCATGCACCGCGAGGTTCACCTGCCGCCGGTCCTGCGGATCCACTTCCGTGGAATCGCCGCGAACATAGGTGCGATACACCGGAAATGCCGCCAGCACTTCGCGCAGGGCGTCGCGCAGACTTTCCAGCGTGAAGTCGCGGGACCAGCGATGCTGTTCGGAGATCTGGTCCAGGCGGCGAGCCAGCACGTTCAACTCGCTGGACATAGCCACTTGGAGGATCAGACGCTTGCTGTCGCAGAGCAGATCGCGCGGGGAAGCGGTCAACCCGGTGAAACGGCGATAGAGTTGTTGGAAGGCCTTGTCCTTGGTGCGGTCGACGAAAAGACCGTTCACCAGGTTCAGGAATCCGTATCCCGTGGTGCCCTCGATCGCCCATTCGGTGCGTAGCGGTTCATTGCCGGTCAAAATCTTCTCGGCCACAATGTAAAATGGCCGATCGCCGCCGGGGCCGCTTTGGCCATTCCCGGCTCGGCAAGCGTCCTGCAGGGCGCGGAAGTATTTTTCCGGCTCGAACAGGCCATCGGGATGATCCACTCGCAGGCCGCGAATATGGCCGCGCCGCACCAGGTCGAAAATCAATGCGTGCACGGCGGAAAACACTTCGGGATCTTCCACGCGGATGGCGGCCAGATCGTTGACGTCGAAGAACCTCCGGTAGTTGATCTCATCCATGGCGACGCGCCAGTAGCTCAAGCGGTAGGGCTCGCTTTCGAGCAGCCGCTCCAGACGGTCGAAGCTGTGGGAATCGCCTTGGCGGCCGTTGATTTCATCGAGTGACGCCGCAATGGCTTCGCCCGCTTCGGCGCTCGCCTCCAACAGACCAGACAGGCGGCGCTTGACGATCTCCTTCTCGCGTTGGCGCTCGCGGATCTTGGCGTCGTCGGTTTCCGTGGAGCCGGGCATGTGACTCAACGCCGTCACGATGCTTTCCATTTCGGCCAGGTGCTCGTGAGCGGGACCGAGTTTTTCGCGCAGTCTGGCGACGGCCGGCTCCAGCAACATGGTCCAAGTGCGGGGCGCCAGCGGCAGAGACACGCCGTAAATCGAGGCGTGAAATTGGCCGTCAGCGCAGCCAATGCAAATTTCCTGATTTTCGAGCACCCGCCCGTATTGATCGCCGAGCACCGGCAATAGCACCTTGTTCACCAGCTCTTGTCGCGGCGGATGCCAATCGATATCGAAAAAGCGCGCATAGGGACTGCTGGGACCATTCTCCAGTACGTCCCACCACCACAGGTTGGAGGGATGCGTGATGCACATATGATTCGGCACCACGTCGGCGATCAAGCCCATGTTCCGGCGGCGCAGGGCTTCCGACATGCGGAGAAACGAGGCCTCATCGCCGATCTCCGGATTGAAGCGCGATTGGTCGGTGACATCATAGCCATGCATGCTGCCGGGCCGCGCCATCAGAAACGGAGAAGCGTAGAGATCGGTGACGCCGAGCTCGTCGAAATATTCCGCCAGGGCGGCCGCGTCGTCGAAGGTGAACGCCTGATTGAATTGCACACGATAGGTAGCGGAAGGTGTGTAAGCAGGTTGTGTGTCACGGCGCTTCATAAGCAAGAGATTAAACGGGGCGCTAGCCTGCTAAAGGCGGGCCGGCTCCCTCCCCAATGGACTCCGGGGAGCGCATAAGATTTCACTTGCGTCCGAAACGGAAGTTGCGGCCCGTGAAGTGCTTACGGCCGTGGCGCTTGCAGAATCCGCAGCAGCATGGCGAGCGGGACGCGCGCCCACTCGGGCCGCTCGCGCAGCTCGTCGCGAAGCTCCTCCAGCGTTTGTTCCAGCAAGCAATGGTCCAGAAGCAAGCGCAGATCCGTCTCGTTTTGCGGCACGAGCGAGGTCGCGCCAACGGCATCGAGATACCCTTTGAGAAACACTGCCGACACCCAGTCGGACCAATAGCGCGCCCAAAATTCCAGAGCCGCGGTGGTCTCCGGCCGACGGGTGACGCCCGGAAGCTGATCGAAGAATACGGCTTGCGAGGCGTATTGAAAGGACAACAGGAGGCTCGAGACGTCGCGCAGCGGCGATTTCTTGATGCGCCGGCCGCTCAACGTGCGATTGGAGGGTCCGTCGAATCCAATGAACACGAAATCCTTGCCGGTGCGCAGCACGCGGCTCAAACGGAGATCGTCGTGGATGCGCGTGCGGACGCAATAGAGGCGGCGCTCGGAAATCAAACGCGCCTGTGCGCGAATTGCTTCCCGGGCGTCCAGGACTTTTTGGGCGTCGGCTTGCACGGCGGCCGGCGCGGACTTCAAGCTTTGCCGCAGACGCTGCATGGTTTCGCCCAGCATCCCCATCACGCCATGAAAGATGGCGTGGCGATAGTGGTCCGTGAACGGCTCGGGCGTGAAGGCGGGATCCAATGCCTCTGAACTAAGGGCGAGGTGCAGATCGGCGACCCGGCGGCCGAGCAGCGCGGCCGAGTCCAGGTACCCGCCGATCAATTCATGCGTGTGGGCGGGCAGCTCCACTTTGCGCAGATCCAATGCATGATGGCTGCCCTCGGGTCCCATGAATTCGCTTTCCTTGCGAGCCAGCGCCGCTTCGAAGAATTGGCTGAGGGCGTCCAAGGTATACTTCCAGGCGTCGCCCTGTTGGCCTTGTACGAAGGCATGCAAGGACGCGACGACAATCGGCTCCGAACTGTTCGAGCGATATTCGATGATCCCGGTGAACGGAGCGCTATAGGGGAAATTGCGCTCGGTGAGAAAATTCCCGATTTCCGCCTCCGGATGAATCCCCGGCTCGACGCTCCGATAGATTTTGAGAATGAAACGGTTCCCGAAGACGATGGAGGTATTGGATTGCTCGGCTTTCAACACCGCCGGGCCCAGATCGGGATGACTCGCGCCCCAAACCGAACGAAAGGCGCGGGTGTGCGATCCGGCCAGTTCACCGGCCGCGCCGCGAAAGCGCCTGCGGCGCAGGATGGCACTGAACAGCGCATTTCCGAAGGCCGGGTCGAACACCGCGCTGTACAATACGCCGCGCTCGCCGTTCTCGGCGACTAATTGCGCGACAGACACGTCCAGAAGCTTGGCCTTCACTTCCTCGGCTGCTTCGCCGATCGCGATGGAACCCGGCAAGACGTAGATCTCGGGATCGCCGTCGGTGTATTCCACCTGCCCCAACAGCACTTGCGCCGAAGAGTCGGGGATAGGAATGGAGTCCTGCACGTCGATATCGCGAATGGTTTTGTCCTTGCCCAGGAACCAGCGGCGGGTTCTCAGATACGCGGGCAGGCGGCGCAGCAGAATGGCCAGGCTGCGCCCTTGAAAGACTTGCGTCCAGGATTCCACAACAATCAGCGGCAAACCTTCGGGCGTGGCCGGTATTTCGATGCTCTCCGGATGCGCTTGCTTGGCTTGAAAGGCGAACCAGTAGAATCCTAAAGAGCCCAGCGTGACGGTATAAGGACGCTCGTCCACCATGGGGAATTCGGCGCGACCGAAGACCTCCACCGGCGTCAGGCCTTTGACTTCGGCGAGATCGAGCTCCACGTGCTGCGGAAAGCGCGACAGGTTCGCCACCACCAGGAGGATTTCGTCCTGATAGCGGCGGAAAAAAGCCAGCACCTTACGATTAGACGGCCGCAGAAACTCGAGCGTTCCCCGCCCTAGCGCCTTAAACTGCTTGCGCTGCTCGATCAAGTGTTTGGTCCACCACAACAGGGAATGGGGGTTGTTCTGCTGGCCCTCCACGTTGATGGCTTCGTAATGATACGCCGGGTCGATCGTAATCGGCATGTACAGCCGTTGCGGGTTGGCGCGCGAGAAGCCGGCGTTCCGGTCGGCGCTCCACTGCATGGGAGTGCGCACGCCGTTGCGGTCGCCCAAGTAGATGTTGTCGCCCATGCCGATCTCGTCGCCGTAGTAGATCACGGGCGTGCCGGGAAGCGAGAACAACAGCGCGTTCATCAGCTCGATTTTGCGGCGGTCGTTTTCGAGCAGTGGCGCCAGGCGCCGGCGGATGCCGAGATTGATGCGCATGCGCCGGTCGTGCGCGTAGACGCGGTACATGTAGTCGCGCTCTTCGTCGGTCACCATTTCGAGCGTCAGCTCGTCGTGATTGCGCAGGAACAGCGCCCACTGGCAGTTGGGCGGGATGGGGGGCGTTTCCTGAAGGATCTCCAGCACCGGAAAGCGATCCTCCATGCGAATGGCCATGAACAGACGGGGCATGAGCGGGAAATGGAACGCCATCTGGCATTCGTTGCCGTCGGCGAAATAGGCCACGGCGTCCTCGGGCCATTGATTGGCCTCCGCCAGCAGCACGCGATCCTTGTATTTCGAATCGATGTGCTCGCGAAGCTGTTTCAGGAAGGCGTGCGTTTCGGGAAGATTCTCGCAATTGGTGCCTTCGCGTTCGTACAGGTAGGGCACGGCGTCCAGGCGGAACCCGTCGACGCCCAGGTCGAACCAAAAGTCGATCACATCGAGGACGGCCTGGCGCACGTGCGGGCTATCGAAATTCAGATCCGGCTGATGCGAGTAGAAGCGATGCCAGTAATAGGCTTTCGCGACCGGATCCCAGGTCCAGTTGGAGGTTTCAAAATCCTTGAAGATGATGCGGGCGTCCTGATATTTCTCGGCCGTGTCGCTCCACACGTAGAATTCGCGCCAGCGCGTTCCGGGCGCCGCGTGGCGCGACCGCTGGAACCAGGGATGCTGGTCCGAGGTATGGTTCAAGACCACTTCGGTCAGCACGCGAATTCCCCGCCGATGTGCCTGCTTCAGGAAATTCTGGAAATCGCGCAGCGTGCCATAGGAGGGATGGACATCGTTGTAATCGGAGATGTCGTAGCCGTCGTCGCGCCAGGGCGAAGGAAAAAAAGGCAGCAGCCAGATCGCGCTGACGCCCAGGTCTTGCAGGTAATCCAATTTCCTGGTGAGGCCGCGAAAATCGCCCATGCCGTCTTCGTCGCTGTCGTAGAAGGCGCGCACGTGCACTTCATAGATCACGGCGTCTTTGTACCAAAGCGGATCGGAATCCGCCACAAGCGTCGAAGCGTTGGTCACCACTTACTTGTAGTGTGACCGATCCGGAGAAAAAGAAGTTTCGACTTACTGGCTCACGCTGACGTTAGCGGAGTTACTGCTCTGGCCGCCCACCGTGACCACCAGCGGCTGACTGCCGCTCGAAAGTCCCGAGGGCACCGCGATGTTCAACTGCCAAAGCCCGACAAAGCCGGGAGCGAGGCCCGCAAACGAAACCGTGGCGGGTTGGCCGCCGATGGTCGCGGTCACGGTGGAAGTGACCTCGGAGAGTGGGCTGGAGCCCGCCGCCGCGCCATCGGCCGGCTGGTTGCTGACGGCTCCCGCGCCGGTCAAATACGCGATGATCGTCGCGCCCGCCTTCGCCGGATTGCCGGAGCCGTTCAAACTGAAGTCGGAATTCTGCACGATGGCGTGCGAGCCGCTGAAAAAGATTCCGGGTGCGGCCGCCAGCACCGTGATGTTCACCTGGCTGCTGGCAAACCCGTTGGTGCTGACGGTGAGCGTTGCCGTTCCAGGCTTGGTTTCCCAGGGAATCTGAAAATTGATCTGCCCTGAATTCTCGTAAAGCACGGGAGCAGCCACGCCGTTCACCAGAACCGAAACCCCTCCTAAGTCCGATGCAAGCGGTAACGAAGCGGCGGCCGCGCTGAGATTAACGCCGGTGAAATTCGAACCGAAAATCGTAACCAACGCGCCCGGCGAAATCGGCGTCTTGAAGCTGGCTGCATTCACCACGCCGCCGCCCGCGATGGAAGGGGACTGCGGCTTCAGCGTCCGGATCACGTTGTTTTGCGTGTCGGAGAAATACACGGTGCCCGAAGAATTCACGATAATGCCGCGAGGAAAGGAGAGCAGCGCATTCGTCGCAAAACCGCCGTCGCCGTAATAGCCCGGGGTGGGCTCGCCGCCGATTTCCTGCCCGGCGATGGTGGTGATGATTCCATCCGGCGAAACTTTGCGGATTACGCTATTGTCGGTATCGCAGATGTAAAGGTAACCCTGGGAATCGAGCGCGATGGCAGTGGGCTCGTTCAGAGACGCGTCCGCCGCGGGCCCGTTGTCGCCCGAGTAGCCGATGTAGCCGTTCCCGGCCAGCACGGTCAGATTTCCGTTGGAGAATTTTGAGATCCGCATCCCATCTTGTTCGGAGATGTACAGGTTCCCCGCCGAATCCACCAGCACGCTTTCCGGATCGTTCAACTGCTGGATGGTGGCGGCGCCTCCGACGATGGTGTTGATGTCGCCCGTGGCGGAGGTGATTTCGCGAATCACATTATTCCCGGAGTCGGCGATGTAGATGTTGTTGGCCTTATCAATCGCGACGCCGGTGGGGAAATCCAACTCGGCCAAGCCAGATAGCCCGCCGTCGCCGCTATAGCCGCCGGTGTTGGTACCGGCAATCGTAATGATGGTGCCGGCGGGGACACTGAGGCCACTCGCCGTAGAGCCTTCCACCACTTCCCAGACCACGTGATTGGGTGCATCCGCGATGATGATATCGCCCACCGAATCCACCACTACGGCCGCGGGGCCCAGCATCTCGGCGCTGGTGGCGGCGGTTTTCGTAGAAACGGTGGCCTCCACGAAGCCGGCGGTGCCATCGCCCGCTACCGTGTTAATCGTGCCTCCGGAAATCTCCCGGAGGCGCGTGTTCACCGAATCGGCGATGTACAAGTTTCCGGACGAATCGAACGCCAGCCCCAGGGGCCCGTCCAATTCCGCGCTCGAAGCCGCGCCGCCATCGCCCGAATATCCCGCCGCCCCGGTACCGGCGTAGGTATTGATGATGTATTGCTGGCCCCAAGCGCAACTCAGAAAGAGGACACCCAACGCGGGGGGTATAAAAAATAGCCGAATTGTCATAATGCAAAATTAGAAACAACCCGCGCGAGGCAGGGAAGTTCTGCGGATACCTTAGGATGCCACACCCGCAAGGCTGCTGGCACCCGTGAAAATTCGGCACGCTGGGCGCGCAGCAAAGTCACGCCTGGGGAGCGTCTGCAACTGCCCGGGCCGTCGTGGCGGCCATTGTGGCCTTTGACGCGCGAGACCGAATCGCGAGAAGATTCCAGGGAGGAGAGGGGAACATGAAATCCATAATTGTGTTGACTCTTGCGGCCGCTGGAGTGCTGGCCGCGGGTGTTCAAGCGGCGAATAAGCCGGTGACGGTGGAGTTGAAAGATGCCAAGGGCCAGAGTGTGGGAACTGCGACGCTTAGCGACAACAAAGGCGGCGGAGTGAAAATCAAGCTCGACCTCAAGAATTTGCCGCCGGGCGAGCATGCGATTCACATCCACCAGATGGCTCAATGCGAGCCACCGTTCACCTCGGCCGGAGGGCATTTCAATCCGGACATGAAGAAGCACGGCCTGGAGAATCCCGAAGGACCGCACGCCGGCGACATGAAGAATTTCATGGTCAAGCCCAACGGTACCGCGAAGCTCACGGTGGTGGATGAACGCGTGAACCTGGACGACGACGCCCACTCGGTGTTCGCTAACGGCGGGACAGCGCTTATGATTCACGCCATGGCGGACGACAACAAGACCGACCCGGCAGGCAACGCGGGCGCGCGCATCGCCTGCGGCGCCATTACCAGATAGCTCACTGCCCGGCCGGTTGCAATCCAATATTGATCGCCGCGCCACAAAACTGTAACGCGCGGGTGCCAGTCTATTGATTTCCGTCCCGGCGACTTCATGGAAAAATCCCCCGACCAGGCCGACACGCGTAAGCGCAAGAAAGCGGCGGCTCGTGAAACGGCCACGGCTCCGCAGGCCGAGGCTCGCCGCGATCTGGGCGACCCGTCGCTCTACATCAACCGCGAGCTGGGCCTGCTGGCCTTTCAACGGCGCGTTCTCGAGGAAGCCGAAGAGCGGGGAAACCCGCTGCTCGATCGCGTGAAGTTCCTCGCGATCCTGGGATCCAACCTCAACGAATTTTATATGGTGCGCGTGGCCGGGCTGCTAGGCCAAATGGACGCGGGGATCACCGACGCCGGGCCTGATGGAATGCAGCCCCGCGCGCAGTTGATCGCCATCCGGCGCGAGATGAAGCGCTTGATGGGAGAGGCGTACAAGTGTCTGGCCGATCTTCTGCCGGAACTCGACGAAGCGGGAATCCGGATCCTAGACTACGCCGCGCTGAACGAAATCCAGGCGCGAGTAGCGGCCAATTATTTTACCGAGCTGGCGTTTCCGGTTCTGACGCCGCTCGCTTTCGATCCGGGCCGGCCTTTCCCGCACATCTCCAACCTCAGCTTGAACCTGGCCGCGCTGGTTCGCGACACCGCCGGCAACGAGCGCTTCGCGCGCATCAAGGTGCCGGATTCGCTGCCGCCCCTGGTGCCGGTGAACCGCGCCGCCGCGCCCAAGCAGAAGCGCCGGCGATCGCAATCCCATCTCGAGTTCGTCTGGTTGGAACAGGTGATCGCCGCGCATCTGGGCGCGTTGTTTCCGGGGATGGAAGTGCTCGAAGTGCATCCCTTTCACGTCACGCGCGACGCCGATATCGAGATCAAGGAACTGGAGGCCGAGGACCTGCTCGAAAGCATCGAAGCGGGCGTGCGGCAACGGCGTTTCGGCGATGTGGTCCGGCTGATGGTAGGCCAAGACATGCCGCCCCACATTCTTGAGATCCTGATGAACAACCTGGAGGTGGAGGCGAGCGAAGTGTTTCGCATCAACGGACCGCTTTCCATGAGCCGGCTGATGTTTCTGTACAATCTTGACCGGCCCGACCTCAAGGACGCGACGTTCGTTCCCGCTCTTCCCGCGCCGCTTGCACAGCCTTCCCCGGACGAGGAGCTGTTCGGGTTGATCGCGCACCAGGATATTCTGCTGCACCATCCCTATGAATCGTTCCAGCCGGTCATCGATTTCTTGAAAAAGGCCGCCCACGACCCCCTGGTGCTGGCGGTCAAGATCTGCCTCTACCGGACCGGCCGCAATTCCCCGATCGTGCAGGCGCTGCTCGAAGCGATCGAAGAAGAGAAGCAGGTAGCGACGCTGGTGGAGCTGAAAGCGCGTTTCGATGAGGAGAGCAACATCGAGTGGGCGAAGGCGCTGGAAGCCCAAGGCGTGCACGTGGTGTATGGCCTGATCGGTCTGAAGATCCACTGCAAGGTGGCGATGGTGGTGCGCAAAGAAGGCGAGCGCATCGCGCGTTACGTGCACCTTTCCACCGGCAATTACAACGCCGTGACGGCGCATTTGTATACCGACATCGGAATGTTCACCGCGAGCGAAGAGGTGGCCGACGACGTTACGCACTTATTCAACTATCTCACCGGCTATTCGGCCAAGGCCGACTACAAGCGGCTGCTGGTGTCGCCCGTCAATCTGCGCGGCCGGATGGAGGCGATGATCGAGCGCGAGATCGAGCATCGGAACCAGGGGCGAGGGGGGCATCTCATCTTTAAGACCAATGCCCTGGTGGACCCGGAGATGGTCCAGTTGTTGTATCGCGCCTCGCAGGCCGGCGTGCGCGTGCAGTTGCTGGTGCGCGGAATCTGCTGTTTGCGGCCGGGTGTGGCCGGCGTGAGCGAGAACATCGAAGTGACCAGCATCGTGGGGCGTTTTCTGGAGCACAGCCGGATTTACTATTTCCACAATGGCGGCGCCGAGGAGGTGTATCTGGGCAGCGCCGATCTGATGCCTCGCAATCTGGATCACCGCGTGGAAATTCTGTTTCCGCTGGCCGGGGACAAGTTGATTGCTCGCGTTCGAGATCAATTACTGCGGGGCTATCTCAGCGACACCGCCAAAGCCCGGCGGATGCTCGCTGACGGCACGTATGTGCGCCGGAAGGCGGCCAATGGAAAGCCGGCCTTCAATTGCCAGGAATCCTGGATTCCGAAGCGGCGCTCGGAATCTCACGAAAGCGCCGAGAACCTCGCGCTGAAGCATCGTCCCGACGATTAACTGCCGCTGAATCGTGGCAGCCTAATCTTGGCGGCCTAATCTTGGCGGACAGACGCGTCTGAGCCGCGCGAGCGGCCACGCCACCAGCTCCAGCCCACCAGAACCACAAGGCCGGCCAACAGCAACACCAGCGACGACGGGGCAGGCGCGATCCTCATGGGTTGCGGATCGTGCGTATCGCCGCGAGCGGCGACGGCGAGAATCAGGCTGAAGATAGCGGGACACACCCTGGAGGTCCCGGCTGCGCGCAGACTCTGAAGAATTCGCATGTTTTAAGGGTTTTCTGAAACTCAGAATGTCACAAGAGGTGGTGTCTTTGCAAGCAACCGGCATCGCGGTTAGGCACTGCGGTTAGGGGTGAGGGAAGTCAGAAGATAGCGTCAGTTTTACCAGCCCACAGGCTAGTCACGTTCGAGTCACCTGCGCTAACTGTCTGTATTCCCAGCCGCCGAAGACAGGTCACGAATTTGCATCTTTCGCCCAGCAATGGAGGTGCAGGCATGAAAGCTACGTTTTTCACGCGTTTTGGCTTAGCGGGATTGAGCGCCGGCGCGTGGCTGTGCGTCGCATCCGCGCAGTCGGTCGTCCCGCCGGGTCCACAGCCCGGCTCTCCACAGCCCGGCTCTCCACAGCCCGGCTCTTCACAGCCCAGCTCTTCACAGCCCAGCTCTTCACAGCCCATCTATCGGGTGACGGTAGTTTCACGCAGTTTGGAAGCCGTCAATTACGAACATCAAGGAGGCCCGACTCCCATCGACTTCGTGGGCACCGTCCTCATGCCCCACGCCAAGGGCACGGCGATCGTGGAAAACCATCGCGGCAGCACGTCGATCGACGCGAAGTTCGATCACCTGGAAGCACCCACGCGCTACGGGCGCGAATACTTGACCTACGTCTTGTGGGCCATCTCGCCCGAGGGCCGTCCCAAGAATCTGGGCGAGGTGCTGGTGGATTCCTCCGACCACGCGCACGTGAAAGTCACCACGGATTTGCAGGCGTTCGGACTGATCCTCACGGCCGAGCCGTATTACTCGGTGACCATCCCGAGCGATGTGGTGGTGGCTGAAAACGTGGTACGGCCCGACACGATTGGAGCGCGCGAGGAAGTGACCGCGAAATATGAATTGATGCCGCGCGGCCAATACACGCTGAACATCCAGCCGGCGCAGCTCCAAAATTTCGGGGCCGCGGGTCCCAAGGTCTCCTACGACCGCTACGAAGCCGTTCTCGAGCTGTATCAAGCGGAAAATGCCGTGCAGATCGCGCGATCGCTGGGCGCCGATCAGTATGCCCCGGAAACGATGGGCAAAGCCGAGGCGCTGCTCTCACAGGCGCAAGATATGGACGCGCGGCGAATGGATCCGCATGCCATCGTGTCCACGGCGCGTGAAGCGGCCCAGATGGCCGAGGACGCGCGCACGATTGCGGTGAAGCGCAGCGCGCAGGCGCAACAGGCCGGGCAGGTCCAGCAGGGCGAAATTTTCCGCGAGCACCAGGCCGCGGCGGCCGCGGAAGCCGATGCCGCCCGGGCTCGCGCGGATGAAGAAGCCGAACGCGCGCGCGCCGACGCCGCCGAAGCCCACGCGCAGGCAGTGGAGCAGGCCGCGGCGGCTCCGCTTCCGCCTCCGCCGGCCGCCAATATCATTGTGGTCCCGCAAGGCCTTCCCAACCAAGCGCAGCGCCAGCTTCGAACGCAGCTCCTCGCGCAGCTTGGCGGCACTCTGACGACGCGCGACACGCCGCGTGGGATCGTGGTGACACTCAATGAATCCATGTGGGAGTCAGGCGGCGGGTTGCGCCCGGAAGCGGGCCGGCGTCTGGCCGGTGTCGCGGCGGTTTTGGCGGGCCATCCGGGTTTGACGGCACGCGTGGAAGGTTACAACGACTCGGAAGGGCAATCCGAACAGCATGCGCAAGACGTACGTTCCACGCTGGTAGCGCAAGGCGCGAACCCCGGCGCGGTGGTGGCGATCGGATACGGCAACTCGCGGCCCATTGCGTCGAACGCGACCGCCGCGGGTCGCGAGCAGAATCGGCGCGTAGAGATCGTCATCGCTGGGCCGAGCATCGGCGCCCGCGCGCTGTGGGACCGCTCTTATCCGCTGACGTCCCGCCGCTAGCGGCTTATTCGTAACGCAAGGCGCTCATGGCATCGATGCGGCTGGCGCGCGACGCAGGAATAACGCCCGCCGCGCAAGCCACCAGCGCCAAGCCGAGCGCCGCGAGCGCAACCGTCACCGGATCGTGCGAGCTGACGCCGTAAAGCTGGGTCTGAACAAATTTCGCTAGAATCCACGCGCCCGTAAGCCCGGCGGCCAATCCGATGGCCAGCAGCACGAGCACCTCCTGCATCACCATCCAGATCACATCGCGCTGAAACGCACCCAGCGCCATGCGAATCCCGATCTCGCGCGTCCGGCGGGCGACGGTATAGGCCATCACGCCGTACAGCCCAATCACGGCGAGCAAAGTGGCGAGGAAACCGAAAACCGCCGACAGGCTTGCGATCAGACGTTCGATCAACAAGGAGTTCGAGATCTGCTCCTCCATCGTTCGCATGCCATACACAGGGATGTTCGAATCCATGGCTCGCACGTGGGCGCGTACGGCCGAGAGAAACTGGTTGGGATCCATCGTGGTTCGTGCATAGACGGTCATGCCGGTGGTGTGATTCCCAGCCAAGTAAGGCAGAAACATCTGGGGTTGGATTTCGTCGCGGAGGTTGGTGTATTTGATGTCTTTCACGACGCCGATAATTTCCATGTCGGTCTTGGTTCCCGGATCGATGCCATATCCGACATGGCGTCCGATCGAATTGGAGACCGAGCCAAAGAATCGCTTGGCAAACTTCTCATTGACAATCGCCACGCGCGGGACCATATCGTCCGGCTTCTCGTCGTGCTGCACCATTTGCGTGTCGTTTGCGGTGAAATTGCGGCCCGCCAGCAGCGGCACGCCCAGAGTACCGAAATACCCGGGGCCAATATAGTTCATGAAGGCATCGGGCACTTCGGTGGGCTTGGCTTGGTAGCCTTCGATGGTGAACCAGCTATCGGACTCGTTCTGTTCCAGGATTCGAATGCCCGCCAGCCCCACCGATCGCACGCCCGGAAGCGCGCTCAAATCCGCCGTGAGCTGGCGATAGAAGATCTTGGTGCGCTCATCGCTGTAGCCGTTCAGTGAGGGATCGAGCTCAAACGCCACCAGGTTGCCCGTGTTAAATCCCGGCCCCATATCGCGCAGGTTTCGCAAACTGCGAATGAATAGGCCCGCGCCAATCAACAGCAGGAGCGATAGCATCACCTGCGCGGCCACCAAAACCTTGCGAACGCGCACGTGCGTCCCGCCGCCCACCACCCCGCCCACGGTGTCCTTGAGGGTCGGCGCGACATCGGGCTTGGTGGACTGCATCGCGGGCACCAGCCCGAAGATCACACCCGTGAGCAACGAGACTGCGATGGCGAAGCCGAGAATGGTGAAATCCGGGACCGTGGATAGCTTCATTGAGTATTCATCGATATCCGACGGCAGGGAGGCGAGTAGCGCGCGATCCGTCCAAAAGGCGAGCAGCAGGCCCAGAAGGCCGCCGCCGATGGAAAGCAGGAGGCTTTCGACCAAGAGCTGCCGTACAATTCGCAGGCGCCCCGCTCCGATGGCCAGCCGGATCGCGATCTCCTTCTGCCGCGAAGCGCCGCGCGCGATCAGCAGCCCGGCGACATTGGCGCAGGCGATCAGCAATACGCCCCCGGTCAACGCCATCAGCATCCACAGCGGAGTTTTCAGGATTTCACGGGAGTAGGAGTTGCCCTGCCCGCCGGGAAGCACTTGAATCACGTTCTGCAAGAACCGCGCGCGCACCGCATCGGTGGCCTTGTTGAACGCCGCCTGTTTGACTTCCATCTCCAGCATGGAGTGGAACAAGGGCTGCAGCGACGCTTGCGCCCGGATGCGCGAGACGCCTGGCCTCAGGCGTCCGAACACCTGCACCCACCGCGTGCGCCGGTTGTGAAAGTCCATTTCCTCATTCAATTGCGGCATCAGCGCGGGGCGCATCATTACCGGGACAAAAATCTGCGTCGTGTTGCCGGGGTCCACGCCATCGAAATCCTTTTGCGCCACGCCGACTACGGTGAAGTTATGGCTGTTCACCACGATTGTTTTCCCGACGATCGACGGATCGCGCGCAAAGCGCGATTGCCAGTAGGCGTAGCTCAGCACTGCGATGGGATGCCCATCCGGGACTCGATTGTCGTCCGGCGTAAACGTGCGGCCGATCGCGGCTTGGACGCCCAGCACCGGAAAATACGTTCCCGAGACGAATTCGCCCCGCGCCCGCTCGGTAGAACCGTTGAATCCTACGCCAAACAGTTGCTCGAACCGGCAGAACATGCCGGTGAAAACCGAGTTGTGGGTCGAGAAATCCTCGTACATGGGGTAGGAAAGCGAGTTCATCCCCCAGTTGTCGCCATAATGGAAGCCCTCCATGTGCAGGAGGACCAGCTCCTGCGGATTCTTTACCGGCATCAGCCGCAGCAAAACCTGATCGAGGAGGGTGAAGATCGCGGTGTTCGCGCCGATGCCAAGCGCCAGTGACACCAAGGCTACAATCGTGAACACCGGCGACTTTCGAAACGCCCGTAAGGCGAATTGCACATCCTTTCCGATAGAGCGCATCGCATCTTAGACTACGATGCGCGGGGTTGGTTAGTTCGCATGAATTGGCCCGGCGAAAGCGGGCAGACTCGCGATCAGTGATCGCAGCCGGATTTCGATTCGGACATCTTTGCCTTGGCAGCGCTGCTGAGTTGGACAGAATCTTCACCGCCCGACGGCGGTTTCGATTGGCTGGTGCTTTGAGTCTGGGCCTGGGGTTGCGCCGCGGACTGAGCTTGCGTCACGGAAGACACGGGACCTGACACTGGACCTAGCATGGGGAACTCCTTTGGAATCCCATATCGCCGGGCGTGCCGAAACCTTGAGAAGCGTTGTACTTCGCCCGATAGGTCGATGATTCGCCGCAGGGCGGGTTTTGAAACCGCCCTATCCTCTAGGGCGCTTTCGCCATCCGTCCTAGGCGGAACCACCCGGCTGGAGTCGCCCATTCAGTCTAATCGCCCCCGCCGCTCCAGCCGATTCACTTCCAGCAGCCCAAATGCCCGGAGTTTGCTCTTGAATCTGGCCCAATTACTTCACGCCAATTCGCTGATGGCGCTCGCGTTTCTGGTCTGTCTGGCGACCATTTTGTGGTGCATTTTGTTGGCGCGCCGGCAACGCAATGGGCTCGATAAGCTTCTAACCGCGCTGCTCGGATTCATTGCCGTGTATCAGGCCTTGCGTGTCCTGAGAGACTCCGGCGTCGCGCCGTTCACGCACTTCCGGACCATGGAGGGCTGGGTGGATCTGGCCAGCGCGTGCCTGTATTTGGTGGCCGCTTTCATCCTGAAGACCTCGAGTATCGACCGCGTTGCCACGAAGGTTCATCTTCGGCTGGTGGAAGCGGAATTGGGGGAAAGCGACGAGCGGGTTCTCGATCGAGGCGGCACGGTCCTGGCTGGCTTGGGGGATTTGGGTCACGCGCTCCAGGACTCGTCGCCGCTGGCAATCTTTACCACCGACGCGCATGGGGTGGTCACCTATTGGAATTCAGCCGCTGAACATCTGCTAGGTTGGACGCGCTCGGAACTCCTGGGCCGGCAGCTTCCCTTCGATCCGGCGGGTCCGATCCAAGCCCGGAATGGGCGCTTCCTGGATGCCGCGGTGTGGATGTCGCCCATTCGTTCCGCGCATGGGCAGCCCGCGGGAAATATCGTGATCGCAGCGGGAAATGCCGCGCTGCGCCGGGCGGGGCTGGAATTCGCCGCGGCGAAATCGGCGACGGATCGCTAATCGTCTTCTATTGAGGAACTCGCGCACAACGGACTCGCCTCGGAGCGGCCATAGCGGAAGTTCCTCCTCGGATTTGGGCCGCGCTCGGCGGCCTGTGCGCTTCTAATCGCCGAGCAGACTGCGCAAACGCTCATACCCGGCCCGGCTCATCGGAAGCTGCGCGCCATCCGACAGCACCGCGACGCGGCTGTCCTTGGCATACGGCTCGATCTTCGCAATGCGTTCCACGTTGACGATCACGGAGCGATGGATGCGCACAAAGCGGGCGGGGTCGAGCGCGGCTTCCAGGCTCGAAATGGTTTGCTCCTTCAGGTATGCCTTGCCCTGGCTGTGCAGGGAAACATAGTCGTCTTGCGCTTCCGCGTAATCCAGACGATCGACGGGGATGATATGAACGCGCGGACCCTCCTTCACCACAATGCGCTCGAGGAACTGTTGCGGGGGTCGCGCGGCGCGAGCGAGGTCCACCGCCGCGATCTTTCCTGCGGCTTCCTTCGGCGGGATCGTGCTGGGGACCGCTGTCTCGCCCAATGTTTTTTCTCCTAGCCTCTGCCGGGCGCGATCCAGCGCCTTTTGAAACCGCTCCAGGCTGAAGGGTTTCAATAGATAATCCACCGCATGTTGGTCAAAGGCGCGCATGGCGTACTCGTCGAACGCAGTGACGAAAATCACCGCGGCCCGCTCGCCGATCAACTCCAGAACCTCGAAGCCGTCCAGCTTGGGCATTTGCACGTCCAGGAACACGAGGTCGGGCTTTTTCTCGGCGATCGCCTTGACGGCCTCGAAGCCGTTCGAGCATTCGGCCACGATTTCGACGTCGGGGCTGGCGCCCAGGTACTCGTGCAACAGCGCCCGCGCCAGATCCTCATCGTCGACGATCGCGGCGGTCAACCGACGCGGCGCGGCGGTCACGGGACTGTCGGCGGCTCGGTCCCGCTCCAGGTTTCTCAAGTCCACCAACAGGTCGCGCGCGGATTGATAACGCCGCTCGCGGTCCTTTTCCAGGCACTTGCGCACGATGCGATCCAGCGCCTCGGGAATTTCGTAATTGAAGCGGGCGATCGATTCGGGCTGCGACCCCAGAATTCGCGCCATGGTCTCGGAAGGCGTCGCGCCCGCGAACGGAAGGCGCCCGGCGGCCATCTCATACAGCACCACGCCCAGGCTGAACAGGTCCGTACGATGGTCCACTGCGCGGCCCAAAGCCTGCTCGGGGCTCATGTACGCCACGGTGCCCATCACCACGCCGGCGCCGGTTATCAACTGCGTTTCGTCGCCGCCGGTGGGCGCTTCCAGCTTGGCCAGCCCAAAATCCAGCACTTTCACATGCCCGCGCGGCGTCAGCATCAGATTGGAGGGCTTAATGTCGCGATGCACGATTCCTTTGGAATGCGCGGCGTCCAAGGCGTCCGCTACCTGCGCGGCAATCGAGAGCAGTTCGGCAAGTGCGATCGGGCTGCCGCGTAAGCGCGCGCTGAGCGGCTCACCCTCCACGTACTCCATCGCCAGGAAACGAAGGCCCGAGTCGTCTCCAATTTCATAGATGTGGGCGACGTTGGGATGGCTGAGCGCGGAAGCGAGCCTCGCCTCCCGGATGAAGCGCTGCATCCGCTCAGGGTCGCTGGCGAGATCGGCGGGCAAGACTTTCAATGCGACTTGGCGGGCCAGGCGCGTGTCTTCGGCCAGATAGACGGCGCCCATCCCGCCTTCGCCCAGGCGCGAAACCACGCGATAATTTGCGACGTTCGCGCCCGGCGCGAGAGACTCCCTCACGCCCTCATGCATATCACACCTGCTCCAGGCAGGGCAGATCCAACTGCACGATGAAGCGATCTCCCGCCTCGGAGGTATCCAGGCGGGCCGTATTTTCATAGATCGCACGCAGACGTTCGCGGACGTTGCGCAAACCGAGGCCGTGGCGTGAGGGGGCGGGCGATTCGCGGTCATACTCGTTGGAGATTTCCAGTTGCAGGCGGCCTGAGCCGCAATGCGCTTCGATGCGGATGCTTCCTCCCTCCACCAATCCCGCAATCCCGTGTTTGACGGCGTTCTCGACCAACGGCTGCAGCACCAGCGATGGAACCACGCAGCGCTCGCATTCGGGGTCGGCTTCAATTTCCACTTTGAGGCGCACGCCAAAACGCACACGCTCCACATCGAGATAAGCCTTGGCGAGCGCCAGCTCGTCCGCCAGCGTGATCCGCGGCTTCTCGCCCAGCTTGAGCGTGGTCCGCAGGAAATCCGACAGCTTGATGCACATGTCCCGGGCCCGCGCGCCATCCACCGTGGCGAGCGCGCTGATCGAGTTCAGGCTGTTGAACAGGAAGTGCGGATTGATCTGCGCCTTGAGCGCCTTCAATTCCGATTCCCTTGCCAGCGTTCGCGCCTCCTGCTCGCGTATTTCGGCTTCCTTGGAGGCGTCGACCAACTGCCACACATAATGCCGGCCTACTGACAACATGTACAAGATCACGCCGATGCCACACAGGAGCGGAAGCAGCGGGCTGAGCCGTTCATTGAGATGCGGAAAGAAATAATGCCCAAACAGAAGACCGAGCCCTTTGGCTAGGACAATCCAGATGAGTCCCGCGAAAAGCGCGGCAGCGAAATGGTTGCCGAGTATCTTAAAAGCGGGAGTAGAGCCGATAGGCAGCACCCGGCACATGGGTCGCGGCGCGAGGGAAATCAAGTTGAAAATCAACGCCAGCGGCAGGCTGAGCGCTGCCGCCTCGCCCCAAGAGAGGCCCCCCAACATCACCGCCAGGTAGCCTAATAGCAAAGCCACGGGGATCCAGGCCAGAAGGTAAAGTATGAGCCTGGCTCGCCCGGTAGTCAGGGGAAGCATGGTCGATTAATATACGCCGATTAATTGCGCAGCGTAATAGCGCCGAAAATGACCGAACCTGTGATCACCAGCCGCGGCGTCTTGACGTTAGGATCGGGCTTCGGATGGATGGTCTTGTCGTCAATGCCGCCAAAAACCACTGCCGCGCGGCTGATGACGTTCCAGTTCTCGGGGATACGCACCTCCGCCTCGCCGAAGATGACATCCACGTGAATGCGCGCCTCATCGGTAGTCATGGAGGCGTTGCGCAGGTCGAAGCGGGCGGCGCCGAAGATGGCGGATGCTGCTCCACCCTGAAAATCCTGGGCGTCGCTGCCGGTCTTGTTCTCGCTGAAGATCGCATGCGCACCGATCACCGGCGCAGAGGCGTGCGTCCCGCCGCTGATATTGTACTGACTGCGCTCGTAGGCGCCCACCAGCACGCTCACCCCGAAGGCGATCAGCAGCACCGGCCAAACCACGGCGAAGTTGAATACGAAGATGTCCAAATTGTCGAGCAAAAACAGCGCGCCCACCAGCGCGATCATCCCACCCCAGACCCATCCGGATGGTGTCCGGCTATCGAACACGTGCGATAAGCCCCAGACGATCAGCAGCACGGGCCAGAATTGCCAGATATCGCGAAAGCGGAAGATTCCGAGATTATCGAGCAGCAGCAGGCAGCCGATGCCCACTATGACGACGCCGAAGAAAATCCCGTGATTATGCGAGTGATAGCCCCGCCGTGCCCGGCGCTCTTCCCAGCGCTGCCGGCGCTCCGCCATCTTCTGTTCCCAACGCGCGCGGCGGTCGTCGAAGCGATCCGTATCCATGCTTCGAGCGTATCAGCGGTGCGGAACCGGTTCGATCTGAAATCGGCGAATCACGGTTGAAAATCGGCGAACGGCGGTAAAATGAGGTATCGATAAGTCGTGAAGAACAGGAGCAATGGAAGCAACTCGACGGGCGGCTCGCCGAATCCGAGAAGAAGCTGTTACCCACTGCCAATTTAGTTCGGGCCGGTGTGCCGATACGTGTCAACCAGCAAACACGGATCGATGCCCTGATCGACTCCGACACCAGGCTTTATGGACGAATTCAAGAGATGACAGACAGCATTCGGGAACTCAGAGAATCGCAGAGGGAGACAGATCGTCGCCTGATGCATCTCGCCGATTCGGTTCAAAAACTGGTCGATTCCTGGAAAACCGACGGCAACGGCGCGCATTAACTCACGGCGCCAGCCGCTCGATCACCCACCCCCCATCCGCCTGCCGCTGGTACCGCAACCTGTCATGTAATTGATTCGGACGGCTTTGCGCGAATTCGATGCGTTCGGGCCGCAGGCGATAGCCGCTCCAAGCCGGCGGAGCCGGGATTTCCCCATCCGCGAACCGCCGGCCTAGTTTGGCCATACGAACCTCCAGGAATTGGCGATCCGCGATCCCGGAACTTTGCCACGATGCCCACGCGCTCAACCGGGCATCGCGCGACAGGGATTGAAAATACGCGCCGACCTCATGATTCGGCGCGCCTTCCACGGTGCCCGTGACCCGCACCTGCCGTCCGATCTCCGGCCAGTGGAACACTAATGCTGCCCGGGGATTAGCGGCCAGTTCCCGCCCCTTGCTGCTGCGCGCATTGGTGAAAAAGGTAAACCCTTTCTCGCCGATGCCCATGAGCGAGACAATCCGCGCCGAGGGCTGCCCGTCCTCGCCGGCGGTGGCCAACGTCATGGCGTTCGGTTCCACCAGGGCCGCCGAGCAGGCTTCGTAAAGCCACACCTTGAACTGGGCGACCGGCTCTGGGATCGCGTCCGACTCGAGGAGGTCACGGTTCCTTAGCTCCTCGCGCAAGTCGGCCAGTTTGAGGTCGGCCGTGCGGCGCCGCGGCACGATGATATAGCCGCTGGTGGCATCCCCCAATACATCGTTGCGGTCCCGTCCCCAGTACCACCAATAGGCGGCGACATAGGCGCTCATTAAAGAATCGAGTAAATGCTCCAGCGCGTTGAAATCCTGGACACTCAAGGGAACTTCTGGTAGATCACTGATCTGCAGCCTGGGAAACAGGCGTGGAAAATGATCCAGCATCAGGCCGCGCAACAGCCTCAGGCCCTCCCGGCGTTCGGCGAGCGTCCCCCGCCGGTGGCGCACCATCCGGTTGAGCAGGAAAAGCTGCACCGACGCCGCCGGACAATGCACCTCGATCTGATACCGGCCTCCGGCTTGCCTTGCCAATTGATCCCCATGCCGGAACTCCCTCGCGGCGAGCGACGAGGATAGTCGCGTCGTCCGATGCCAAAGTGCCGGCGACAGGTTCGCGGGCGACGGTCCGGCGCGATACTTGCCGTAGAGGGACTGAGCCAGCCGGTCGGCCGAACGCATGGTGACGGCATCGGGCACCTCGGGAACGACGATCGGCGCGTCAATCCCAATCACCGCATTATGTCCCGCGGTGCCGGTAGCCCATTCGATAATGTGGTCCGGTTCGGTGAGGCAGTCGAGCTGCGTCAAACGCAGCGCGCGGCCATCCCACTCCAGCGTGGCGAGGCCGCTCGGCTTGCTCTCCCCACCGGCTTCAAGTCCGAGGAAGCGCAGCTAGCTCTAGATATCGGAATACGCGTGGCAACATTACATATCCCATTCGTGGTGCAATGGGTAATGCGGCTGCGGCGCTGTATTTAAAGGTGCGGCCGTACTCCAAATTCTCATGAAGGCACTTGTTAAGAGCAAGCGCGAGCCGGGCCTCTGGCTGGAGGACATCCCCGAACCCACCCTCGGCATCCACGACGTCCTGATCCGCGTGCGCCGCGCGGGAATCTGCGGCACCGACGTTCACATTTATAACTGGGACGAGTGGGCGCAGCGCACCATCCCTGTCCCCATGGCGATCGGCCATGAGTTTGTGGGTGAGATCGTGGAAGTGGGTCCGGAAGTCACCGATTTTCATTCGGGCGAACTGGTGAGCGGCGAAGGCCACGTGGTATGCGGCCACTGCCGCAACTGCCTGGCTGGACGGCGGCATTTGTGCGCCAACATCAAGGGCGTCGGCGTGAACCGGCCCGGCGGATTCGCGGACTACATCGCGATGCCGATGACCAACGTCTGGCGGCACAAACCTAACATCGACCTCGACGTGGCGGCGATTTTCGACCCCTTCGGCAACGCCGTGCACACCGCGCTGTCGTTTCCGGTACTGGGCGAAGACGTGCTGATCACCGGCGCTGGACCCATCGGGATCATGGCCGCGGCCGTGGTGCGGTATGCCGCGGCGCGTCACGTCGTGATCACCGATAAGAACCCCTACCGGCTGGCGCTGGCGCGAAAAATGGGTGTCACCTGCGCGGTGGACACCGCCAAAACTCCGCTCGCGCAGCTTCAAAAGGAGCTGGGCATGACCGAAGGCTTCGACGTGGGGTTAGAAATGTCCGGCGTTTCTTCCGCCCTGCGCGAAATGATCGCCAACATGAGCCATGGCGCTAAGATCGCGATGCTCGGCATCCCGACCCAGGAATTCGGCATCGATTGGACCACCGTGGTGTTCAACATGCTCACCATCAAAGGCATCTACGGCCGGGAAATGTTTGAGACGTGGTACAAAATGGGCGTGATGCTCGAAAATGGCCTGGACATACGGCCGGTGATCACCCACCGTTTCCCCTATCAGGAGTTCGAGCAGGCATTCGAGGTGATGAAGAGCGGCAATGCAGGCAAAGTGATTCTCGAGTGGTCGTGAGCTCGCCGGATCACTGATACACAGTTAGGCAGACAAAATCCGCGGAGGGGGCAGCGGGATATGGGCAGGAGCACGTGAAATTGGCCGCGTCGTCGGTGCTGCCCGAGCCTTTGTAGCGCGCGGTCTGGGGATACGGGCACAACGGACGCGTGCGATCGATCACGCCCTTGGTTTTGTGAGCAGCGAGGATGCGATCGGGGGCGTAGCCGGATTCCACCCAGGCATCCAGCGCGCCGATCTTGTCGAAATCGTCCGTGCCGTCGCCGCCGGCGCAGTGTCCCATGCCGGGAACCATGAAGAGGCGAATGGAAGTCGGAGCCGGGGTCGATCCGCCGAGTGCCTCTTCGACCGCCGTCAAATAGTTCACGCTGTTTTCGGGCGCGATTCCCGGATCGGCCCAGCCGTGATACATCAGCAGCTTTCCGCCGTGTTTGAAAAACGGCTTCAGATTCGGATCGATCGAATTCATCAGCGGGCCGATGGTCTTATCCGCGGTGGCGATATCGCGCGCCGCGTCGAATTTCAGATAATCCCAATTGGGATCGTGAAAAACCAGGTATTGATAGGTTTCCGCGGCCAACGCCATCGGCTTGGGAGCTGAGAGCGTCGCCCACCCCATCTCGCTGCCGCGTTCCAGGCCCGGAAAAATCGCCGCACCGGGCCCGGCATAGATTTTTCGCGCGACTTCCACCTGCGCAGCCGTCAGGCAGGTGTTGGCATCGGGCCCTTTACACAGCAGGTCCTGAGGATCGAAATGGCAGCGGCGCGGGTCTTCGAGCACGCGATCTTTTACCCCGTCGAGCGCATCGCAGGCTTCGAGGACGGCGTTGTGGATCAACGGATATTTGGCGGGCGGAATGTAGCCGCCATTTTGGTTCGTGATCTTCGCGGTCCAGACCTGCGCGCCTTGCAGGTGCGTGGGATAATTCGCCGCCGCTCCGGCGACGATGCCGTCGTAATCGTTCGGATAGCGCTGCGCTTCGGCCAGCGCCTGACGCCCGCCGGTGGAACATCCATTGAAATACGCGCGCAAAGGCTGCTTGCCGTAGTAAGCCGCTGCGATCGCCTTGGATGCAACAGTCATTTCGTGCACAGCGCGATAGGCGAAGTCGACCAGTTTCTCCGGATGCCCGACCACAAACGCCGCAGTCCGTTCGGTGTGGCCGGTATCCGTGCTCGCGGCGGCATAGCCGGCGGAAACCGCCGTCATCAGATCGCGATAACTGATGCTGCCCGCCCAGGCGCCATTGCCCACCGCTTCGAGCTTGCCGTTCCAGTTCGTCGACGGACCGGATTCGGGCATCCAGACCTCGATCTTGATGTCGGAGTCGCTCGAAGGCTGGAGCGTCGCGGCGACGCGGCAAAACGCCGCGAGCTTGGAGAAATCGGGCGGAGGAAATCCGGGAAACCTAGGAATCGCTCCGTCTGGCAAGCTGAGCCCGCCGGCAGGTACGGATTGCGCGAGCGTGACACTCGCATGCGGGAGTGCGAGTTTGACCAGATCTTCGCATGGATTCGCGGCCAGCGGCGCTGTCATGGCGACGAGGAGCACGAAAAATCGCATACGTCTTAATATATTAGGCCGGCGTTGCGGGCTGCATGCAGCCCGAGATATGCTGTGGGTCGAACAGGAAATCCAATGACAAAGTATTCTCGCCTTCTGGCGCTAGTGGCGCTTGCAATGCCTGTGGGCCTGCTGAATGCACAGGGCGACCGCCCGCGGCCGGTGCAGTCCATGGGCACCGAATCGGGCTTCGCGGTTTTCCAGACCAAGTGCATGGGATGCCACGGCAACCCCGCGATGGCGGACCGCGCACCCAGTCCCGCGACGCTGCGGGAAATGGCGCCCGAAAAAATTTACGAGGCTTTGACCACCGGGCCCATGAAGACCCAGGGATCGGCCCTCACCGAGGACCAGCGCAAAATGGTGGCGGTCTTCATGAGCGGCAAAACCTTTGGCGCGGCCGCGCAGGGCGACGCGAAAGACATGCCCAACCATTGCGAGGCCAATCCGCCGATGAGCGATCCGGCCGCGGGCACACGCTGGAACGGCTGGAGCCCGGACGTGACCAACAGCCGATTCCAGACGGTGAAAGGCGCCGGGGTCACCGCCGACGAAGTGCCGCGCCTGAAACTGAAATGGGCGTTCGGTTATCCCACCGGCGTCTCGGCGTTCGGGCAGCCGGCAGTTGCGGCGGGCCGCGTGTTTGTCGGCACCGACATCGGTTACGTGTATTCGCTGGACGCGAAGTCGGGCTGCGTCTACTGGTCCTATCAAGCAAAGGGCAACGTGCGCGGCGGACCGAGCATCGGGCCGGTGAAGGGACACGAAGGCGTGAAGTACGCGGTTTTCTTCGGCGACGCGCATGCCAACATTTACGCCGTCGACGCGCAAACCGGCAACGAGCTATGGACCCGCAAGGTGGACGATCATTTCGTCGCGCGCATTACGGCCTCGCCGAAGCTGTATGACGGTTACTTGTACGTTCCCGTCTCGTCGTCGGAGGAATTTGCCGCCGCGAATCTCGATTATCCCTGCTGCACCTCGCGCGGCAGCGTCGTGAAGCTGAATGCCAACACCGGCGAGGTCGCCTGGAAGACCTATGTGGTTCCCGAAACGCCGAAACCCACGCGCAAGAATTCCAAAGGCGTGCAGCAATACGCGCCCGCGGGTGCGTCAGTGTGGAATTCGCCGACCATCGATGAAAAGCGCCATGCGGTGTATTTCGGCACCGGCGATTCGGAGACCGAGCCCGCCGCGGCGATGTCGGATTCTGTGATGGCGGTCGACATGAAGACTGGCAAAGTGCTGTGGCATTATCAGGCGCAAGCAGGCGATGCATTCCTGGGCGGCTGCACGGGACCGGAAAAGACCGACAATTGCCCGTCGGAGAACGGGCCGGATCTCGACATCGGCAATTCGCCGGTGCTGCACAATCTGCCCGGGGGCAAAAGCATCGTCGTGGCCGGAACAAAAGACGGCAAATTGTTTGCCCTCGATCCGGATAAAAAGGGGGCGGTGGTTTGGCAGACCAAGGTCGCGGACAATCCGCCCGGAACTCCCATGTTCCGCTATAGCGGCATCGTGTGGGGCGGCGCGTTCGACCAAACCGCGGCCTACTACGGGCTGACGGGCGGAGGGATCACCGCGATCCAGTTGACCACGGGCGAAAAACTGTGGCGCAAGGATCTCGCGGCTCCCGGCCAGCGCGTGAATAACGGCGCCGCGGCCACCGCCATGCCGGGGGTGGTGTTCATCGCCGGAACCGACGGTGTGCTGCACGCGCTCGCAACCGCCGACGGCAAGGAGCTGTGGTCCTACAACACGTCGCACTCGTTCGACACCGTGAACAAAGTGCAGGCCAAGGGCGGCTCCATCGCGTCCATTGGGCCCACCATCGCCGACGGGATGTTGTTCATCGGCTCGGGCTACGGAGTGATCTCGGGCAACACCGGAAACGTCCTGCTCGCCTTCGGCATCGAATAGGGGTGCGAGCGTTTTCCCCTATTCTTTCCAAAGTCGAACTCCATCTCCACCTGGATTGTTCGCTGAGCTTCCAGGCCGTCTCGAAGCTGGACAAGTCGATTTCGCTCGAAGAATATCAGTCAGAATTCATCGCGCCGCGGCGCTGCACCAGCTTGGCGGATTTTCTCACGCGCGCGCCGCGTGGCTTTCAGTTGATGCAAGATGAAGCCGCGCTTGAACTGGTAGTGGAGGATCTGTTCGAGCAACTCGCCGCCGACGGCGTGATTTACGCCGAGATCCGCTTCGCCCCGCTCCTGCACCTGGAGCGCGGATTGACGGCGGAGCGCGTGGTGGCCGCGGTGGATCGGGCGACGGAAGCGTCTATTCGATCGAGCGGCATCGATGCGCGGCTGATCCTCTGCACGTTGCGCCACTTTGATCGCGAGCAGGGCCTTCAGACCGCACACTTAGTGGAACAATTCCAGGGCAGTCGCGTGGCGGCGCTCGACAT
>JASHQT010000470.1 GCA_030039005.1 Bryobacteraceae bacterium
ATCGTGCTCTCGCGCCGCATCGCCGTGTACGCGCCGGGGGAAATCGTGGAGCCGACGATGGAAGTGGTGGTGGTGTGGGAGTAGGCAGCTAGTTCGTCGACACTTGCTCCCAATGTTTGAAAGCGTAACTGAGCGCCTTTAACCACGTTGAATATTCGGGATCGCTGTCATCGAAGTTGCGAACCGCCAGGACGCCGATGGTAATGCGGTCCCGATCTTCAGAAGCCGGTGTCTTGCCTTGCTTCAAAAATTCCCCGATGAATTCAAGCTGCGGACGAATCATGGCAGGCACTTTGAATGACGGTCCCAACTTCGCCAGTTCTTCGGTGCGGGCCTCCGCCTTTTGAAGGATGGCCTTGAATTGCGAGCGGGTTGCGATCAATGGCATTTTCATGATATCTCGTCAATTCACGCTTAAGCCCGTCTGACTCCCTCGTGGCACGAAGATTTGAGTGCCGCCGCCACTAGTTTGCGTCGTCTGACCAGGAACCGACCAGGTGTCGGCCGCCGGGGCGGCGGTACTTTGCAGGCCGGTCATGGGCTGATTGGCGGTGAATGAATTCTGGACGCGAGGAACAATCTGTCCGTTGACCGCAACATTGGAATCTGTGCCTAACTGATCCGGCGTAACGGCTGGGTCGGTCGTGAAGTACTGGCCCGTCTTTCCCGGTGTGCTCCACTGATAGAGTTGGTCGCCGTTGGGACCGGCGCCATCCGGGGGAACGGAGACCACCTTCACCGGTTGATTCGTGTCGATGCATTCCACGTGGCTGTCGATATCTTCAGGGCCCATCCCAGCGTTTTCGTAGAATGAGCGTGCGACCTGCTGCCGCGCGGCGATTTGGGCGGGTGAATTGCCGGGGCTCGCCGCTAGCTCCTCCTGTGATGGAGCCGGATGCTCGGACTCGTCTTCAACCGAGTCCTCGACTGGGGCGTCGGAAGGCGCGGCTGGCTTTCCGGGTGTATCCGCGATCGCCGGCGCGGCTTCTTTCTCCGCGGCTGCACTCGCACCGCGGCCAAACCCGGCGCCAACCTTGGCCAGCATCGCGAAGAACGTAATTACGCCCAGGATGGCGACGGCCTTCGCAAGATAGTCGGCGGCGTTCGCGAGATCCGCTTGATCCTCGGCATGAAGAGTAGTGATCAGGCAGTCGCCAAGGTCTTCGACCGCCGTGATCGCGCCCCATCCGAGGAAAATCGTTCCCAGGGCGCCCATGACGATATCGGCAACCTCGCCGGCGCCGAATGCGTGGGAAACGGCCCAGCCGCACAGGGCCACGACCATAATGCCGACGTTCACCGGCGTCAGCAAAGCCCGAAATTGAGTGGCTAATTCCGGCCGCATGTAGTCGGGAGCCATCCTCAGAACTTCCTCAAAACGCCGATTCAGGGACCAATCGGCGACATTGGCCGCCGTCGTGTGAACGGCAGCGCCGAACTCGATTGACGCGGGAGTTTCACGACTCCGCTGGTTTACAACAACTACCCGCTCCCATGTCTCTTTCCCCACTATGCCATCCGCGGAAAGGGACAAAGAACGCTGGAATCGGACGACGGCTGCGTGGGTCTGGGGCCCGAAATAGCTGTCGACCTTGAGCGGTTGCGCCGACGCGCCCTGTTCGTTGAGGAGGATTTGCAGCCAGCGCACGGACTTGTCCGTCACCCCCAGCCGCAATGCCGGAAGACCCGCTCCATGCGAGGAACGGATGGAATGATAATGAATCTCCCGGTGGTTTGAGTGAGAAAGAGGATGATGGCCAACGGGGCCTGGAGGTGGGGACAGAGCTCGAACGAGAGTGCCGTCCTCGAGATCGGTGTCTACATCGGACATCCCGATCGGCCCTGGTTTGCGACCTGAAGCCAAGTCTCTGCTCCTGAACTCAGTTCATGGCGAACACGGCGTCGCCGGCGTCGTGTTCGAAAACTTCGGTTTTCAGCCACCCGCACCAGCCCAGGCGAGGGCCGGACGGGCTTTCATCGCCCAGGCGGCACCAGGGCACTTCGTGGGAGCGAAGGATGAGTTGTAAATCGAATTGCAAGATGGGTCCAACGTAAAAACGCACCAAGTCTCGCAGTTCCTCGAGTGTTGTTGAGCCCGGCAAAAACGAAACGAACCGCGCGAGCGGCAGCGGGCCGAGCTGGACGCAGAATCCGCCTTGCGGGTCCCAAACGGCGTCGCCGGCGATGGCGCCTTCGCCCAATGCGTTATTCAAAGCGTCTCTCGCAAGGTCGCACTGGTCATCTTCGGAGAGCGTATACCAGGCGCCCACAAACTCTTCGATCTCCACTTCCACGCAGAAGTAATCGCGCAGAATCGCGGTCAGAGAAATCGCGGAGGCGGGACGCTGACCGAGCAGCCCTGCGTAACGGAGTAGCGCCTGGTCTCGAAGAGCCATTCTGCCGCGCAGATTTTTCGTGCCCAGCCCGATCCAATCGAAGAGGTAATCGGTAATGTCGTCGGTTTCGTTTTTCGCGGCGGCGAGCTGAAATCGCGCGGGGAAGGAGTGCTTCTCCCAGGCCCGATAAAAAAGAGACAAGATGCGATGGTTGAACAGATCCAGGAAAGCGGCCAGCGCGTAATCCTTGGCTTGCGCGCGCGCCAGAATGTACTCGGTGTAGTGATGCGGAAGGACGCCTTGCACACCCGTAAGCCCAAGAAAGGCCGCGGTCATCCGCGGTGGATCGCTCTCGGAGGAAATCGCGTGAATGGCGCTGGCGGGAAACTCCAGGCTTTGCCGCATCTGGAATCGAACGGGCTCCTCGCCCGGTTTCGCAATGCGCCCGACGCCTTCGCGATCGTTGAGGATCAGGTGCAGCAGACGCACGGCCTGGAAGAAATCAAACTCGAATGGGTACTCGAACAGGCGTTCGTCGAGCGGCGAATCGGACGGCATCATACGACCTTCTGCGCCCCCACTCGCGGCGGCCAGCGCTTGAGCAGACGCTGGCCGGTTCGCGCTGTCATGCGGCTATAGGAGTTCACGGCGCTGTACAGGCCCAGAAACCGCTCCAGCACGGCGGCCAGCAGGTATACGCCAGACCCCGCGTATTGCTCCTCGTCGAATTCCACCTCCACATCCAGGCCGCGGCAAAACGCAACACCGCTATCGAACAGGACGCGGCTCACGGAGCTTTCTCCCTTGAGACCGGCGATCCCCAGAATGCGCTTGCGGATGTCCTCGTCCTCGTTGAAGACGTACAACCGCAGGATTTCCTGCAACGCTTCGCGCCCTCCGCTCTGCACGATGGACAGGTGATTCAACGAAAGATGGGAGATAAGCCGCCACTGCAGGCTGCCGCGCAACGGCGGCCGCGCGGTCCGAGTGGGCGGCACCAGGCAGCGCGCCTGGACGAGGGGAAGCCCCTCCCCGTTCAGATCGCCCCATTCCTTTCTCCAAGACAGGCGCGAGACGAAATCGCGATTGGTGCAAGTGACGCGCACCGTGAGCAGTTCAGCCGGCGGATTGGACGGGCGGAAGTCCAAATCCACTAGCGACAGATACACGTCGGTTCCATCGTCGTCCTTGCGCGCCGAAGCCCGCCGGTGCGCATACCAGAAGCAGCGCGGCTCCCGTCCTTGGTAGGCATGCCGAAACGAGTAGAACGGCTCATAGACTTGTGGCTCGGCGTGATACGGGACAGTCGAGGTCACCGAATCGACCGAATAAACTTCCATGGACTTGAGACGGTGACGGTCCGGAATCACCGGATACTCGGTCAGAGCGTGCGATACGCGAATAGTTTCCGCGGAGCGCTCAAAAAGATTCACGATGGGCGTGCAGCCCAGTTGGAAGGTTTCCGCACTGACGGACTGGACGACGGAGGGCAGTTCGTCGCGCAGCTCCGAATCGCGGAAGAAAATCAGAACCTCGAAAGAAGTGCCCAGCCCATCGACCGGCAGCGAATCCAGACGCGCCAAATCGAAGAACATAAACTTCTGGGGAAAATGAAAGTACTCCTGCAGCAGCCGATAACCGAGGAAGCTGCGGTCTGAATAGGGCAGCAGTCCTTCCCGTGGCTCAAAGCCAACCGGACGGATCGCGTCCGCTCCCAGTACCACGGGTTCGGACTTTGCGGTGCCACCTCGGGGCCTTACGTGAACCTGCATGGCATGCACCAACAGGAGCTCATAGAGAAGATAATGCTGGGTGCTGTCGCCATTGAGAAAGAGACGGAGGGAGGGAATCTTCAGGACGGCGAGGGGAACGCTGCCCAGCGTCTCGACATGGAGGCGCAGGGCGTGGGAAGCCTCGGACGGCGCGCCGGTGGTCTGCGCGGCGGAGGCCGACACCAGCGAGGCGTGCGTGAGCTTGAGGGGCCACAGTGAGACCGGGTAAACCGTGCGGAAGCTGCACTCCTGGCCATGCACGGGCTTGGAATGGAGCATGGAACCAGCCGGCACGGCCGTGGATTCCGTCGCCGCCGCCTGCTGCGGCTCGTATTGAAAC
>JASHQT010000471.1 GCA_030039005.1 Bryobacteraceae bacterium
CGACTTGGGACTCTCCAGCCGGATTGGTACGTGTTTCCGCGATGCAATCGACGAGTGCCCGTCGATCCGCTCCAGCCGGTAACCTCGCTGAAGAAAGCTTGGGAGAGCGCTCGCAAAGCCGCTAACGTCAAATGTCGGCTGCACGATTTGAGGCACTCGTTCTGTACGAAGCTGGCGGAAGCCGGGGTCCCTGAAAGCACGATGCTTGATATCATGGGACACGTGAGCACGGCCATGCTGAGGCGGTATTCCCACATCCGGGCGAAGGCGCGCAGAGAAGCTATCGAAGCGCTGGAGACTCGCCAAATGTCGGAGCTGCTCCCCAAGGATTTCCCCAAGGTAAGCGGTTTTGAGCATGCAAAAATGGCCGTAACTCATTGAAAGGGCGGTTAGCTCAGCCGGTTAGAGCGCCTGCCTTACAAGCAGGAGGTCCGCGGTTCGAGCCCGCGACCGCCCACCATAAGAATCAGGGGGATAGAAACGGAGGGATGGATTGAAGAGAGTCGTTGTGACGCAGATTGTGACGTAACCGCTCAATTGGCCTTCCTACTTTCGATTGGCCGTTCGATCTGAACGGCGCCCATCAAACCACTTTCCAGCTTGTCCAGTGCCGTGCGCTTCTGCGCCATACGCACGTGACTGTAGTGTTCCAGCATTCGCCGGGACATGTGCCCAGCCACAGCCATCATGGTTGCATCCGACGCCCCGGCCTCAGCCATCTCAGTGATTGCCTGGTGGCGGAGATCATGGAAGCGTAGGCCACGCAGGGGCGCCGCCGCTCGTTTCCATGCGGATATCGCGCCGCGAAGTCTGGCGCCAGAACGCAACGCTTCCGCCGCGGCTTCCCTGCCCACGCGTCGGGCTGTTTCTCTCACGAGTTTGCGCCAAGCCGTCCGCCACCCCTTCTGGGGTTTCGTTGGATCAACGGCTACGTGCTCGCACGTCGGAAACACGTAGTGTTCCGGTTCACTGCTTCCTACCAGCGGAGATTTCGAAGCTCGACGCCGCGACAGGTGGTGGAGACCGCGAGCACGGCTGCACAATGCGCCACCAGCCATTCCGGCTTACTTGCGGCTGCCTCAAACAGCTTGCGCTTGAGCTCGGCGGGAAGTGCCCTCCCTACCGCCTCCTGACGCTCTGGGAGCGCCTTTACGTCTTCTGCGATCGCGTTCCACACCTTGGCCCGTTTGAGCATCCTCCGCAGAACGCCGGTTTCCATGTTGACCGTCCGGCCCGAGACGCCGGCTTCCAGGCGCACTGTTTGGTACTCGGCGATGTCCTCGGCCTTGAACCTGAGTAGGGGCTTGTCACCGAAGTGCTTCGACAGCGGACCCAGGCGTTCCTTCTCAAACTGCGCTGTTCGTTCGGAGACATGCGGCTTGCGCTCGGTTAGGTAGATCTTCGCCGCCTCTCCGAATGGTCTTCTTGCGAACTCGCGGCCCATCTTCGAGGCTCCCTTGCCTTGCTTTATTGCCGCGATCCGATCCTTCTCCAACTCCTTGGCTTCTCGTTTGTCTGTGGTGTCTAGCGCCTCGCGGTAACGAACCCCTTGGATCGTTACGTCGAGGTGCCAGTATCCACTTCGTTTGTAGATCATTTGGCTCCTTTCTACGTATCTTGGCTCGATCATTCTTGCGTAATCGAAGAAGTCGCGTTCATGCAAATCTTGGCGTGCCGGGACTTCACGTTTGACTCGCGGGAGGGTTGATCGGTTCCACGTGTAGTGCCCGATGAACGGTGGCGGCAATGAATAGCGACGATTCAGCTTGCCGCATCATACCGCTTACGCGGACCGATCTCAGTGTGAGCACTTCCGCCGGTCGGCAGCGACGCGAGCCATGCGTCCAAATCTTCCGGCCGGTATCGAACGAGTGCCCCGATCTTGACGAACATAGGACCCTTCTGCAGCAACCGCCAGCGACGAAGCGAAGCGAGGCTGACGCTCAGACGCTTAGAAACTTCTTCTTCGGTGATGAGATTCGACATGGTACTCCTTTTTGCTCGCTTATAAAGGAAATGGCAACGGGTCGCTGGTACGGCAGGGAGCAACTATTTTTCGATCACTTTGGCCACATTCGTTTTGCAACAGTCTGAAACAGTTTGAAACATCTTTGGCGCTCCGATGGGCTTTTGCAACCGTTTGAAACATTCTGAAACTTTCGAGGTCCCGAAAGTGCGCTCTGAGACAGCCAAAACGGGGTAGTGGAATATAAAGGAAACGTCCGACATCAGGTTTGTTTTTCCGGCGCAAGCGCCAGCGGTTGTGTCTTTTGAGTCGTCAAACGAAACTACGGTTTTGTCGAACAAATGTATGACGCATGGTTTAAGGATGAGAAGCTGTCGCAAGAGTGCCTTTCGGCGCGGGGAGTATTCAACTGCTTGTGGACTGCAACCGCGACACCTACGGCGAGGAAAAAGCGCGGCTGTTCGCGCTGATTCAATCTGGCTGCCATTTGGGAGCGTCGCTAAGCCCGCCGAACAGGCACCGAACAAACACCGAACGGACACCGAACAAAACCCGGACAGAGACCGGACGAAACCCGGACAACGACTGCGCGGAGCGCGCTCGCAAAACCTAAGCCGCCAGGCTTAGGGATGGTGTCTTCGCATAATCAGCCGCCGCGCTTGCGCGCAAAGTATTCAGCGGAAAGCTGACGCGCCCGTTTCGCGCCATCATCCGCACCGAACGCTGGCAGCAATGACAACGCGCGTACGAGTTCATTCGACTGGTCGTGGTTGTCGTCCATCGAGCGATCTATTCGCCAGCCTCGGCGAGGATCGCTGCTTCCAACGATGGCGCTATAAAGAACCGAGCCCTGTTCCGTAGCGAATCGATCGCGGGTTTAAGGGCCGTGATGTGCCCTTGTTTCTTGGCTCGGAGAAGCATACCCAGCACACCAGTGAGCGGCAACCCCAGTTGGCGCGCCTTATTCCGGCCTTCTCGCTCATCGATCAGCAACCACTCAGGTTTGATCTCGACCGCTAAAGCAATTGCTTCTGCTTCTCCGGGATGAAGCTCTACATTGAGAAGACTCACCAACGCTGCGTCGGACGCGCTCCGTACCTTCAGCCATCCAGCACGCAGAGCTTCGTCAATCACCATTCGAACCGCGGGCTCGGGAATGTTTTGCAGTTCCGTTTCGACAGCCTTCGGAATCCTAACCTCGCGAAACTGATCGCGAAGGAGATTCAAATGGCCGATCCAAGCTAGGTTCGAAATCGGCGAAGTGTTACTCACCGCTGGCATACTTAAGGTCTTCAGCCAGCTCTTCTTCTCCGTAATGGCGAGGGATGTTCCGTTGAGTCAGGAGATCTGAGAAAAGGAATCGGGTTGTTCCTGCGAGTTCGGCCGCTTTGCCAAGGGACAGAAGCCCCCGTGCGTAGAGGGCTACAGCCAACTCCTGACGCAAACGCTGTTCGGCCTCGCCCTCGGGAATGCGAAGGCTGCCGACCACGGAATCAGGAATACGCAGAGTAATGCTCATCTCGCGACCAAATGATACCAGATCCGGGCTCGTCGAAACCTCAATTCGCCAGGGCGGCCCCATGCCGCCTGTATAATCATCGGCCACCTTCAATCGGCGAGACGCCGACTATACGCCCATCTGGTTTCCGTTGGGCGGGGTTTGTCAGGACCGATCCAGAGCTGGAGTTAACCGTCACATCCGAGCGTAATCCGCACATAACGGGACGTGGATCGGGCCAACTGAATAGATTCTGTCTATTCTACAGGGGCTTTATTGCCCGGAAGAATTAGTGACGTAGCGAGAAGCGTGCGCTAATCGCGTCTGGTACCCTTGTTGGGGATGCCCTCACTGCGATCGCCATCCCACCAGTTTCAGGGTAGTTCGAAGGATTCGCAACCAGCTGAGATCGCCTGGCAAGTGGTGCCGATGGCAGTTCTCGTTCCTGGCCTACAAGGCGGGCCCTTGTGAACAAATTCTTCGACGCCGTTGAGAATGGCGATGCCCGGTGCGTGGCCGAGTTACTCGATGCCGACCCGTCGCTGGCGAACGCCACTGATACACGAATGTTTTTCCCTCCGGGCTACTGGGCTAAGCTTCGGTCCGTGGATCGGGGCCAACCAAACCCAGAACGGCGTCCCCGAGAGGAGCCAAGCCGAGAATCGGCCTTGTATATCGCCGTCGAAAATCGGCAGACGGAAGTTGCGCGGAAGTTGATTGAACACGGCGCGAATGTGAATGTTACTGCTAGGGCCGTACAGATACCGTTGTGGACCGCTGTGGATAGTCTGAATGGCCCGGTTTCATTGGAGCTTGTCGAACTGCTTATCGAGAGCGGTGCGGATGTGAATGCTCGTGAGTTAGGAGGATGGACTGCGCTTCAGAAGGCACTTCAAGGCATGGATTCGGCAGCTGCCACGCCCAAGGAGGTTATCGAGTTGTTGCTCCACGCCGGAGCTGCGGCGAATGTGCCTGATAATGAGGGAGTCACCCCACTTGCGCAGCTCCTGAACCTTCGGAAGTGCGCGGATCGGGCCGCCGTTACGAAGATGCTGACTCAGCGAGGGGCAGACGTTAAGACGGATCACCCGAAGTGCGGTCCGCTAATATGTATCGCGGCCGGGAAGGAGGAGCCAGAAGTGCTTCGCCTGCTCGTTGAGGCCGGAGCCGACGTGAGCCGCCCCGACGAGTCGGGGGCTACTGCTCTTCACTACGCAGCTTCGTCCGGGTTATACAAAAATATCGAACTATTGTTGGGGGTCGGCGCCGATCCGTGCGCAGTTGATTCAAGAGGGCACACGGCGATCGAATGGATTGCGCCCAAGCTTCTTGACGCATTGGACATTCTGGAGGCACATGTCGGCCGAAGCGCAGAATGAACCGGCGCAGATGCCTGTGATTAATGGGACCCGGCTTGGCCCCACCGTAGCGAAAATGCTGGAGGAAGAGGGCACGGAAGCTGAGTTGCTTCGCGCATCCGTGTATGGAGATGTACAGCGCGTCCGTAACCTGGTCGATGCAGATCCGCGCCTTTTGAATCTCGAGCGGGGAGGGCCCAAGGGCACGGTCCGGTGGGGACCTATTCTTCTGGCATCCATGTATGGGCAGCACGATGTGGTTGAAGCATTGCTGGATCGCGGTGCTCCGCTAAGCCAGAATTGGCACTCGGGTACTCTCTTGCATCATGCCGCACAGAATCGGCACACACAGGTCGTTGAATTGCTGATTCAGCGGGGCGCTGATGTCAATGCGCTGGCTGCCAACACCAGCGCGAGAGTGACTCCGCTTTTGAGGAATGTTTTCCAAACGAACGGCGGAAACGAAGAGATCGTGCGCCTGCTTTTGGAGGCGGGCGCCGATCCAGAAATTCGCACCGGTGACTGGAGCGCCCTGGCGCAAGCGGCAGGTGCAGGGAATATTCCGGTGGTAAAGATCCTATTGGCGTTTGGAGCTGACGTCAATACCAGAACGCCCGTGTACGCTTCAAGTTGGAGCCAGCCATATTCGGACGATTGGCCGATTGTCGAGCCGGATTGGAGGGACACTCGTCCCCTGTACGGCGCAGTGTGCACCGGTTCGCTTGAACTTGTGGAGCTTCTACTCGACCACGGTGCGGATATCAACGCGCTGTCGTTCGGATGGACGGCGCTCCATGCGGCCGCGGGACAGGGGAACCGTGGGATGGTGGAATTGCTTCTGGCACGCGGAGCGGACATCCAAATCAAGTCATCGAATAACAAAACTGCTATTGAGCTCTTGTCGGGGCACAAGAAGTCCGCCGAGCTTCTGCGACACGCGATGGACAGAACCTGACTCCGACTGATTAGACCGGAATCCGACGGTTTCTGCGTTTGATATTTTTCGCCCTTGCCGCCAAACTGGGCCAAGGATTCGTCCCGGTAAGTCGCCGTCCCGGCACCTTGACGAGAACGGCCTATCTTCCAAAGTTGAATTCACGTCGGCCAGAAAGTAGATCTCACATTTGGAATCGTTAGCCGGGCTCGTAGTCTTGAGGGATTTCTTGGTGCAGTTGCCTCACCTGTCTCTGCGCTGGAAGGGTCCGCAATTTTGTGACGTGGATTGTGACTTAACCCCTACCAAAACTCCCCTTGAGAGCCGTTTTGCGAGCTTCCTCAGGCTTGTCCAGGGTTGATCACGATTCGCAAGAAAGCCAGCGAAGCCCCTGAGAAATCAGAGGCTTGCTGGCACTCCTGATCAACAGCGAACAACGCTGATTTAAAGGCCTGGCCAACTTACAAGCAGGAGGTCCGCGGTTCGAGCCCGCGACCGCCCACCACCACGTCAGACTCATCCGCGACCCGGCGCACCCTCTACACTAGGGAGTGTGGTGGCAGCTCGGTATCTCGTGTCTCTCTTATGTCTTTCTCTTGCGGCGCATGCGGCCGAACTCCAGCCGGAGACCGCGGCCGCATTCGACCGCTACGTAAA
>JASHQT010000472.1 GCA_030039005.1 Bryobacteraceae bacterium
TATTTGCTCGGCAAAGGCTACCGTGCCGAACAAATCATCCTGCATGGCCAGTCACTGGGCACGGCGGTGGCCATCGATCTCGCGTCTCGGCGTCCGTGCGCGGGCTTGATCCTCGAAGCTCCGTTTACTTCGGCCAGCGATGTGGCGGGCACTTTAGTGCCCGTGGTCGGGCCGTTACTCGTTCGTAGCTTTAACTCGAAGCCCAAAATTGCGTCGATTCGCGTGCCAAAACTGTTCCTGCACGGCGATCGCGATGAAGTTGTCCCCTTGCGGCTGGGGCAGGAATTGTTCGCAGCCGCGCAGGGCGCGAAGACGTTCTGGATAATTCCCGGCGCTGGCCACAACAACATTCTCGAAGTGGCTGGCGACGAATATCGCGAGCGGCTGCACGCGTTCTACGAAAGCCCGTTCAGGACTTCGGCGCCGCAAATATGACGATGTGGCCGTTCGGTTCCCGCACGCCGATTTCCCGCATCCCGTAAAATGTGGTGCGCTCGGCCAGGGCGATCGGATAGCCGTCCAGCCGCTTGAGGACGTCGGCGAAGTCCTGCACTTCGATGAACAGACCTACGTTATGGCCCGCGCCTTGCGGCACGAATTGCGCGGCATCCTTGCGAACGCTTTCGACGGTCTGCAGCATCACCTCCGCGCCGTCGCGCACCAGAATGGCGAACCCGAGAACATCACCTTCGGGAACCTCCACGGTCTTGGTGAAACCCATGCGGTCCACCCAGAACGGTAGCGACTTCTCGATCGAATCGACCATCAGAACGGCGGTGATTTTCATGCAACGATCTTATGCCGGAACGGGACCTGCTGTATTGGACAAAACGGACATGGGCGTTTCACCAGTGAATTCGCGGAAATCGCGAATGAAATGCGATTGATCGCAGTAACCAGCGTCCACGGCGATCGCGGACCAATTCAGGCGCGAGGCGCCGCGGGCAATCCGGCAGGCATGTCGAAATCGAAGCACGCGCCCCAGGTGCTTGGGCGTGAGACCGCTCTCTTCGAGGCACCGGCGCCGGAACTGGCGCGTGCTCAAGTTCGCCTGGCGGGCCAGTTCGTCCAGATCGGCGTTACCGTGAGTGGCAGTCAGTGCTGCGATGGCTTGCTGTACGGGGTTCATAGCCGATGCGGGAACCCCGACGCCATCAAGCAGGAGCTTCATGACCTCCTGAATCGATGGAGTGTCGTCCAGGAGCCGTTGGAGGGCCCGCGCGCGGCGCGGCCACAGGTCGTCCAACCCCGCGGACGCGTCAGTGAACTCGGCAGTCGAGACTCCCCAAAAGCTCCCCGCCATGCCGGGCCGAAATCGGACGCCGGCGGTGGCGTAGCCGCAGGGAAATTCGAAGCGTTGTTCCACGGTCATGGCACCGACGACGCGAAGGCCTTCCTCGCGATCGTAGATGATGTCCACACAGCCGTCGGGCGGCACACGATGCTCCTGTATGCCGCTGCCCGCCTCCAGAAACCAGGCGCATTCCACCCAGTGTGATAGCGGCCCGCCCGGCGCCTGCTCGCGATACATGTGTATTAGGATACCGCCTGCATCAGCTTGCCGCGGCGCATCACCCACTCCTCGGTGCTGAACACGCGTGGACCGACCTCAATGAGACGGGGAAGCAAGTCGAACACCGAGCCGGGCGTCCATTTGGAATTCAAGCGTGTACGGAACCCGCGCTGGTTCAGCTCTTCGGCGATTTGCGACAGGGACTTCTCCTGAATGATCATCTCCAGCATCACCAGCAGCGCCTCGCGTTCGTGCATGTCCTGCTCCAGCGTCGCGCAGTCCTCGGCGATTTTCAGGCCGTAAGGCACCGGCTGGGTGATGTCGGCCAGCCGCGGGTGTCCGGTTTCAGTGGGGTCCGGCGCGTCGCGCGCCCAGATTACGGCCGCGGGTTTCCAGCCCTCCGCGGCTCGACGTTCGAGATCGGCCGCGGTCAAGGGACCGGAGAGAATTTCGCGCATGTGTTGTTGGGGCATGGGAACAAAAAAGCAATTCTGCGACCGAACCTTGTTGCTGAAAACGCGCCACTTTCTGGCAGCGGCCTGTCCGGTCCTGGGATTAGGGACTGGGGACTGGCGCGTTACGGTAATATTCCCGCTCCGTCGGGACTGCCGGGCTCGCCGATGCGGCGGCAAAAGCATAGCTGTCCGATGGTGTAGTATTTGTCGCGATCCAGCCAGTCCAGGTGCGTGCAGAGCATGGGCAGCAGGAACCCGAACGGGACCGCGAGGAACGGCCAGAGCAGAACGCGCGGGAAACGCTCGAAAAATTCCAGCACGTCGATGAACTTCCGCCCCATGAACCAAAAGTAGCCGCCGAGCGGCCGGATTTCGTCCACCGCGAATCCGGCCTCTTCGAGCAGACGCTGGACTCCGTAGCGCGTGAAGCGGTAATAATCGTGCGGCATCTGGTGTTCTTCCCACATGGTAGGCACGATGATCATCAGTTGTCCGCCGGGTTTCAGCGCGCGCGCCATTTCGTGCAGCGTCGCGCGGGGGAAGGGCGTGTGTTCGAGCACCGCTAAGCTCAGCATGCCGTCGAACGTGCAGGGCCGGAACGGCAGATTTTCCACGCGCGCCCAGGCGTCGATTTTTCCGTAGTTCCAATCCCCTTCGCCCACGCCGAGGTCGATGGCGCGGTAGCGATGCCCGGCGCGCGCGACGTCCGGGCCGTACTGCGCTTCGCCCGCGCCTGCGTCAAGGATGAGCGAATTTGGCGCAAGCCTGGTGCAGAATTCGCGGACGGCCTCGATCACGAACCGGTCGAAAGGATTGATTTGGTCGATTACGAAGCGCGGGATCAGCTTACGCCCCAGCGCCACCACCTTGCGATTCAGCATGGTTTGTCAGAAGGCGGCTGGCGCATGGCCTCATATCCGCCCCAGTGCCAGTAGAGCTGACCGATCAACAGCAGCGGGCTCAGCGGGACCGCGTCGGGATTTTGCGGCAGATTGCGCGCCACGAGGTAGCCGGTGCCCGCCGCGGCGAGCGCGGGCAGCAGCAACAGGCGTAGCGCGGGGTTCGTGGGGAAGAGACGCGCCAGCGGCTCCTCATTGCGCCAGCGGCGGAAATATTGCGAGGTTCCGAAGCCGTAGTGGCGCATTTTCCCAAAATAATCCGAAAGGCCGTGAATTTCTGGATAATGCGTAACGCGCGCCCGCGGCTCGTAGCGCAGCCGGAAGCCGAGCTTGCGCGCGCGAGCGGTGTAATCGCGGTCCTCGCACATGGTAAGCGCGGTGTCGAAGCAACCCGTTTTTTCGATCACTTCGCGCCGCAGGATCAGGTTGGAGGTCGAGAGATGACGCGCGGGGCCGGCCGCGAGCGAAGGCGACAATACAGGGCCGTCGGTGGATAGATATTCCAGGCGCGCGGCCAGGCCCAATTGGCCCGGAGTCCGAGAGCCGCTCGCGAGATCGGCTGCGCCCGATTCGATCACTTTCCATAAAACGTCCGACCAATCGGGTGCGGGAACGCAGTCGTCGTCCAGGAAGTAGATCGCTTCGCCGCGCGCTTCCGCGAGACCCCGATTGCGCGCGTGACCATAGCCGCGCCGGGGCTCGGAAACGTAACGCGCACCGCAACAGCACGCGACTTGCTCGGTATCGCCGGAGGGGCCGTTGTCGACGACGATGACCTCGTCGATCGGGCGCGTCTGGCGTGCGAGGCCCTCCAGAGTACTCTTGAGAAGTGCTGCTCGGTCGAGCGTGATGATAATAAGCGAAGTCATCACGGTTTTCTGCACCAGCAAAAATACCCCAGCGTATAATCGCGCCGCCGGTCCAGCGGATCGAGGAAATAGCACAGCACCGGGATCGCAAAACCAAAAATCGGCGCCAGCACCACGAAGATCAGCCAGCGCCAGCTTTTTTGGAAGAATCCCAGGATCGCCATCAGCCGGAATCCGATCAGCCAGAACAGGCCGCCCAGTGCTTCCACGCGGCTTTGGAGGCCCGCCTTCTCGAACAGGTACGTGAGGCCGTAGCGCGTGTAGCGGAAAAAATCGTTGGGATGCTGATGGATCTCCCAGCATTGCACGGTGGTGAGGATCAACTGACCGCCCGGCTTGAGTACACGCGCCATTTCGTTCACGCCGATGCCGGGCTCTTTTAAATGTTCCAGCACCTGAATATTAATTACGGCGTCGAAGGAGTTGTCGCGGAAGGGCAGCTCGGAGATGTCGCCCAGCACTTCGATTTTCGTGTAGTCCCAGGTCTTGTCGCCGATGCCGCGGTCCAGGCGCACATAGCGCGTGTGCGCGAACAACGGCGCATGCGGACATTCGCCCGCGCCGGCGTCGAGGACCAGAGCGCCGGCGGGAATCCGGCGCGCGGCGGCCGTGAGATGTCCGAGCAGCTCGGTATGAAACGGATCGATCCAGCGCATCACGAACGCGGGAATCAGCGGCGCCACCAGCTTGCGGAATTTGGGTTTAAACACGCGGGTCCGATCCCTGACGGTTGCGGCTCAAACAAGACGCCAGGGCGAGAAGATCAAATTCTTGGTTTGAAAACATTCGTGTGTGCAGTGGCAGCCGCTCTGCACGCGCCCGCGAAGCTCGGTGGCCTGGAAGTCGCGCCAGAGACGGTCGAAATCCCAATTATAGGCTTTGAGATTTCCCACCGGTTTGAGCAGCTCGCAGAAGGACACGTCGCCGTTGGCGTCGATCACGCAGCTCACCTCACCCGCATTGCACGAGATGTTCTTGGGCTTGCCCTGCATTTCATGCATGTAATAACGGTTCAGCATGTAACGGCCCACCGTGGCCGCGAATCCGCCGATGCCACCCCAGCGGCCGTGAAAATAACGGCGGCAGAGCTGTAACTGGAGCTTCGAGACCTCGGCGTACTGTTCCGGGCTGGGGGCTTTGAGCGTGGCATCCATCCATTGGCCGCGCAGGATGTTGAGTGAGTGATAATCCAGGTCCCACTCCGTGACACCGAGATTGAGCAGCTCTTTCACGTCGTCGATATTGCTGCTCATGACAGTGGTGACCACGCTCAGCGACAAGCGCTTGTCGCGCGTGCGGATCTCGCGCAGCGCTTCCATGGTGGCCAGCGCCCGCTTGTAATTGCCGGGAACCCCGCGGATGCGGTCATGATTCGCGCCGATGCCGTCGAGCGAGATGGCGATGTTCAGGCGGAATTTGTTGGGATTGGCGAGGATGCCCTCCACCGATTTCCGGATCACGTCCGTTTGCAGCGCGTTCGTGGGGATATTAATGTTCTTGGCGTGGTTCTCATCGAGGAAGCGATGGCAGATCCAGTCGATGTCCTTGCGCAGGAACGGCTCGCCGCCCGAAATGTCCAGCCACACCAGTTCGCCCATGGCGGCGGAGATCTTCTCGATGTGATCGGGCTGCAGCGCCTCGCCCTGGTTCAAATTCTGCCAGTAAAAGCAGGTGCCGCACTTGGCGTTGCAATGATCGGTGATGAACAGGATCAGGTGGACGGGCTTATGCTGGGTCGCCGAGAGGTGTTTCCAGGACAATATGTCAGTGGTCAGCATGGGACGCGGCGCGCGCTCTCGCGCTTGCCGTCAGGGGCCAGGGATCGGGGGGCTAGGAACATTCAGGCTAAGACTAGCATGGCACCAAACGCGACCATGTGCCAGACCCCCAATCCCCAATCCCACGCGGCGAGCGCGCCAGTGCGCGCCGCATTCGGGTCTAAGCCGCGCGCCGAAGCCTGCTACATGCGGCGCCAACGAATAGAATTCCTAAAGCCGCCAGCCACAAGGCCGACGGCGCTGGAACGGGAGGCGGGGGTGGAGGCGCCGTCGCTGCCGATACAGCCATGATGAACTGGAACGTATTTCCGCCCAACGGGAAGTTTCCGAATCCAATCGACCTCACCACCTTTGCGGCATCGTTCGCCGTCAGAGTGATGACCGATACATAGAAGTTAGGGCCGGGAGAGGTTGGTTCAAAAGCGCCGGCTGCGGTGCCGGCGATGATATTCACCAAGCCGCCGGCGGCACTGGTTACCACGTTCGGGTTGCCCGGACTGCTAGCGCGCCAATCCGATAAATCCACCGCGCCGCTATAGACGGAGCTTGAACCGTCGCTGAAAAACAGCGTCACATCGCCGATCATTTCGATCGCACCGGGCGAGTTATTCTGCGTCGAAAACCCCAGAACCGCGATGCTCGTAAAACTTCCCGGATGGGACAACGTCAACGTTCCGGTAGGGTTCACCCGCAGCAGGTTCGAGCCGCCGTACTGTCCTAGATCGAACGTGTACGTGCTGGACGCAGACGCATAGGTTAGCATCCCGGACGCGGGTAGGCCACCTGCTGTCGTTGCTGGCAAGCCCGTCTCAAAGAGCGCATCGTTCGCGAGGTCGAGGCTACTGGCCGTGCTGCTGTACGGAGGAACTGCCGTGTTCGGCACGATGCCACCATAGCTATAACCGGTGACCGCCAACGGAAGAAGATTCGCCCCCAGAACAGCGGCTGGAAGAAAAGCCCAGAGAGCCGCAGCCAGCAGCAATTTCATTTTCGGAGGCCTCCGATGTGCGCTTAGTGGTAAGGACCCATTCTAAACCAGCGCGCACCGCCGTGAGGGGATTCGAGCTTCAGGAAACGCGGATTTCGCGCACTACCAGATCGCCCTTGGCGATCCGGACCGGCGTGGCTTCTCGCGCGTGTTTGGCAAGCCAATCGCCAATCGCCGGCGGCAAGCGCTTAGCGCGTCGCCGGACTTATTGCGGCCCCTGGGTCGACGCAATGCGCTTCGCGCCACCGGAAAGCTCGTGCGCGCGATCTAGCATCGCCTTAGAGGCGGGCAGCGAACCGATGCCCTTGAGAATTTCGGGATCGTTTTCGAGCGCCAGCTTGTCGGAATCCTCTTTGCTGAATGCGGTGATGTACAACTCCTCGCGCAGGCGGTCGCGAATCCAGTCTTTATCGCGAGTGAAGTCCGCGGCCGTCAACTCGACGCCGCGCTTGGCGGCGAAGGCCTGAAATTCAGCGAGCGTCGCGTCGTCCGGCTTCCATTCCTTGGTCAGCGGCGTGCTGTGCGTGGCGAAGTATTGCGGCGCGTAAAAGAAGAACACCAGGTCATCGCTGAGCTGCGCTTCGAGCGCGGTGGCCGTGGGCGTCTCGTACTTCTCGTCGGGAAGAATGCCGTCGCCGCCGTACACGATGCGCCCGCTATCGGTCTTCTTCATATCCTTGGTATTGATCTTGCCGTTTTCCCGGTTCAGGTATTCGAACAGGCCCTCGTGCTCGTAATCGCGCTGGATCAGCCGGCCGCTCGGCGTGTAGTATTTCGCGATGGTCAACAGCAGCGCGCTGTTGCCGGAAAGCGGGAACGGCGCCTGCACCAGTCCCTTGCCGAAGGTGTTTTCGCCGAACACCCAAGCCCGGTCGTGATCCTGCAACGCGCCGGTCAAAATCTCGGCCGCCGATGCTGTTCCGCGATTCACCAGCACCACGATCGGGTATTCCTTGCCGCGCTCGCCGTGCTTGGCGATGAACTTGGTTTCGGCCGAGGCGCGCCCGTGATGCGAAACGATGAGCTGTCCTTTATGTAGGAAGCGGTCCGCCACGTTCACGGCTTCCTGCACCAGGCCGCCGGGGTTGTCGCGCAGATCCAGGATCAGGCCGTCGATGGCGCTCTCGGGGAACCGGGCCAGCGCCTGGTCCACTTCATGGCTGGTGGTTTCGTTGAATGCTTCCACGCGCATGTAGGCGATGCCGGGGCGGATCCAGAACGCGTAGTTGACGCTGCCGCGGGGGACGTTATCGCGCACCAGCGAAAAGTGCATCGGCTCGGCGTGTCCGGCGCGGCGTACCGTGATGCTCACGGGCGTTCCCTTGGGGCCCTTCAGCATGCCGGACACCTGCGAAACGGTCGCGCGCTCGGTGTTGCTGTCGTCGACCGCGACGATCTGGTCGCCCGGGCGCAGCCCCGCGCGGAAGGCCGGCGAGTTGCGGAACGGGTACATCACAATCACCCTGCCCTCGGGCGAGCCCACATACATCCCCACGCCGAAGTAGTGGCCGGACTGGTTCTCCCGCATCAGCTCGTACGCTTTGGGGTCGAAGAAATTGGAATGCGGATCGAGCGTGCGCAGCATGTTGGGGATCGCGCCCTTGAACACCGCATTGTCGGCATCCACCTTGTCGGCGAAATTGCTTTCCACGGCATCATAGACGCTGGTGAACTTTTTCAGGCTTGCGTTTACGTCTGCCTCGGACTGGGCGGGAAGCGTTTGGATCAGCGGGCTAGCCAGCAACAGGAAGCCCAGGAACCAGCGGGGGGATGCCATTCTTTTTCGACCTCAGGTAGTTCTATACTAGCAACACTTCAGCTCCCACCGCCGGGACTTTCCGCGACGAGCGGTAATGGGTTGTTTAGAACTCCGGAGTGGTGGATTCAGGCAGCAACGACATCCGTTGAGACGTGTGTTGGACGGCAAATGTTTCCACCCAGATCCGCCGTCCGTCGGTGCGAACGGTTACCAAGCCATCGCGGTCCGTGCGAAGAATTCCGGCCCGATGCTGACTCAGGCGTTCGAGCACCTTGGGATGGGGATGTCCGAATGAGTTCGCATAGCCGTCCGAAATGACGGCGAAGACCGGCGCCACGGCGCTCAGAAACGGATCGGTGCTAGAGGTGTTGCTGCCATGATGGCCGACCTTGAGGACGTCCGCCCGCAGCGGCTCGCCGTCCATCAGCGCGCGCCGCTCCATGGGTTTCTCCATGTCGCCGGTGAGCAGAAAGGAACGCCGGCCGTAGGTGATGCGAAAGGCGAGTGAATCGTTGTTGGTCGGCTCGGAGGAAGGAACGTAATCGGCGGGTGGCGAGATCACTTCAATCCGCGCGCCTCCGAAGTAGAAGCGCCGTCCGCTCGAAAATCGGACGATTTTCACGTGGTCCGCGCGGGCCTGCGCAAGCACCGCGGACCAGGCGGCGCTCGGCGCCATCGCCCCGGTCCAAAGCTGGACGGGATGAAAATTCTCGATGACGGCCGGCAGCCCGCCGGCATGATCGTCGTGTGCGTGCGTGAGCGCGACGACGTCCAGCTTGCGGATCGACCGGCTCCAAAGGTACGGCGAAACAACATCCTCGCCAATATCCAACCGCGCCGGCCCGTGCCTGCCGAAAGAGAGCACGCCGCCGGCGTCGATGAGCATCAATTTCGAGTCCGGGAAAGCTACCAGCAGGCTGTCGCCCTGCCCTACGTCGATGGCCGAAACTTCCAGTTCGCCGCGCTGGACGCGCGGTGCGAACGGATGCCAAAAAATCAGCGCAAAGAGCGCTAAGACCGCGGCCAGAGCCCCGAAGGAGGCACGCCTCGACCGCCGCGCGCCGTTCAGGACGAAGCCCAGCAGCAAGAGCGCGGCCGTAAACGCCACGGCCAGCCAGAGCGGGGGAGCGAGCACGCGCCAATCGGGTTCCAGGTGCGTATGCCATTCCGCGATTCGCTCACCGGCCCGCAGTAACGCCCCTGCCATGGCTGCGGGCACATGCCACGTGGTCAGGATCGCGAGGAACCCGAGCGGCACCACCAGCGCCAGCAAAGGAACCACCAGAATGTTGGCCGAGATCCCGGTCAGCGAAATGCGATGGAAATAAATCGCCATCGGAAGCGCGAGGCCGATCTGGATAGCGGCGGAAATCACGGCCAGGTCGTAGGCGTAGAACAGAAGGCGGACCAGAAGGGCAACCGCCCCTTCGCACCAGGCGCGCGGCAGCCGAACGTAGTAGCTCAGCGTTTCGGCGAGTAACCGCAGTTCCAGGCGGAACTCCGCAGCTCGCGGCGCCAGGCGCGGACCGCGGCCGGCATCGGTGATGCCTGCCAGCGCGCGCCCATAAAACTGCGAGGTGGCTTCCAATACCGGTACCGCCAGGAGCCCGATAACCGCTACCGCAAGAAACGATAGTTGAAACCCGGCCTCGAAGAGCTGGCTCGGATCGAAGGCCAGGTACACGATCGCTACCGCTGCCAGCAGGTTCAGAATGCGGCCCCGGCGATAGAAGTAACGCGCGATCGCGTACAGCAGGAAGCCGCCCGCGGCGCGGATGGCCGGCGCGTTCCAGCCGGAAATGAGCGCGTAGAGCCATGCTCCGCCCGTAGTGACCGCCAGCGCCGCGATTTCGGGCACCCAGCACAGGCGCAGCAGGAACAGCAGAAACGCCGCCAAAACGGTGATATGCAGCCCGTCGATCACCAGCATGTGATAGGTCCCGGTGCGGCGAAAATGCTCCGTCCAGGTGCGCTGCATGCGGCTGGATTCGCCGATCAGGGTGGCTTCCATCATGCCCAGCGCGTAGGGGTTGTGCGCGTACATACGCTCCAGCGTCGCCAACGCCCTGCCGCGGAGAGCGAAGACAGCGGCGAAAAATCGCGATCCGCAGGCTCCCGCTTGCACGGCCACGGCGCCGGCGCCGGTCGCGCCGGCAGTCCAGTAGACTCCGCTGCGCGCCGAAAAGCTTTCGTAGTCGAACTCACCGGGATTGTGGAAGTTACGAATCCGACGTACCCGGGCCTCGAGCTCGACGCGTTGGCCATAATCCAGCGTGGGCGGCGTTTCTCCATCGCGCGGCTCGAGCGTCACCCGCACCCGAGCCCCGCGAGTCAATTCGAGAACGAATTGATCCCGGCCCTCGGAAAAAGCTGAGGGCGATACCACGCAACCATCCAGCACCACGGTTTCGCGCGGCCCGGCGTCGAGTTGAGGGCGCTCACCGGGGCGATGGACGATATCGAGCAGGATTCCGAAGCAGCAAAACGATAGCGCGAGGCAGGGGATCAAAAGGCGCGGACAGTATTTCCATGAGATGTAAGCCAGGCCACAAACAACGGCCCCTGCCGCACAGGTCTCGAAGCCGTGAAAACGGATGAAGTGGCCTAGCGCGACGCCGGCTGAGAGGCCCAGAAGTGGCGGTACAAGCGGATTTTTCACTTTTGGCTACATAGTGCCTTTCAGCGCTGAATTCTCTGACGCCAGAGCGAATAGAAAGATAAAGAGAAACAAGTAACTGACTGGAGTCCAAAAGAGTCACAAAACACTGAGCATGCGTATGGAAAAGATGGAAGTACTGTTGGTGGAGGATAATGCAGGTGACGCGGTACTAATCCGCCAGATCCTGGCGGATGGGGCCGTGCCGGTGAACCTCCACATTGCCCGGGACGGCGAACAGGCCATGACCATTCTGAGCGACGGGCTTTTCCGCCCTGGCCTGATCATCCTGGACCTGAACATCCCGCGAATTTCCGGGTCGATGCTTCTGGAGCGATGGAAGACTCTCCATACGCCGATCATCGTCTTCAGTTCTACCTCCAGTGACATGGAGCGGGAACGGGCGCTGGCCCTGGGCGCGCGCGAGTTCATCCAAAAGCCCAGCGACCTCGATACGTTCACCCAGGCGGTCTCCGGGATCGTCCAGCGTTATGCGGATCCGGGCGCCAGCGCCGGGACAGCGGGCGTCTGATTTCACGGGCCCCTAAAGCGCAAAGGGTGCGGCGCGCACCACAAAGCGGCTTGGAACACTTCGCGCCGCGCTCCGTTTTGCGCGAGTTCCTTGAAAGCTGACAACATGGAGAAATGCAAAAGCGACGTCTAGGTAACAGCAACCTGGAAATCACGCCCATCGGTGTCGGAGCCTGGGCCATGGGCGGCGGCGGTTGGCAGTTCGCCTGGGGCGCGCAGGATGACGAGGAGTCGATTGCGGCCATCCACCGCGCGCTCGACCTGGGAATCAACTGGATTGACACGGCGGCCATCTACGGCTTGGGGTACTCCGAAGAGGTAGTGGCGCGGGCGATCGCTGGGCGGCGGCCGAAGCCCCTGGTATTCACCAAGTGCGGGATCGTGTGGAACGAGCGGCGTGAGAATGTGCGAACCATTGAGCCGGAATCGATCCGCAAAGAGGTGGAGCAGAGCCTCCAACGGCTCAAGTTGGACGTAATCGATCTCTACCAGATCCATTGGCCCGAACCTGATCGGCTGGTGGAAGCGGCGTGGACCACGCTAGCCGAGCTCCAGCGCGCTGGCAAAGTCCGTTACATCGGGGTCTCGAATTTTAACGTGGACCAAATGCGGCGCGCGCAGGCCATCGCGCCTATTACGTCACTCCAGCCGCCCTATTCCATCATTTCGCCGGATATCGAGAAGGAGATTCTGCCCTACGCGCAGTCGAACAACATCGGCGTCATCATTTATTCGCCCATGAAATCGGGCCTCCTCACCGGCGCCATGACGCGCGAGCGCATCGCCGCCATGCCGGCCGACGATTTCCGTCAGCGCACGCCCAATTTCCAGGAGCCTCTGCTGACACGCAATCTGGAGCTCGCGGATTTGTTGAAGACCATCGGCCAGCGGCACGGAAGAACGGCGGGCGAAGTGGCGATCGCCTGGACCCTGCGGCATCCGGCGGTCACCGGCGCGATCGTGGGCATGCGCTCGGCCAAGCAGGTGGACGGCGTCATCGGCGCCGCCGAGTTCCGGTTGACCCCCGCTGAGATCGACGAAATCGCGCGCTTCCGCGCCGCCGCTCCCACGCCGGTAACGGCATAAATCCGCCGCCGCACCTTAACCGGCCTCAGATCGACGCGGTACCAGTGGCCGAAGCGATTCGCGCGGACCCCGTTCATTGAGCATAAAAAGACATGCGGACCCGAGTGCATTCACAAGGTTCTTGAGGCGCAGTAAACCGCTCACTGATGGTTGAGGCGTCTTTCCCGTTTTCATAATAGGCATACCAACGGTCGCGAATCGCCTTCAGCCGCGATGGCGTTAGGTTCACGTTCAACTCCCAGTGGCTATGAGCTTGGCCATGACAGTTTGGGGCAGACCGAGCAATATTGTCGATCCGTGCCATCCGCGGAATCATCCTACCCCCACCGCGCTTCGGCGTGATCGCGCTGGGTAGGCGGCCTCTACGAGCGAATCCACGACAGAGTGCCTGTATCCCCCAATCGCCAATCCCGGAGGTGACGCCGCCCGGCGGAACCGAGCCCCCAGCCAGGCGGAGCCGATCCCCAAGCCAGTCATCCCATTGAAATGAAGTCCTCGACTATCATTGGAAAAAACCAATTGATGCGGAGCGATCGAAAGGCACTCCCGAGTGGAACAGCACGCCGAGATTCTGATCGGAAGATCGTGGAAGCAGCGCATCCCCAGTTGGCGGGATGGAGTAGCGATCGTGCTCGTGCTCGCGATTCTCATCCTCATCGGATCGGGCGCCCGTCAGATGGTCGCACCGTTCCAAATTGCCCGGCAGCCGGCCATCTCACTCGCGCCCGCGGCTTTGCCCGGCTACGCGCTGCGCACGACGATGCGCATGCTCGCGGCGCTGATCGCTTCGCTTCTGTTCACCTTCACCTATGCGACAGCGGCCGGCAAGAGCCGCCGCGCGGAAATGGTTCTCATCCCTCTGCTGGATGTGCTCCAATCCGTCCCGGTCCTCGGGTATCTGTCTTTCACGGTTCTCTTTTTCGTATCTCTGTTTCCAGGAACCGCGCTGGGGCCGGAGCTCGCTGCGATTTTCGCCATCTTCACGGCCCAAGCCTGGAACATGGCCTTCAGTTTCTATCAGGCTCTGATCACCATTCCAGCCGACCTGGATGAAGCCGCCCGCAGCTTCCGCCTGTCGGCGTGGCAGCGCTTCTGGCGCATCGAAGTACCGTTTGCGATGCCGGGACTCATCTGGAACACGATGATGTCGATGTCGGGAGGCTGGTTCTTCGTCGTCGCCTCGGAGGCCATTTCGGTCGGCGCCACGCAGATTGCTCTCCCCGGCATCGGCTCTTACGTCGCATTAGCGATTAAAGAGCGCGATCTGGCGGCCGTGGGTTGGGCGATTCTCGCAATGACGGTCACGATTCTCATCTACGATCAGCTCCTGTTTCGCCCGGCCGTGGCCTGGGCCGACAAGTTTCGCTTTGAGCAGACCGCGGCTCAAATTGTCCCCAAGAGCTGGCTGCGGGACCTCTTCCATCGGACGCACACAATCGGGCGCCTCGGCCTGCCCATCGGGAGCGCGGCAAAGAACATCATGCGATCCCGTCTTTCCTTCATTCACGGAACGCGCCGACGGGCCTCGAAACGGCAGCATCAGGTCGGGGATGTGATCTGGTTGGCCGCTCTCGCCGCTGTGCTGATCTACATCGGAAGGGAGCTGGTACGGTTTGCGGCGCCATCGCTATCCTGGAGCGACGTGGCTGTAGCCGTCAGCAACGGTGGGCTCACCCTTGTGCGAGTCATGATTCTCGTCGCCCTCGCCTCGTTAATCTGGGTGCCGATCGGCGTCGCCGTCGGCCTGCGGCCCAGACTGGCCGAGAAGGTGCAGCCGGTCGCTCAGTTCCTGGCTGCTTTTCCGGCGAATCTGCTTTTCCCGATCGTGGTCTACGGAATTGTTCGCTTCCGTCTGGACCCTAAAATCTGGCTGACTCCTTTGATGATCCTCGGAACCCAGTGGTACATCCTGTTCAACGTCATTGCCGGCGCCACCGCCTTTCCCAGTGACTTGCGCGAGGCTGCGGCCAGCTTCCGGGTCCGAGGCTGGCGCTGGTGGCGCGAGGTGATGCTCCCGGGCATCTTCCCTTATTACGTCACCGGTGCCATCACGGCCTCCGGCGGTTCCTGGAATGCAAGCATCGTTTCGGAAGAGGTGAGTTGGGGTGCAACGCATTTGAGCGCATTGGGTCTCGGCGCCTACATCGCGCAAATGACCGACGCGGGCGATTATCCCCGTATCGCGCTGGGTGTCGCGGTGATGTCCGTGCTGGTGGTCGCGATGAACCGGATACTGTGGCGGCCGCTTTACGCATTCGCAGAAAGGCGGACCCGTTTAGATTGAAAGATCCCGCCAGCGATGAGAAAAAGACGAGCGATGACAAGAAGCTCGTGCTCGAAATGCGCCATGTGTCGAAAGCTTTTCCACGGGCTTCCGGCGAACCTCTGGCGGTTTTGACGGATATCAATCTTGCGTTGCGGGATGGCGAAATTCTCGGTCTGCTCGGCCGCTCTGGATCGGGCAAGTCGACGCTGGTCCGCATCGCCGGCGGGTTAACGCAACCAACTTCCGGCGACGTTTTGTATCGCGGCATGCCCCTGACCCGGCCCGAGCAAGGCATCGCCGTGGTCTTCCAGACGTTCGCACTGCTGCCCTGGCTCACGGTACTCGAAAACGTCGAGCTGGGACTGGATGCGCTGGGCCTGGCGCGGGAAGAAGCACGGCGCCGCGCCATGTCGGCCATTGACCTGATTGGTCTGGACGGCTTCCAATCCGCTTACCCGCGCGAACTCTCCGGGGGAATGCGCCAACGAGTAGGGTTTGCGAGAGCCTTTGTGGTCCAACCCACCATGCTGCTAATGGACGAGCCGTTTTCGGCGCTCGATGTTTTGACAAGTGAGACGCTGCGAACCGATTTCCTGGATCTTTGGATCGAGCATCAGCTCCCCACCAGATCGGTCTTGCTGGTAACGCACAATATCGAGGAAGCGGTATTGATGTGTGATCGCATTCTGGTGCTGGCTTCGAACCCCGGGCGCATCGCCGCCGAGATTCCCATTCCGCTCGCTCATCCGCGGAACCGGCTGGACCAGGCCTTCCGCAGCCTCGTGGATGAGTTCTATTCGATCCTGACTTCGCGCGCCGCCGAATCGATCCAGGCGCAGAGCGGGATTCATGGAGGCATGGTACAGGTGTTGGCTCCGGTTGGGCCACACCTCATGAGTGCAGTCATCGAGGCAGTAGCCGTGCCGCCCAACGATGGGCAGGCCGACCTGGCCGACGTTGCTCGCCTGCCTGCCTTGCGCGCCAGGGATCTGTTTGCGGTGGCCGAAGCGCTGCATATTCTTGAGTTTGCCGAGCTCAAGGAAGGCGCGATCAAGTTGACCGCGGCCGGGCGGGTGTTTGCGCAGAGCGACGACGAAGAGCGCAAGCGGCTCTTCAAGGAACATCTGTTGCGGTTTGTGCCTTTCGTGGCGCACATTCGGCACGTTCTGGACGAGCGCGAAAGCCACTCGGCTCCGCGAGACAGATTCGAGTCCGAACTGGAAGATCACCTCAGTGAGAGCGATGCGGAGACCACGCTGCGCACCGTCATCGCCTGGGGCCGGTATGCGGAGATCTTCGGCTACGACGACAGCCATCGCGTGTTCAGCAGCAATCCTTCGACTGACTAAGCCGCCGCCGCACGGCCCCCGAGCCGCCTTGCTATTGGTCGGGGGCGTAGTAGCCCCTCCTCCAATGTGCTTCGAGCTTGGGCAATCCGCGAGGTGGCGCAAGTTTCACTTGTAATGCGGTGATGGCGTCCGTCGCGTGCGGCATCGCTGGGGGTGTAGCCTAGCAGATAGCGATTTCGGAGATCGATCACGATTTTGTCGGCGAATTCCCCAAGCGACGCGCCTCCCGCCATAAACATTCGGCCTCCGGTTTGTTCCGTTAACATTCTCAGAACATATTGATCGCTGTAGTTGGGGCCCATCCCGTTTCCACAAGGGCCGATCGTATAGATGCGAACGTCACTTTCCTGAATCGCGGCCTTTACTTCTTCCGGCGTATAGCGGCTGTGATTTTCGCCGCCATCGGAAAATAATCACCAGGGCCTTTCTCAAAGTGTTGGATTTTCTGATTTGATTCAAACCCAGATAAACGCCATCCAGCAAAGCCGTGGACCCTCCGCCTTTGCTGTACATCAACTGGTAATCGGCTTTGGCCGCGTCCTGCGTCAGTGGAACGGCGAGATGAGCCGCGCTAGCCAGTTCCACCAGGCAGACCGCATTCCCGCTAGGTCTGCGATCATGCTTTCACTGATGTCGAAAACAAGGCAAACAGCGATGGGATCGTCCTCCATGGCGAGGGTAACGATCTTCTGTTCTACGTTGTCATCGAAGACTTGAAAATTCTGCTCTTCCAGTCCGTTGACCGGCCCGGCCGATGCCGTCGCTCACCTCCACGGGCACCATGACCAGCGTGGAATCGACGCGCAGGCGATCCGGCCGAACCCGCTGAGTATCGAGAGCCACGCTCGGCCCGAGGGAGGCTTGCTGAGCGAATCCCGTCCCCATCGCGAGGGCCATGGCAAGGCGTTCCTGTGAGCGCGCGCCGCATGATGTTTTTATTTTAGTCGAG
>JASHQT010000473.1 GCA_030039005.1 Bryobacteraceae bacterium
AATCGCAAGGAGCGATGGCGGATCAAGAATGGCGGGGGTTTTACCGGCGGAGGCACACTGGCCACCGCTGGCAATCTCGTTTTTCATGGCGCGACAGCATATAACGCGGAGACGGGCGAAAAGCTCTGGGACGGCAATATCGGCGGCCTTCCGGTGACACCCATCACCTACATGTTGGACGGCAAGCAGTACGTGACCTTGCTAGGCCGTGTCTATCCTAACAATCGGCTATTTACTTTTGTACTGGACGGCAAGGAGCCGATGCCGCCGTTGCCTTCGACGGACACTGCATCCGCGCCGAAATGAGCGTGGTGAATGATCCCAATGCTTAGAAATTTCATCTGGCTGAGTCTCCTTGCATGCTCCATGGGTCTCGCCCAGAACGGCGACTGGCCCATGTATGCACGCGACCTGGCGGGCACGCGTTATTCGCCACTCAAACAGATCAACGCGGACAATGTCGCAAAACTCGATCCGGTCTGGTCCTTCAAGATCGGCGGTCATGGACCGGTGACTGAGGTGACGCCGATTGTCGTGGACGGAGTCATGTACCTTCCGGCCGGCAATCGCATCGTCGCGCTCACGGCGGACACGGGCCAAGAGATCTGGAGCTACGACACTGGAGGACAGGCGCCCGAACGCGGGGTCGCCTATTGGCCCGGCGACAAGCAAAATCCACCGCGAATCCTGTTCCTCGACGGTGGGAGTGTAATGTCGAGCGAAGTGGCCGAGGCAAAGAAAGGGGCGCCAGAGCGGATCCACAAGCTTATGGCGCTCAACGCGCACACTGGAAAGGTCGATCCCGGATTCGGAAACGAAGGCGCGGCGCGGATTGGCGTCGGCTATGCGGGAATTCCGACGGTGTTCAAGAACATGGTGCTTCTTGGCGCCGCGGTGACCGAAAACCCCGTCGGACCGCCGGGCGACACCCGCGCCTATGACGCCCGTACCGGAGCCAAACTGTGGGAGTTTCATTCCGTTCCACAACCGGGAGAAATCGGGCACGAAACCTGGCTCGACGACGGCTGGAAGGGACGCTCTGGCGTCAATGTTTGGGGCTTCTACATGACGGTGGATGAAAAACGGGGGATTCTGTACATGCCCTTCGGAGGCCCATCGGCGAACTACTACGGCGGCGATCGCAAGGGGGCAAACCTCTTTGGGAATTCCCTAGTCGCAGTGGATGCGTTCACTGGCAAGTATAAGTGGCACTTTCAAACCGTGCACCACGATCTATGGGACTCGGACCTACCGCCCGCGCCGGGATTGGTGGATATCGTCAAGGACGGCAAGAAAATTCCAGCCTTGGCGCTGGTTGGTAAGGCGGGTTGGATGTTCATCCTGAATCGCACCACTGGTAAACCGGTCTTCGGAGTCGAAGAACGTCCAGTGCCCGCCGGTAACGTGCCCGGAGAGTGGTATTCGCTGACGCAGCCGTTTCCAGTTAAGCCCGGTCCTCTGGCGCGTGTGAGCTTCAAACCCGAGGACATCGTCACTGCGGATGACACGACGCCAGAGCACGCCAAGGCCTGCCGCGAGCTTTACGTCAAATACGGCGGCTTTTACAACGCGGGTCCATACACTCCGTTTCTCTATCATGAAGACGGCGCTCCAGTGAAACTCACGATCCAGTTTCCGGGGATGACCGGCGGCGCCAACTGGGGCGGGACAGCGACCGATCCTGAATTGGGCTACGTTTTTGTTCAGACCCATGACAACGCCTTAACCGGCTGGATGGAGAAACTGCGGCCAGGTGCCTACTATGGCCGCGGAACGGAAGGATCGAGCCAGCCATACGATCGCGGCGGCGTTGAGGGTCCGGGGCCGTACCATGGGTTCAGCGTCACAATGAAGAATTCCGAAGGACAAGCGATCGGTACGTGGCCTTGTCAGAAACCGCCATGGGCACGTCTGATCGCGGTGAATGCCAACACGGGCGACATCGCCTGGCAAGTGCCTTTGGGACTTGTCGAAGGGTTGCCAGCAGGCAAGCAGAATCTCGGAGCTGCCGGTAGCGCTGGGCCAATCGCAACAGCAGGAGGTCTCGTCTTCATTGGTGCGACCCTCGATAGCCGTTTTCGCGCTTTTGATGCGAAATCCGGTAAGGAACTATGGGTTGCGAAACTTGCGCACAACACCAACGCGGACCCGATCACTTATCTTGGAAAAGATGGCAAACAGTATGTCGCCATCGTGGCAACGGATTCCGTCAATGTTTTCGCTCTACCCTAAGAGCTTCGCGGCTTGGTTATTTTGCTTCGCTTTGCTTGCCCAGGCGCCGCCGGACGCAGGACCGGTATCCAAAGACGCGCCTCAAGCCGGCCAGACCCCCGCTAGCCGCGACCGCGCCGATAACAACTTCGCCGGAAGCAGCTCCGGAACGTTCCCCACCCGTGCTCCGGGCGACAGAGCTTCGGTGGCGCGGGGCAAACTAGCTTATAAAACGAACTGCGAATATTGTCATGGCGAGGACGCGCGCGGCGGCGATAATGGCGGCCCCAATATCATCCGTTCCGACTATTTGATGAAGGACCGCGACGGCGAAGTCCTGCGCGCCTTTCTGCTCAATAAGACCGGCACAGGTCACAGCGGAATCCGTGAGGGCACATTGAAGTTCGACTTCAGCAAAGGCCAGGCTTCCGACATCGCGTCGTACATAACCGATATTGCCGCCTACATTCATGAGTTCAAACTTTCGAGCCGTGATCCCGGCCGCATGAGGCCGCCCACCATCGTGGTCGGAGATCCCAAGGCTGGTGAGAGCTTTTTCACCGCGCACTGTGCTTCTTGCCATTCGGCGACGGGAGATTTGAAGGGTATCGCCACGCGTATAACAGACGCGCGTTCCCTGCAGCAAACTTGGCTCATGCCACGCATCTACGGCCGCGGTCCAAGCAATGTTCCGGCAACTGTGACCCTTGCCGGCGGTGAAACAATCGAAGGGCGCCTGATTAAGCTAGACGACTTCAACGTCACTCTTACTGATTCGAGCGGCAAGGTGTACAGCCTCGCGCGTGATGATGGCGTGCCGAACGTGGAAATCCACGATCCCATGGTTGGGCACAAGGAACTTCTGACCCTTTATACCGACGACGACATTCACAATGTCACAGCCTGGATGGTGACACTCAAATGAGGTCATTATTCCTGCTGTTCTCAATTGCGGCTGTGCTGAGTGCACAAAGCCTCGATCCTTCCGAGATTCTGAAGCCGTTGGGATCGTCCTCCGACTGGTCCACCTACGGCGGCGACTATTCCGGCAGGCGCTTTAGTTTGCTCAAAGAAATTGACCGGTCGAATGTCAAGAATCTCATTGAAGGCTGGAAGGTCAAGCTGATTGCCGGCACCAAGGATGCCACGGCGGGAAACAAGCTCGTGGTGGGGGGCGTGGGCAGACTGGAGTCTGGCGCACTAGCGAACATGAAGGGTTCGATCTTGGTGGTTGATGGAGTGCTGTATGTCTCAACGCCGGATAACGCCTGGGCCCTCGACGCGCGCGACGGACACTCAATCTGGCACTTCGTTTGGAGGACTCGGGGCGGCACGCACATCGGCAACCGCGGCCTCGGCATGTGGCACAACCGGCTTTATCTGGAAACGCCGGACGACTTCCTGATTTGCCTGGATGCCAAGTCAGGCGCCGAAGTCTGGCATAAGGAAATGGCCGATTTCGATTTGCAGTATTTCTCAACGACCGCGCCCATCGTCGTCGGCAACCATGTGATCCTCGGAACGGGCAACGACCTTGACGAGCCTGGCTTCCTGCAGTCGTGGGATCCGGAGACTGGGAGACTACAGTGGAAGTTCTACGTGACGCCGATGAAAAAAGGCGACCCCGGGCTCAACACGTGGAGCGGCCTCGACGCCTCACGGCACGGTGGCGGCAATCCGTGGGTTTCCGGCAGCTATGATCCCGAAACGCATCTTTATATTTTCGGCACTGGGAATCCGTCACCGGCCTATACGACGGGCACTCGCGGCCCAGGGGACAACCTATATACGTGTTCACTTGTTGCGTTGAATATCGAGACCGGGAAAATGGTTTGGTATTACCAGACATCGCCGCATGACACGCACGACTGGGATTCCACACAGACGCCGGTGCTCTTCGATGCCGAATACAACGGCGAAATGCGCAAGCTGGTTTTTCAGGCGACACGCAACGGATATAACTTCACTCTCGACCGGGTCACGGGCGAGCATTTAGTTACCGGCAAGTTCGGCGAGAGTGCCAACTGGGCGAAGGGCATCAATGAGAAAGGTCAGCCCGTCCGCGAGCCAGCCAAGGACTTCCACCGCGCAGGCGCGTTGGTTTCACCCGGCAATCAAGGCGAAACCAATTGGCCGCCCCAGGCCTTCAGCCCGCAGACCGGCCTCGTGTACGTTCCCGCCCAGGACAGCTACGCCATGTACTACTTGACCGAACTTGATCCTCGTGGCGCAATGGGCCTCGGCGGCAAGGAAGAAATCTCGTTAGGCTCGAGGCGTAGCTACATAGCCGCGATCGACTACAAAACCGGCAAAACAGTCTGGCGGCATGTGTATCCCACGCTGGGTGGCACGTTGGGTCCAGGCATGATGACAACGGCCGGTATGCTTTTATTTGCCGGCGATGTGGACGGGAACCTGGTTGCCTACGACGCAACCGACGGAACCCCGCTATGGCACGCCGAAATGGGCGCACTCGTATCCAACGCCCCGGAAACGTATTTGGTGGACGGGCATCAGTACGTGCTCGCGGCCGCGGGCGATACGCTTTACACCTTCAGGCTGCCCTAGGACCTTAAACAATGCGGTCATCAACACTCCTCGCTTCGGTAGTTTATATAGGCCAACAAGAAGTAAACGAGCTCCGAGCCCGACTAGGAGCTTGGTGAAAACACCGCCTGACTGTAGCCTCAAACATTTTACAAACGTCTTGTTGTTATGTGTGGACCCGGACGAAAAACAGGACGGGATGTTCAGCTACGTATCAGCGGATAGGCGCCTACCCTTGGATCACCCGCTGCGCCTGATCCGCCCGTTGGTGGATCAGGTGCTCAAAGAGATGTCGCTACAGTTCGGCAAGCTCTACTCGGAGGTCGGACGGCCATCGATTGCGCCGGAGCAGTTTGCTGCGACTTTGCTGTTGCAGGTGTTCTCTCGATCCGCAGCGAGCGCCTCTTGGTGGAGCAACTGGATTACAATCTGCTGTTCCGGTGGTTCGTAGGCATGAGCATGGACCATACCGGGGTCTCGTAGTAATTGGAATTGAACGCTTCCGCCAACGCGAAAGGGAACGGGAGCGCGACTTCTGCGACATGAAACCGGCGGCCCGCCTATGCCCTATACTATGCCCGGTCTGTGCACAGAGGCGTTGTGACGGATTGCTACACGGACGATCGAATTCGTTCGCAAACGGCTGAATGGTAAGAACCTGTAGCAACGGCTCATAACACCTATGCCCAGCGCTAAGTTATTGATTCTTCTTGTCCTCACGATTCGTAATCAGCAGGTCGCCGGTTC
>JASHQT010000474.1 GCA_030039005.1 Bryobacteraceae bacterium
GCAGAGCCAAGTGAAACTCGGTCGGATGAAGATTTCCGGACGATGGATTCACCCGCAGGAAGTAGCGCTCTCCGGTGGCCGGGGCTATCTTGCATGCACTGATCGCAGCGGAATAGAAGAAAAGCTGCGAGAGAAACGCTACTGCGGGGGCCACTGGCGCCGTGCTGTAACCCCCGAGCAGCAGATCGAGCGCCGGAATCGCCGGACCGGGTGGATCGGCGGGCAAATCCACCAGGGGCGCGCCGTCGTAGTGGCGGAACGGGTCCGGCATGTTCCGCCAATCGAGCGTGCGCCGCGCTCGCCGCAGCGAGTCCGGAGTATGCTTGGTTAACTCGTGGTATTCCTCCCAGTTCATCGGGGGATAGCGGCGCCAGATCTTCAGTTTTTAGAACGGCTCAGGCCCAACGCTCGAATGCGTTTGTGGAGGTTCGTCCGCTCCATGCCAAGGAACCGCGCTGCGCCGGAAACGTTCCAATTGGTTTCTTCGAGCGCCCGCAGGATGTGCTCGCGTTCGGCGGACGCCCGGGCCTCCTTGATGTTGGAACGCGGGCCAGTATCGTCGGCAATCCGAATCTCCACGGGGACCGAGTCAGGCGTCAACAGATTGCCGGGTGTCAGGATCGCCATGCGCTCGACGATATTGCGCAACTCCCGCGCGTTGCCGGGCCAGGAGTAGCCTTCCAGTATTTTGTAGGTTTCATCCTCTATATGCTTAGAATGAAAGTTGTTGCGCAGGCAGAAATCGTCCAGAAAGTAATCTGCCATGGCGCTGATGTCCTGGGGACGCTCGCGGAGGGACGGAACGCGAATCGGCACCACGCAGAGCCGGTAGTAGAGATCCTCGCGAAATTTTTGCTGCGCCACAAGATCGGGCAACGCGCGGTTGGTGGCCGAAACCACGCGCACAGCCACGCGAATCGTCTGCTCGCCGCCCACACGGTGAAACTCGCCCTCCTGCAAGACGCGCAGCAGCTTGGCTTGCGAACCGGCGTGGAGGTCGCCGACTTCGTCCAGAAAGATGGTCCCGCCGTCGGCCAGCTCGAACTTGCCCTTGCGCGTGGTGATGGCGCCCGTGAACGCGCCCTTTTCGTGGCCGAAGAGCTCGCTTTCGAGCAGGTCCGGCGGGATGGCCGCGCAGTTCACCTTCACGAAGGGTCCATTGGCGAACGGGCTCTCGTGGTGAATATGCGCGCCCAGCAGTTCCTTGCCGGTACCCGATTCGCCCATGAGCAGAATGCGGGCGTCCGAGCGCGCCGCCATGCTGGCTTGCTCTACCACGCGCAAAAAGGCCGGGCTGGTGCCGATCATCTTCGAATTCGAAGATGCCACCAACTCGCGCAGGCGTTCATTCTCCCGGCGCAAATTGGCCTGTTCGAGTGCGTTTTTGAGCGACAGCAGGACTTTATCGCGTCCCAGCGGTTTTTCCAAGAAATCGAACGCGCCGGCGCGCGTGGCCGCTACGGCTTCGGCGATGGTGCCATGACCGGAGATCATGATGGCCGGAGCGAAGCATTCGCGCTCCCGCAACTGTTTGAGAAATTCGATCCCGCTGCCGTCCGGCAGCCGTACGTCCAGCAGCAATAAGTCGGCGCGGTCCGCCACGGACTTGGCGTCGGCGATGCTGCGCGCCAGCGTGACGGAATAGCCTTCGCGCTCCAAAATCAGGCGCAGCGACCCGCCGATATTCGGTTCGTCGTCCAGCACGAGGATGCGTTTGGAAACCATGGGGTTCAGTTGGATGGCCAGTAGCCGGGCCGCGAGCGTACTTCCATACCGACGCGTTTGGTGGTCACCCGGATACGGTGAAAACCGGTTGCGTTGGTATGCGCCGGCGTGTAGCTTAGCAAGTACTGCCCGTGGATCTCGTCGCCGATCTGCGTAATGGCATGTTCGAGCGCGCGTTCGTTGGCAATCGCGTACACGCGGCCGCCGCTATAGCGCGTTATGGCCGGCACAGGATCTTCGGGCATTGCCCCGCGCCCGGCATTGAGCCAATAGATCAACGTATTGCTCATCGGCACGTCGTTCCAGGCGTCGTCCAAACCTTTGTCGCTGCCCGAATCGCGCGATTCGGAGACCAGCAGCAGAATGCGGCGGCGAAACGTGGGCCGGTGGTCGAGCAGCCCGATGGCGTCGAGCGTAGCGTCGATGACGTGACTGGGCCCAGGCGAATATTCCACGCGCCGCAACGCGTGCGTGAGCCGGCCGAGATCCGGCGTGAAGTTCTGCATAACTTCGAGCTTGCCGTTGAAGCGGAAGATCGCCGCTTCGCCGCCGACGCCCACCACCAGCGCGCCGAGCAGGGGCCCCAGGTCGTGGACGCGCTCCAACGCCTGCCTCTTCAGATCCCCTTGAATTGCGATGCCGAGGGAAATCGGCAGAAAATCGTCGTCTTCGTAGATCTGCTGGGCTATGCCGTTGTCGTAAAGCTGGAAATCGGCGGCGCTGAGTCCGTTGACGAAGTTGCCGGAGTGGTCGGTGACCGAAGTAGGGGCGACGATCAGACTTGCTGGAACGCGGAGCACGACAGGTTCCTGGGCGGCGAGAAGCACGGTGAAGAGCGGCAAGGCGGCACGCGCCCAGAGGGCACCCGGTGCGTGCGAGACATGGGCTCTAGGCCACGGGAAGCAGAACACGGAACGCAGCGCCTCCCAGCTCGCCCGGCACCAGGAGAATGTCGCCCCCTGCCAGCAGCGCGCTCTTCCGGGCGATGGACAGCCCCAGGCCCATGCCGCCGCGCTTGAAGGAGATGGCGGGTTGAAACAGCGAGCCGCGTGCTTGCTGGCTGAGTCCGGGACCGGAGTCATGAACTTCAATGGTAATCTTGTCCGCGCCGGAGGCCGTAACGCCCAGCACCGTGCCGCCCGGCCGGACCGCTTGCGCCGCATTTTCCAACAGATTCGTCAGTACGCCTTTCACCAGATCCTCGTCGGCGTACACGCGCGGATGATCGGAAGCGAGCCGCGTGCTGTACACAATGTCGGGATGCGCGGTGCGCAAGAACGCGATGCGCTCTTCGAGCAGGGAATTGATATCGATGTTCTTGGGCGATACTGGCGGCTCGGCTGAAAAATCGGAGAACGCGCGCACGCGCCGCTCCAGGCTTTGCACCTCGTCGACGACGATCTGCGCGGCCTGTTCGTAGAAGTCGCCGCCGGAGTCCGATTGCCGCGCCGCGATCTCTTCCATGGTGAGGCGGATGGGTGTCAGCGAATTCTTCACCTCGTGCGCCATTTTGCGCGCCAGCGCCTGCCAGCTTTCCAGGCGCGTGACATAGACCAGGCGTTCCTGGGATTGTTTCAACTGTTCGGCCATGCCGTTGAACGCGCGAATCGCCGACCCGATTTCATCGCCGTGAATTGAGAGGCCATCCTCTGGCACGCGGTAGTCCATGTGGCCCGCCGCCACTTCCGACAGCCCTTTGGTCAACTCCTGAATCGGCTGGCTGATGCGCTGGGCGAAATACAGCAGCGCGAGGAGCGTCAGCAGCCAGATGGCCGCGGCCAGCAGCAAATAGGTGTAGGTGAAACCGCGCCGCCAGTTGTGCGTACCCGCGGCAGCTACGGCAGCGCGTGCGTCGGTATATTGATCCGAAAGCCTCTGCATGGCGATGCCGTTCAACGACGCCGAATACATCGCGACGCCATCGGCGCGGCGGACCAGATAATCCAGCCGGTCGTCCTGTTCGCCATCTAGGCTGAAACTCTCGGCATCGCCGTTGGCAAAGAATTCCTGAATCGCTGTTGGCCATTGGCTCTTGGCTCGCGTCGGAAAAAGTCGCGGCGCAATGCGTCCGGAAGCCGCATCCTTTTTCAGTGAGGCGGAAGCCTGGCGGTAGAGCTCGCGGCCGGTCTGCTGGAGCGACCGGGAAACCTGATCCAGCTCGGCGGTCGAGGAAAGCGACAGGCTGTAGTGCAGCATGCGCACCGAAATCCAACCCATCAGGCACAGGGGCGCGAGCGTAGCCACGACGAACACCAGGATCAGGCGATTGCGCAGCCGGTTCATGGCTATCTGGAATCGGTGGGTTTGAAATCGACGGGTTTCAGATCGGCGAGTTGGAACGGCGCCGATTCCACCGACCAACGGTCCTGCTGTGGGCGCGTCGGCCGGCTGAAGATTTCGATCAGCGTGGCGAGATTGATGCCCGAACCGGCGTCGGGCGGTTCTTTAGTCTCCACGCTGCGGATTTCCAGCCGCGCCCAGAGCTGCTCGCCGGCGGGCACCGCCGCGGCTGGAATCACGATATGATCCAGGCACCAGGATTCAGCCCCCGCAGCGGGCATCCGCAAGCTGGAGCGGTGCCGGTCGCTCATGCGCACCACGGAGAATTTTTCCTCCCAGACGTCGTAGCTGACCGTGAAGCGTTCGAGCGCGCGCGCCACGACATTGTTCTTCCCGCCCGAAGTGATCACCAGTTGAAAATCGAAAGGCACCGCCGCGCCGTCGTGCAGCCGCGCCAGCGATTTCCCGGTGAGGAAATGGAGCGACGGCGCGCTGACGTGAAGGTCGCCGCCCACGCGCCGCACCAGTAAGCCTTGGGATGACACGGTCATCGCAGCCAAACTGAGCGTGATGAGCATCGCCACGACCGCTTGCTTACGCGCGCGGTTCATGAACCGGTGTGCGTTCTTCGGTCCCGTAATGTGAGGGAGTGGAGTCAAAAGTTCATTCCCGCGATGAGTACCGGAATGAGCGGGCCCTGGCGGAGAGGAAACGCCAACGCCAGCAGGAACGCGCCTTTTTCCAGCACGCCCAAGCCGCTCGAGATTCCGATCCCGGCCGATTCTTTCAGCTCCGGCGCCTTGCCTTGGTCCCATACCGAACCGGAATCGAAGAAAACCCGCATCATACGATAACCATAAGTGACGGACCCGTAGACCAGCCGGTTTCCGCCGAGAGGGTCCAGGTCGTACATGTTCCAGCCCCGCAACAGCTCGCTATTTCCTAGAGCAAAACGCTCGAAAAGAGGAGCCTGACCATAGATCGCTCCCGCCATCATGGTCACTTCCACGGACTGAGTCCGATTGGAGTAATTGTACTGCAAATGCGCCAGGTGGCGCGTGTAGGCGAGATCGCTGGAAAGAAGCGTGGTGGCCGCGCGCAGGCTGTATCCTGCGTCCAACTCCTGAGTGCTGTCGCTCAAATCACGCCAGCGCTGGTGATAATGCAGAGTATTTACCACCGCGTTGGCCGATTCCGAACGCGCGGCCGAAGGCAAACCTGGAATTAAGCCATTGAGTTGCTCGAAGCTGAAGCCCACCGTGTAGGTCAACGGTTCGGCCAGCACAAAGGTGGCGCTGGGCTCGTAGTTCAGACGGGAACTATAAGCCCCAGCGCCCAGGGAAGAAGATCGCAGGGTGGACTCGTCTTCGAGCGCCACGAGCGTGGCGGGATCGTATCCGTCAGCGTAGCCATCGAACTCGAAGCCGATGCGGATCCGTCCATTGGAGGTCAGGCTGCGCTCGTAGCCCGCCTGGACGCCCGAGTACCGCTCGATCAGGCTGTCGGTGCTGCGCCCGATCCGGAACGTGAAGGTATTGGGACCGATCGTGCTCGCAATCTCGCCCATCCCGGTAAATCCGAGCTGCGAGTTGTAGGTGAGGGCGGGAATGGAGGCCTCGATCGACCCGCCGGCATGATCCACCTGAATCAGTACGCGCACCGAATCCGGCAGCACGCCGCGGGTCAGCTTGAACGTGACTTCATGGGCGCGCAATTCCCGCTGAATGCGCGCGGTGAGCCGGTCCAGGGCTTCGGTGCTCACCTTGGCGCCCACCAGCCGCCGAATTTCCTCGCGCGCCGAGGTGCTCAACTTATAATCGCGATGATCGACGAAATGAATGCTTTCGATGGTGTAGCGCGAGTTGATATTCAGGTCCGAAGCGGTCTCCGCTTCCGGCTGGCTCTGGGGAGGTGCGAGCGACTGCCCAAGCAGCGCGAGCGATGCTGCAGCCGACACAATGATTACCCTGGATGCGAAAGACATTGGATTCGCCATGGCAATTTTAACTCCATGGCCAATGGATTGGAAAGGTGGGGATTGTGCCATGAAACGGTGTGCAGACGTGGCACAGGTGCACCGCTAGCTCACGGTCGAGATGAGAGCGGGCGCTCCCGCTCCCTCACGGTCGCGGCTCTTACGAGACTTTGGCGACTTGCGTCCTCTGGTTCGCGGTTTCGAGCAGCCCGTCGATAGACGGCACGATCAACTGGCGGCGGCCCAGCCGGATCACGCCTTTACGGGCCAAGTGGTTCAAGGTGGTGGAAGTGGTCTCGCGCGTCGCGCCGATCAGGCTGGCCAACTCGCCCTGCGAGAGCGGGATCGAATAATCCACGCCGTTGGCTTTGGCGCCAAACGTTTTCGCCAGTTCCGCCAGGTAGTAAAGAATGCGATACTCGACGTCACGGAGGCACAGCAGCTCGACTTTTTTCTCTAATTGCCGCTTGCGCGCGGTCAGTATCCCGGAAATTTCGCGCCACAGCTCCGGATGCTGGTCGCAGGCGCGGAGAAAAACATCTTTTGGGATGACGTAAATCACGCCCTCCTGCAGCACTTCCGCTGCGATGGTGCGGGAGGGTTCGGTTCCCAGCGCCTGTTCTCCGAACAGCTCTCCTGCGGTCACAATTTGCAGGATAATCTCTTTGTTGTCTTCCCCGTGTTTATGGATTTTCACCAGCCCGGCCTCGAGGAAGAACAGGCAGTCCAATGGACTGCCCTCCGAGTACACGGTGGCAAACCGCCGATTCGGCGAGAATTTCGTGACGCCGTCCAGGTTGATCAATTCGCTCCGAACGACGCTCGCGATCGATAAAGATTGCGCGCCCATTGATCCTGCCTATTATAGTCCGAACGTCAAGAGAATTGTCATATAAAATTCTAATGAACTTTAACTATCTTTCGAGAGCCCCGCTCTAGACGAGAGTCCTGGCCGGTCGCCGCGCAGTTGCGCGGCAAAGTGCGTCGCAGCGTCAAAGTGGCGTCGCAGGCCGTCGGTCCGCAGAGCGTCCCGGAAGCTCTCCAGCTTCGTGATGTAACTTGCCAGCGCCACGAGGATTAGATCCCGATTCGTAGCGAAAATGTCGCCCCAGATTTCATATGAACTAAGGGCCAGCCGGGTACTATCGACCAGGGCCGGTCCATAGACGCCCGTTTGGGGCTCCGGACGGCCATCCAGCGTGGCCGCCAGCGCGGTCGCGGCCAGTTGCGGCAGGTGCGAGGTAAAGGCCACGGTGCGATCGTGTTCCTGCGCATCCAGGATCACCGGAAATGAGCCCAGCCGCGGGATCCAGGCCAGAAACTCCCGTGCGGCGGGCGTCTCCAGCTCCTGGGGCGAACGCGGCGTCAGAACGTAGGGACGGCCTTGGAACAGATCCGCCTCGGCCGCTTCCACGCCGCGGCGCTCGCGACCGGCCATCGGGTGCCCGCCTAAGAACTGCGCTCGGGAAATTACCTGGCTCGCGTGCTCGACAATCCTTTGCTTGGTGCTGCCGGCGTCGGTAATCAGGACCCCGGGCCTTACCCAGGCATCGAGCTCGGCCAGGCAGTCGATGATGCGGCAAATCGGCTGCGCCAGATACACCAGATCGGCCTCGGCGGCCGCCTGAGGGGCGGGCAACGCTTCGTCGATGATTCCGGCGGCCAATGCTGCGCGAATGGTTTGATCCGAGCTGACGCCGATGATCCGGCCTGCAAAACCGGCTTTGCGCAGCGCGAGGGCGAAGGATCCGCCGATCAGCCCCACGCCGAAAATCGCGACTGTCTCCATCATGCCGCGTTATACCGGTTGGACGTCCGCCACGGTTCGGCCCACGGCGCGCGCGATCATGCGCAATTGGTCCATGAGCTCGCGGAATTGTTGCGGGAAAAGCGACTGCGCACCGTCGCTCAAGGCGTGGTCGGGATCAGGATGCACTTCCACCAGCAATCCATCGGCGCCGGCCGCTACCGCCGCTCGCGCCATCGGAAGTACTTTATCGCGGCGACCGGTGCCGTGCGAAGGATCGGCCAGAATGGGCAAATGGGAGAGCGACTTCACCACCGGGATGGCCGAAATGTCCATGGTGTTGCGCGTCGAGTTTTCAAATGTACGGATGCCGCGCTCGCACAGAATCACCTCGTAATTGCCGCCCGAAAGAATGTACTCAGCGCTGAGCAGCAATTCTTCGATAGTCGCGGAAATGCCGCGCTTGAGCAGGATCGGCCGGCGCAGTTGGCCCAGTTCGCGCAGCAGATTGTAGTTCTGCATGTTGCGCGCGCCCACTTGCAGGATGTCGACATAATCCAGCATGAGCGGGATCTGCGTCTGGTCCATCACTTCGCTCACCAGCAGCATATGATGGCGGTCGGCCGCTTCGCGCAGCAGCTTCAGCCCTTCTTCGCCCATCCCCTGGAAGCTGTAAGGCGAGGTGCGCGGTTTGAACGCGCCGCCGCGCAGCACCTTGGCGCCGGCCGAGGCCACCGCTTCGGCCACCTGATGGATCTGCTCGCGGTTTTCGACGCTGCATGGCCCGGCCATCGCCACCACTTCGCCGCCGCCGATCTCCACATCACCAATCTTGATGATGGTTCCCGCGGGCTTGAAATGGCGGCTCGCGAGTTTATAGGGCGAGACAATGCGGTGGCATTCTTTGACCCCCGGCATGACCTCGAACTCGATGGGGTCGACGTCGCCCACCGGCCCCACCCCGCCGAGCACCGTGTGCTGCACGCCGGAAGAGCGGTGCACGATGAAGCCCATGGAGACCAGGCGGTCGATGACGTTTTGCGTCTGCGCCTCTTCGGCGCCTTCCTGCATGACGACGAGCATGAAAATGACCCTGAGATTCCACTATATCTGAGCCACGGCCGGAAGAAGCGGGTACACTGGGGGATCGACACCATGCGCCGTGCGGTCGCCGTCCTCGCCATCGTTGCGCTGGCGCTCTGCTATGCGTCCACCATCGCCGGAATGGTGCACCAATGGTGGACCGATCAAGACATGGGCTACGCGTTTCTGGTGCCCGTCGTGATCGGCTGGATCGTGTGGCGCGAGCGAGGGCGCTGGAGCAAGCTGCCGGTGGAATGGAGCGCTTGGGGATTCGCATTGCTCGCGCTGGGTGCGGGACTGCAATTCGCCTCGGCGCTGGGTGCGGGATTGTTCGCCGGTTCGCTCGCGCTGGTTCTCTCAATTGCCGGTGTCGTGTTATGTCTGCTCGGCCGAGCCTGGCTGCGAGCGCTGGCGTTTCCATTGGCGCTCACGCTGTTCATGCTGCCCAAGCTGGCGATTGTGTACAACCAGGTCACGCTGCCATTGCAGCTTACGGCCACGCGCCTGGCAGGAGGCATCCTGTCGCTGGCCGGATTCATGGTGGTGCGCGACGGCGATATCCTGAACGTCTCAGGAAACAGCATCGCGGTGGTGGAAGCTTGCGACGGCATCCGTTACCTGCTGCCGCTCGCGTTTCTTGCGCTGGTTTTCGCTTACGGGGCCGGCGCTAGGCCATGGGTGCGCCTGGCGATGCTGGCCACCGCCATCCCTACCGCGATCGTCGCGAACGCGCTGCGGGTGGCGTTTTCGGGATTGTCGCCCGCGCTGGCCGAGGGCACGCTGCACGCGCTGTTAGGTACGTGCATTTTCGTTCTGTGCCTGGGGCTCCTGGCTGCGGTTTACCGGCTGCTGGCGCTGGTCCCGAGCTAAAATCGGATGTGCAAAATCCGGATGCGATCATCGTCGGCGCGGGGCACAACGGATTGGTGTGCGCCGCTTATCTGGCGCGGGCGGGGCGGCGCGTGCTGGTGCTGGAACGGCGCGAGCTGGTGGGCGGCTGCGCGGTCACCGAGGAAGTCTGGCCCGGCTACAAAGTTTCGACCGCCGCTTATCTGACCAGCCTGCTGCAGGAGCGCGTGATTCGCGACCTGGAGCTCGCGCGTTTCGGCTATCGCGTGGACGCCAAGGACCCGGCCTTTTTCTCGCCGTTTCCCGACGGGCGCCATTTGTTCATGTGGCAGGATCGCGCGAAAACACTGGCGGAGATCGCCAAATTTTCGCCGCGCGATGCCGCCGCATTTCCCTCCTATGAAGACCATTTGGAGCGGCTCTCCGAAGTCGTGGAAGGATTGTTGCTGACCACTCCGCCCGAGTTTCCGCCGCAAGGCCTGGGCGATTTTGTGGATTATTTGAAGCTGGCGGGGAAAATGCGTGGATTGAGCGCCAAGGAAATCGTCGGGTTGGTGAAAATCTTCACGCAAAGCGCGGTCGAATTTCTGGATGAATGGTTCGAATCGGACGAAATCAAGGTGACGCTGGCGACCGACGGCGTGATTGGC
>JASHQT010000475.1 GCA_030039005.1 Bryobacteraceae bacterium
TCGGCGGCGAAACCGATCAGCAGCCGGTCGCCTTTCTTGCGGCCCAGTTCGGCCAGGATGTCGAGCGTCGGGTCCAAATCGATGGACATGCGCATGGCGGTCTTTTTGATTTTGTGCCGGGGGACTTGCGCGAGATGGTAATCGGCCACCGCGGCGGCCTTGACGATGATACCGGATTCATCCAGGTGTTCCATGACCGCGTCGTACATTTCAAGCGCCGTGCGGACGTGCACCACGCGCACGCCGTGAGGTTCGGCCAGCGCCACGGGCCCCGAAACCAGGATCACATGCGCGCCGCGCTGCACCGCCGCTTCGGCCAGCGCGTAACCCATTTTGCCGCTGGAGCGGTTCGATATGAAGCGCACCGGGTCGAGCGGCTCCTCGGTGGGGCCGGCGGTGATGAGAATGGTTTCGCCTTCAAGATCGCGCGTGCGCAGGCTCAGGCCGGCGACGGCATCGGCGATCCTGACTGGGTCAGCCAGGCGCCCGGGGCCCGTCGTGCCGCAGGCGAGGAGGCCTTCCTCCGGCTCGACGATCACATGCCCGCGCTCGCGCAATAGGGCTAGATTATGCTGTGTCGCCGGATGCGTCCACATGTTGTTGTTCATCGCGGGCGCAAGCACCACGCGGCCGCTGAAAGCCAGGTACATGGTGGTGAGAAAATCATCGGCGAGGCCGTGCGCCAGTCGCGCCAGCAGATCGGCCGTGGCGGGAGCGATCACCAGGACTTCGTGGGTTTGAGCGACGGCGATGTGCTCGATGGAACTTGAATATGTTTCCTCCGGATTGTCCGAGGAGAACAAACCGGTGATGACTTTCTGGCCGGTCAGGCTCGCAAACGTGAGCGGCGTGATGAATTCGCGCGCGGCGTCGGTCATGACCACCTGGACGCGCATGCCGCGATCCATGAGCGTCCGCGCCAATTCCGCGGATTTATATGCGGCGATTCCGCCACCCACGCCCAGCACGACGTTCATGGCGTTATCCTAGGCAATTCAGCTTTACTCTTGCGGGGCGAGCTCTTCTTCGGCAGTGGCCCGCATCAGATCCGTGTATTTCACCAGCCCGCGCCGGACTTCCTCCATCGAAGTGACGGTGGGCTTCTTCGACGTCGTGGGAAGGAAGGGACGGGCGCCGTTCTGCAATTGCCGCGCGCGCTTGGCCGCCACGATGATGAAGCGATAGGTGCTCTGCTCGCTGTCATCGGGGATGGCGTACATCGCGTTGTTTCTCATTCTTTCAGCCATACTTAAATACCTCAATCCTTCTTGCCGGCGTCGTCACCGTCCGGTTCGAGAAAGCTTTCGAGAATCGGTCTTACTTCCTCTTCCATACGCGTGCGGCGCGAGCGCTCGGCTTCCACGATATTGACCAGTTGCGCGGAGGCTTCCTCGATATCGCGATTGATGATGACAAAATCGTAGTGCGTGTAATTCTTGACTTCGACCGCCGCTCCGTGCAACCGGCGCTCGATCACTTCTTCGGTGTCCTGCGACCGCGACCGAAGCCGCTGCTCCATCACCTGCTTGGACGGCGGTAGCACAAAAATGGTGATCGCCTGCGGGATCGCTGTCCTTAATTGTCTCGCACCTTGGATATCGATGTCGAGTACCAGGTCCTTGCCCTCGCGCGTCGCCGCCTCGAACGCTTCGCGGTTGGTGCCGTAGTAGTTTCCAAAAACCTCGGCGTGCTCGAGGAACTCGCCGCGTGCCAACCGTTCTTCGAACTCCTTGCGGCTGATGAAGATATAGTCCTCGCCGGGCTTTTCGCTGGCGCGCGGCGGACGGGTGGTGTAGGAAATGGAAAAGGCCAGGTTGGGCACCGTCTTCAGCAGCCTCTGGACGAGGGTGGACTTGCCCGATCCGGAGGGCGCCGAGATGATGAAAACGCTGATGGGGCTCATTCGAGATTGAGGGCCTGTTCGCGGATTTTTTCGATGGCCGCCTTGGCAGCGAGCGCCAGTTCGGTGATGCGAAGACCCAGGTCGCCAAGGCCGCTGGTCTTGGAGAGAATGGTGTTGGTCTCGCGGTTCAGCTCCTGCAGCAAAAAATCGAGCCGCTTGCCGGCTTCGCCGCCCGAATCGAGGATCTCGTCCAGTTGGCGGGAGTGAATTTCGAGACGCGCGATCTCCTCGCCGATGTCGCTGCGGTCGGCGAGTAACGCGGCCTCCTGTGCCAGGCGCTGCGGATCGATATTGGAGGTTCCAAGCAGCTCCTGGAGCCGCTCGAGCAGGCGCTTCTGGAACGCGGGGACGGCGCCGGCACGGATGCGCTGCATCTCTTGGGAACCCGAGCGCAGCAGGGCGTTCTGTTCGCGGATGAAGGCGGCCAGTTCGGCGCCTTCGCGGGCGCGAAACCGGTTCAACATTTCGACCGCTTCGTCCAGCGCCGCGAGAATGGCTTGTTCGGCCTCGGCATCGGGGGCGGCGGACTCTGAGGAGCCCAGGGCTCCGGGAAGCGCCAGGATCCGGTTCAGGTCCGGCTGCGAGTCGATCTGTTCTTCGGCCGCGGCGCGGCGAAAAGCGGCCACGTAAGAGCGAATGAGCGGAAGATTAAGACCACCCGCAGCGCCGTCGCCCGGCCGCACGAGCGTACAGCGCACGTCCACGTGCCCGCGAGAAACCGTTTTCTTGAGCGCGGATCGCATGGCGGGTTCCAGCCAGTCCAGTTCCGAGCCCAGATGAAAATGCAGATCCAGTCCCCGATGATTAACGCTCTTCAGGCTCACCGTGACATCGCCCTGCGGAGTAGTCTTCTGGATGCGTGCGAAGCCGGTCATACTCCGAACTGGCTGGGGGACTGGGGCACTCATGGATTCACAAGAGGATCGGAGAGGAATTGCAGTTCGTGGAGCCGTTGATAGATGCCGCCATGGGCGATCAATTCCTCGTGTGTACCAACTTCGGAAATCCGCCCGCGGTCCATCACCACGATTTTGTCCGCCCGCCGGATGGTGGAAAGCCGGTGCGCGATCACGATGACGGTGCGGTTGGCCATCAGGGTCTGGAGCGCGCGCTGCACCAGGACTTCGGATTCGGTATCCAGATGCGACGTCGCTTCATCCAGAATCAGGATGGGCGCGTTCTTGAGCAAAGCGCGGGCGATGGCCAGCCGCTGGCGCTGTCCTCCGCTCAGCTTGACGCCGCGCTCGCCGATCACGGTGCCGTAGCCGTCCGTCATGCGCTCGATGAATTCGTCGGCCAGAGCGTTGCGGGCGGCCTCGCGAATTTCCTCGTCCCGCGCCTTGGGCCGTCCATAACGAATGTTATTCGCGACGGTGTCATTGAACAGAAAGGTCTCCTGTGCCACCATGCCGATCAGGTTCCTCAACGATGCGAGCTGAAGATCGCGCACGTCGGTTCCATCGATGCGGATCGCGCCGCCGGTGACGTCATAAAAGCGGGGAACCAGGTTAGCGAGCGTGGTTTTTCCGCCGCCGCTGGGGCCCACCAGCGCGACCACCTCGCCGGCGCGCACTTCGAGCGAAAGCCCGCGCAGCGCGAATGCGTTGGGGGCGTTGGGATACTGGAAATCGACGCGATCGAGCGTCACGGCATGCTGGAACTTGGACAACTTGGCGGCCGTGGGCTTCTCGACGATTTGCTGATCGCGATCCAGGTACTCGAACACCTTTTGAGATGCGCCCAAAGCCTGTTGGAAAATATTGTGGATGCCGGTGAGCCGCTTGACCGGCTCATACAGCATGAGGAGCGCAATCACGAAGCTGGTGAACTCGCCCGCGGTAAGAGATCCTTCCTTGATCTGAATGCGCGCGTAGCTGAGCAGGCCGACGATGGTCAGAGCGCCGAAACATTCGATGAGCGGTGAAGAAAGCGCCTGCTGGGCGATGTAGCGCAGATTGCTCGATTTCAATCGCGCCGACGCCAGCGCGAAGCGATTGGATTCCACGTCCTCGGCGCCGAAGGACTTCACCACATGATGGCCGCTGATGGTTTCCTGGAGGATCTGGCTGAGCGTGCCGGCGTCGTCCTGCGCCGAACGGGTGATGCGGCGGATGCGGCGTCCGATGCGCTGCGTGGGCACCAGGACGAACGGGAGCAGCGTAAGGCTGACTAAGGCGAGCCGCCAGTCTTTTTGGATCACCACGCACAGCAGAAAGATGACGGTGAAACTCTGGCGCATCCAGTCGGCCAGCATGTGCGAGGTCGCTACCTGAATTTTGTCGATGTCGTTCATTATGGACGACATGACGCGGCCAGTGGAATTCGATTCGAAAAAGTGCGCGTCCTGGCGGAGCACTTTATCGAACACCGTTTGGCGCAGATCGGTGACGGCCGAAAAGCCGACGTAGTTGATAAAGAAGTTTCCGAAGTAATCGCAGGCGCCCTTGATGAAGAACGTGGCGACAATGGCGACGGCTACCATGGTCCAGATGTTGTGAATTCCCGCCGGGACGAAATCCTGAAGATAGACGGTGTGCTGGAACAACGGAATGGTGAACAGCGCGACGGGAGCGTCGGGCGAATCCGGTTTGAGGACGCGGTCGAACACCGGGCCAACCAGGATGGCCGTGAATCCTTGCGCGGCGCCCACCAACGCCAGCAGAACCACCGATAGCAGAAGAGATGCGATGTACGGGCGGACGTAACGGAGCAGGCGCCGGAGCTCGGTCATAGCGACGGTTGAGCCGGACGCAGCGGGACAGTGGATTCGATCATGGATTCGGTCACGGATTCGACTGCCGCGAGCGCTTCGGAAACGGAGATTGACTCGATGCCCGAGGCGCCGGTGAGTACGACACTCTCGGTGCGCCAGGGACGCCAGTTGTCGAGGTCGGAGGCGCCCCACAGCACAACGAGAGGCCGCCCGAAAGCCGCGGCGATGTGAGCCGGTCCGCTATCGTTGCCGACGAACAGGGCCGCGCCCGCGATCAGCGATTTCGCTTCTTCGAGTGCTGAGCCATGGAAGCAGGGATATTCGGCAAAGGACGACAGGTCTTCCTGGGCGGAGCCGATAAACAGGGGCTCGAGGCCAAGATCGCGATCCAGGCGCCGGGCCAGGGCGAGAAAATTTTCCGCGGCCCAGGTTTTCGCGGGCTCGGAAGCGAAGGGGTGCAGGACGGCGTAGGGGCGCGGCCGGGATAGCGGCTCGGCAAATAATCGCGCGCGCGGAATCTCGGTTCGGGGCGCGCCGAGATAAAACATAGCGGAAGCCAGATGTTCCGCCGTATGGACCTTACGGTCCACTGCCAGGATTTCCTGGGCGCGGGGGATGCGCACGTTGTACATGGGCTGAAAGCGAAAATGCCCGAATCCGGCGCGGAATCCCGAAGCCGCGGCGAGCATGAGCCCAACGCTGGTGACGCCGCCATGGAAATTGATCGCCAGGTGCGGACGGAATCTTCCGACCAGTGCGGCATTGGGCGGGAGTACGCGTTCGACCCGCGGATTTCCCGCGAAAATCGCCGCGAACCGATCCTCCACTACCACCGCGATTTGCAAATCCGGCCGCGCTCGCTGGAGCAGCTCAATCGCGGGCGTAGTGAGTACGCAATCTCCCAGGGACCGCAAACGGATGATCGCCACCCGTGCGCCGGACGGCAAGCGGTCTAGCACAGTGCTCATTTCGGGCTGCCGGACTTACTCCTCGACTTTCGCCTCGTCGATCAGCATGACGGGGATGCCATCGCGTATCGGGTAAACCCGCTTACATTGGACGCATTTCAGGCCGCTTTGATCGGGCTTCAATTCCAGTTCGGCTTTATCCAGCGGGCAGACCAAAATATCGAGTAGCTCCTTGCTGATCGGCATGATGAAACTTGGATTCAGTTTAACAGGGTTAAGGGCCTGCTAAAACGTGAAGCGCGCCTGGAGATCGATGCGGCGGTTCAGGCCGCTATTGGCGAAGGCGCCGATGCCGCCAGCGAGCGTATTCGATTCGCCAAAGAGCGGTGAGGTCATGATGCCGTTGATGGGCCCGGGATTCACGTGATTGAGCAAATTGCGCGCCTGGACAGAGATGGTCAGGTTATAGCGCTGGCCGGTGCTACCACCGCCGAGCCCGCGGAAGAACCCGCCCGGTCCACCGCCCGGGCCACCGCCAAAACCGCCGCCCGGGCCACCGCCGCCGCCGCGTGCGCCGCCTCCTCCACCACCGGGAAAGCCGCCGCCGGGGAAGTTGCCACCACCGCCGCCCCCTCCATTATTGTTCCTGGCGCCGGCTTCACGCGATCCGCCGAAGCCGAAGGTCTTCGCCAGCCGGAAGTTCAAGCTGATGTTGCCGGGGCTGCGGCCGAAATTACGCGGCAGAATGGTCTCGCCCGGCTTGAGGGTGCCATTGGAAAGGTACGGGCTGGGGTCCAGGTAAACGCCGTCGTATTCATATTGCTTGGTCAAGCCGGGAATAGGAGAGGTCGACTCGCCCGGACGCGTGGGGAGGATCGTGGAGTTGAGATCTTCTCCAAACAGGTCCGTGCCGGTGATGATGTTGAATGGCGCGCCGGAATTGGCGGTGAAGAAGGGTGCGGCGAGGATTCCCCACCACGTGTTGATGGTTCCACCGACAAAGACGCGATTACGCTCATCCAGAGCCGACGGCCCATACTCACCGGCCATGCTGTAAGGATTGGCCGGCAGCGTGCCGATACCGTCTGTATTGCTGTAGGCGCGTCCATACATGTAGAAGCCGTTCAGTGAAATTCTTCTGCTCAACTGAGAGCGCACGTTGGTGATCAACTGCCATTGGTTGAACAAGCCGGAGGATTGCATGAGCAGCACGGGATCGGTTTGGTATTCGGCGGCGAGCGGGTAGACGCCGGTGCCGGGTCCCGAGTAGGTGCCGAGCAGGGGAGCATTGATGTCCGCCTCACGGAGTTCATGCAATCCATGTGAGTTCACGTAGGATTCCGAGAGGGTGGTGTTCTTGGGCAACTGCCGCTCGACGGTGAACGCTTCCTGCAGGATGTAGGGTGCGTGCAGATTGGAATCGAGCAGCTCGATGGTGTGCGGGACGTCCAGCGATAACCCCGCTGGCAGGCCGGGAGCGGGGAATCCGGGAGCAACACCCGGAGTGACTGTGACCGGATAAGGGATCGGGTTGGCGGCGCTCTGCGCGATCACGTATTGTTGCTGCTCGTATTCGGGGAACTGGGTTCCGTAACGATACGCGGTTTCGATATCCGTGTCCGGGACGCGATCATAGAAGATACCGAAGCCGCCGCGGAACACCGTAGCCGGGCGCGGATTACTCTTGCTTTGCCCCGGCGCCCAAGCGAACCCGATGCGCGGCGCCCAATCGTGCCAGTCATGAATGTCGGTTTGCGTTTCGAAGCGCAGACCGTAGCTCAGAGTGAAATTGGGCTTCACACGCCAGTCGTCCCCCACGAACGCTCCTACGTCCACCATGTTCAAGTTAGTCAAGACGTTTCCCGTCGTGAGGGTGAACTCGGAAGGGCCCAGGCCATGCTGTTGCAGCGCCATCGCCTGAGCGGCTCCAGTGAGCAAAGGATTCTGCTGAATGAAAGCCAAGGTATCGCCGTACTGCGCAATGGAGGAGAGCATACTGCAATCGGTTTCCGTCGCCAGATCGCAATTCAAACCACCCAAGGCGCCGCCCTGGAAGTAGTATGACCCGCCGAAATTGTTGGGCGAAAAATTGTTGATGGTGACCGCACGGGTGCGGACGCCAAACTTCACGGTGTGCGCGCCCTTGGTGATGGTGGTGTAGTTTTGCAGCTCGTAATGGTTTTCGGTGTCGAGAGTGGTGCCCACCTGCGCGCCGCCGCCGTTGAACGAACCCAGAACCGTAACGCCCGGCAGATCGTTATTGGCGAACTCGTTGTCTTGCGTGTGATACAACTGGAACCGCGTTTCGTTGATGATTTGGGTGTTGATCACCTGGGTGTCGATGATCTGCACGGTGTGATCGGTGTCCAACCCGCGGTAGGCATTGGTCAGCAGGCTGAAATTGCCGGCGCCCTGGTCGAGAAGATTGTTGCGCGTATACCCATAGCGCAGGGTCAGGGTGTTGTTGGGCGTGAGCTGATAGTCGACGCGGGGGCTGATGCGGAGGCGGTTCTGCGGCGCCGAGAAGACCGAGTTAAACGCCGTCTGCTGAAACGTCGTGGGCGATACCGTATAGCCGTTAATGATATTCCCGTTGTCGATATCGCGATCCTGCACGTCCAGGAAGAACGACAGTTTTTTTCCCAGCGCATCGCTGAGCGTTCCACCGAAGTTGCGCTGAAGGAACGGCGCCTTAGGGCCTGCATAGGGATTGCGCGCATCCCAGATGGCGTCGCCGAAATCCGCGAACGCGTTGCCGTGGAGTTTGTCGGTGCCGGGTTTGGTGAAGATTTCGATGCGCCCGTAACCCAGTTTGTCGTACTCCGGCGAGAACGGATTCTGGTTGATGCGAACCTCGCGGATGCTGTCTTTCGACGGCAGCGTGCCACCAGTGAAGCCGTCGATATAAATCTGGCCGCCGCTCGGCCCGGCGGAGGGGCCGGCGAGCGCCTGCAAGTCGGCCTGGAGATCGTCGGGATCGTCGGACAAAGCCTGCAAGTCGGCGCCGCGCAGGATCAGCGCACCCGCGTTCTGTGACGGATCGACACTCACTTGCGGCCCGGCGTTTTCCTGCACCGTCACTTCCTGTTTTTCAGCGACCACTTGCATCTGGAGGTTGGCCGTAGCGTTGGGCGTGGACGTCAAATCGACAGCGAAAGGTTTCGATTGTTGGAGCCCGGGCGAGGACGCAGTCACGTTGTATTGGCCAACAGCGAGACCGGAAATGGAGTAGCTGCCGTCGTCGCCAGACGCTCCGGTTTTTACGGTTCCGGAGGTATTGGAGACGGTGATCGTGGCGTGGGGGACCAAGGCGCCGGATTCGTCGGTGACAACGCCATGCACGGTGGCGGAGGACTGCGGATCGGCGGCAGGCGACAGAAGGAGCAGCAGCAACGGAAGCGACAACAACAGGGATAAGGATTTCATGTGTTTGGGAGTGGGGCAGCAACCGATTGCTTATTCCTCCGGGCTGCCGCCGAGATCGAGATTCCAAGATCCTAAATTGACTTGTCCGGAACTGCGGGGCGCGGCTTCCAGGAACGGCTCGACGCCGGCCACAAAGGCGAAAGCAGTAATAGGCGCGTCGGCGGGAGCTTTGGAGCTGGAAACGATGACCGCGTCGCCCTTCTTCAGTTCGGATAGTGAGAGCTGTGGCATGCGTTCCAGGATCTGCTGGAGGTCTCCGCCGGCGGCTCCGCCGAACCGTCCGCCGCCCGGTCCTCCGGGGCCACCGCCTCCAGGCCCGCCAGGGCCTCCGCCGCCCGGGCCGGCAAATCCTCCACGAAACCCACCGCCAGCGCCGGGCCCGCCTGGTCCACCGAAGCCGCCGCCTTCCGGCCTTCCTGAAGCGCCCGCGCCATTGCCTTCGGCCGACGCCGGTCGAAGCCTGCGGGCCAGCATCGCGGCTACTTGCGGATCCAGCCGGCGTAGCAACGAGTCCTGGTTTACGCGCACCACCATGGGTTTCTTCGTTTGGAGATTGGTAATGTGA